>JBDLTZ010000129.1:0-5133 GCA_039805565.1 Chloroflexota bacterium | reverse complement strand
CAGATGCCGTGGTCCGCCTGGCAGGCCAGTGGCGAGCGCACGAACACGTCGTTGACGCCGGCCGCCTTGATGCGGCGCACCATCGCCTCGTCGAGCTCGGCGCTGCGGTCGGCGATGATCTCGCCGGTCTTCGGGTCGACCACCGGCGCGGCGAGGATGCGCCCGAGCATACGCTGCTCGAGCTCCACCAGCAGCTCATTGTCGTCCGCGCGGTGCAGCCAGAGGCCCTCCTCGGCGCCGCAGTCCTCGACGTTGACGATGTTATCCTGCGCGACGTCGATGAGGCGGCGGGTCAGGTAGCCGGCGTCTGCGGTACGGAGCGCGGTGTCGGCCAGACCCTTGCGGCCACCGTGGGTCGACACGAAGTACTCGAGCACCGAGAGGCCCTCGCGGAAGTTGGACTTGATCGGCAGCTCAATGATCCGGCCGGTCGGGTCGGACATCAGGCCGCGCATGCCGGCCATCTGCGAGAGCTGGTTGATGTTACCGCGGGCTGCCGAGTTGACCATCATCGCCACCGGGCCGTGCGGGTTCAGGTTCTGCTTCACCGCCTCGGTGGTCTCCTTGGTGGCGCGCTGCCAGATCTCGACGATCTCGCGGTAGCGCTCCTCCTCGGTGATCAGACCGCGGCGGAACTGCTTCTCCACGTCGGTGACGCG
The DNA here is from genome assembly GCA_039805565.1 of Chloroflexota bacterium. GTDB lineage: Bacteria > Chloroflexota > Chloroflexia > Chloroflexales > Roseiflexaceae > CALJIC01. The sequence goes on along the minus strand of JBDLTZ010000129.1, from coordinate 4,474 downwards.
CTGCTCCGAGCCCTTGATGATGTCGGCCTTCTTGGCCGGCACCTCGACGTCCTCGATGCCGACGGTCATGCCGCCGCGGGTGGCGTAGCGGAACCCGAGCGACTTGATCTTATCGGCCTGCAGCGCCGTTTTCTCCGAGCCGTAGTAGCGCGCCAGCTCATCCTTGGAGCGCTCGCCGTACTCCTGCCGGATGACCTCGAAGTCTTCCTCGGACAGGTAGCTCAGGTTTGTGAAGTGCTTGTAGCAGTCGGCGATGATCTCCTTCAGGCCCTTCTTGGCAACGAGGCGGTTGCGGAAGCGCATCGGCTCGAGGAGCTCATTATTGAAGATGATCCGGCCGATGGTGGTCTCGAGCAGCATGCGCGGCGTGCCGTCGTCCGCCGGGGGCAGCACGCGGATGCCGCGGTCGTTCTCGCCGTAGACTGTGCCGTTCATGCGGACCCAGATCGGGGCCTGGATGTCCACCACGCCCTTATCGTGTGCCAGCAGCGCCTCATCGATCGACGCGAACATCTTGCCCGCGCCCTTCGCGCCGTCCTTGACCATCGTCAGGTAGTAGCAGCCGAGCACGATGTCCTGCGACGGCGTGACGATCGGGTCGCCGGTGGCGGGCGAGAGCAGGTTGTACTTCGAGAGCATCCGCATGCGGGCCTCCTCCTGCGCCTTGCGCGAGAGGGGCACGTGCACGGCCATCTGGTCGCCGTCGAAGTCGGCGTTGAACGCGGCGCAGACCAGCGGGTGCAGCTGGATAGCCGAGCCCTCGATCAGCTTGGCCTCGAAGGCCTGGATCGAGAGGCGGTGCAGCGACGGCGCGCGGTTGAGCAGCACGAGGTAGTCCTTGATGACCTCCTCGAGCACGTCCCACACCTCGGGCCGCACGCGCTCGACGATGCGCTTGGCGCTCTTGATGTTGTGGGCGAAGCCCTTCTCCACCAGGCGCCGCATCACGAACGGCTTGAACAGCTCGAGCGCCATCTTCTTGGGCAGGCCGCACTGGTGCAGCGCGAGGTTCGGGCCCACCACGATCACCGAGCGGCCCGAGTAGTCCACGCGCTTGCCGAGCAGGTTTTGACGGAAGCGGCCCTGCTTGCCCTTGAGCATGTCGCTCAGGCTCTTGAGGCGGTGCTTGCCCTTGCCGGAGACCGCGCGGCCGCGGCGACCGTTGTCGATCAGCGCGTCCACCGCCTCCTGGAGCATGCGCTTCTCGTTACGCACGATGATCTCGGGCGCGTTGAGCTCCATCAGGCGCTTGAGTCGGTTGTTGCGGTTGATCACGCGCCGGTACAGGTCGTTCAGGTCCGAAGTGGCGAAGCGGCCGCCATCGAGCTGGACCATGGGGCGCAGCTCGGGCGGGATCACCGGCAGCACCGTGAGGATCATCCACTCAGGGCGGTTGCCGCTCTTGCGGAAGGCCTCGACCACGCGCAGGCGCTTGGTGGCCTTCTTGCGCCGCTGGCCCTGCGCCGTGTGCACCTCGGCCTGCAGGTCCTCGGCCAGCTTCTCCATCTCCACGGTGCGGATGATCAGGTCGCGGATCGCGCCGGCGCCCATGTCGGCCTTGAAGACGCCAGGGGCCACCTCGCGCAGCTGGCGGTACTCCTGCTCGGTGAGGATGCGCTTGAGCTTGATGCTGTCGAGCTGCTCGAGCTTCTCCTTCTCCTCGCGCACCAGCGTGTCCACCTGGCGCTGCAGGCTTTCCTGGAGGCGCTCACGCTCCTGGGTGACCTCGTACTCCTTGCGCTCGCGCTCGGCGTCGGTCAGCAGCTCGGCATCGGCCATATCGCGCTGCCGCCGGGCCTCGAGCTGCTCGAGCTCCTGCTCCAGCAGCTCGTCGAGGGTGTCGAGCACCTTCTCGCTGATGACCTCGCCCTCCTCGACCAAGTTCACGCCGTGGAAGGTGATGTCCTCCTCGGCCGCCTCGCCGCTCTTCTCCTCGAGGTCGCTCCGCAGCCGCTCGCCCTCGGCGGTGATCGCCTCGTGCTGGGCGCGGTAGTCCTCTTCGATGCGCCGCTGCGTGGTGACCTGCGCGTTCTCCATGCCGCCGAGGTCCTGCGTCAGCTGCGACGAGAGCTCGATGCGCTTGGAGTCAGCCTCGGTCTGGATGCGGTCGCGCCGCTCCTTGTAATCCTCCTGCAGCTGGGCCCGCAGCGCAGTCTTGTAGTCATCGTCCACGCTGGTGATGATGTAGGATGCGAAGTACAGCACGCGCTCGAGGTTGCGCGGGCTGATGTCGAGCAGCAGGCCAAGCCGGCTCGGCGTGCCTTTGACGAACCAGATATGGCTTACAGGTGAAGCAAGCGTGATGTGGCCCATGCGGTCACGCCGGACCTTGGAACGCGTTACTTCAACACCGCACTTATCGCAGACGACGCCCTTGTAGCGTACGCGCTTGTACTTTCCACAATAGCACTCCCAGTCCTTCTGGGGACCAAAAATGCGCTCACAGAACAATCCATCGCGCTCGGGCTTCAGGGTTCTATAGTTAATGGTCTCGGGCTTCGTTACTTCGCCGTGAGACCACCCTAAAATATCTTCTGGCGATGCGAGGCTGATTCTAATGGCGTTAAAGTCGTTGATTTCGAGCATGTGCTCCTCACAACTGTGTTGAAGAGGGGCATGGGAGTATGAGCCCCACAAGCCCCTCTTCGGGCGATCCAACCGCGTCTCGTCGCCTTTAGAACTCGCCGCGCTCCATGCCCGACAGATTGATGCCGTCGAGCGCCGCGAGATCGCTGTCCACGTCGTCGGTGAGCTCGACGGGCGTCTCGTCGGCCGAGAGCACCTCGACCGAGAGGCCGAGCGACTGGAGCTCCTTGATGAGCACCTTGAACGACTCGGGCACGCCGGCCTCCTGGATCGGCTCGCCCTTGACGATCGCCTCGTAGGTCTTGACGCGGCCCACCACGTCGTCCGACTTGACCGTGAGCATCTCCTGGAGGATGTAGGCCGCGCCGTAGGCCTCGAGCGCCCACACCTCCATCTCGCCGAAGCGCTGGCCACCGAACTGCGCCTTACCGCCGAGCGGCTGCTGGGTGACGAGACTGTAGGGTCCAGTGGACCGGGCGTGGATCTTGTCCTCCACCAGGTGGGCCAGCTTCAGCATATAGATGTAGCCGACGGTGACCGGGTGGTTGAACGGGATGCCGGTACGGCCGTCGTACAGCGTGATCTTCCCATCATCGGGCAGCTCAGCGCGGTCGAGCCACTCCTTGATCTGCCCCTCGCTCGCGCCGTCGAACACCGGCGTCGCGATGCGGTAGCCGAGGCGCGCCGCAGCCCAGCCGAGGTGCGTCTCGAGGATCTGGCCGATATTCATACGGCTCGGCACACCGATCGGGTTCAGGATGATATCGACCGGGCGCCCGTCCGGGAGGAACGGCATGTCCTCGATCGGCAGGATGCGCGAGACCACACCCTTGTTGCCGTGGCGGCCGGCCATCTTATCGCCCGCGCTGATCTTGCGCTTCTGGCAGAGCAGCACGTCGACGCGCTGGTTGACCCCCACCGGCAGCTCGACGTCGTCCTCGCGGACGAAGACGCGCACGTCGATCACCTTGCCGCGGACGCCGTTCGGCACGCGGAGCGAGCTATCCTTCACCTCGCGGGCCTTCTCGCCGAAGATCGCGCGCAGCAGGCGCTCCTCGGCGGTCAGGTCCGTCTCGCCCTTAGGCGTGATCTTCCCGACGAGGATATCATTCGGCTGGACCTCGGCGCCCACGTAGATGATGCCGCGGTCGTCGAGGTTGCGGAGGCTATCCTGGCCGACGTTGGGGATATCGCGGGTGATCTCCTCGGGGCCGAGCTTGGTGTCGCGGGCCTCGACCTCATACTTCTCGATGTGGATCGAGGTGAAGATATCCTCGCGGACCAGGCGCTCGGAGACCAGGATGGCGTCCTCGAAGTTGCCGCCCTCGAAGGGCAGGAAGGCCACCAGCACGTTCTGGCCGAGCGCGAGCTCGCCGTTATCGGTGCTAGAGCTATCGGCGATGATCTCGCCCTTGTGTACCCGCTGGCCGCGGACCACCGAGGGGCGCTGGTTGATGCAGGTATCCTGGTTGGAGCGCATGAACTTGCGCAGCTTGTACTCGCGCTCCTCGCCGCCGTCCTCGAGCACCACGATCCGGTCGCCGGTGGCTGTGAGCACCACGCCGTCGTTCTTAGCGAGAGCCACCTGGCCCGAGTCGCGGGCCGCGAGGTACTCCATGCCCGTGCCGACGATCGGCGCGTCGGGGCGGAGCAGCGGCACCGCCTGGCGCTGCATGTTCGAGCCCATCAGCGCGCGGTTGGCGTCGTCGTGCTCCAGGAAGGGGATCAGCGTGCCGGCGACGCTGACCACCTGCTTGGGCGAGACATCCATATAGTCCACCTGCTCGGTGGCCGAGATGAAGTAGTTGTCCTCCTTGCGGGCCTCGACCCGCTCCTCGATGAAGCGGAAGTGGTCATCCAGGCGCGAGTTGGCCTGGGCGACCACAAA
>JBDLTZ010000128.1:0-62086 GCA_039805565.1 Chloroflexota bacterium | reverse complement strand
TCGAGAAGCGCTACGGGCGCCGGGCCACGGACCACGGCTCAACGACCACAGACCACGGCTCGACGACCACAGACCACGGCTCGACGACCACGGACCACGGCTCGACGACCACGGACCACGGACCACGGACCACGGACCACGGACCGCTAGCTCTCCCTCGCCCGTTACCACTTCCTCCCCGCCCGCCGCTCAGGCCCCGAAGGACAGCGCGGCGAAGCCCGCGAAGCCCGGGAGTCCAATAGCCGAAGGCCGGAGCGGCCCCAGTTACGCGGCGGTCTCAGTACGCGGGCCGGATATCACCGCCGAGGCCGCCGCCTGCCCCTACTGCGGCGAGATGAACGCGCTCAACCGCACCTGGTGCTCGCACTGCGAACGCAGCCTGATGATCCGCAGCGCCGCCCGCGAGAAGCGCTCCCCCTGGCTGGCGGCGCTGGGCGGGCTCTGGGTACTCGGCGGCGTGCTCGGCATCCTCGTGGCCGTAGGCACGCTGGTGCTCGCGCTGATCGCCTTTTTCACCCTCAAGAGCACCCTCGGCCCCAAGGCCAACGTCCCGTTCCCGCTCGGCGTGCTGGCCGGTGTCGTACTGAGCGTGCTGATCTCGGTCGGGCAGATCACTGTGGCACGGGCAGCGATGGACCGCCAGCGCTGGGCGTACGTCATCGTTGCCGGGGGCACGCTCCTCGGCCTGCTGAGCGCCCTCTTCGGCGCGCTACTCGGGGCGGCCCCGCTGCGCGAGGCGCTCGCCGGGGTCAACCCGCGCGCGATCCCCGGCGCCAGCGCGCAGGCCCTCGCCGCCGTGGCGGCCGGCGTCGGCGCGGCCCTGATGGCGGGCGTGGGCGCGCAAGGACTCATGGCGCTGCTGGTGGGGCTGAGCTGGGGCGATTTCTTCGGCCCCAGGGTGCGCTTCATGCCGGAGGTGCAGGGGAGCGACGACGCCGAGCTCTTCAACTTCGGGCTGGCCTGCAAGGCGCGCAAGATGTGGTTCATGGCGGTGCGCCAGTGGGAGGCGACCGTGCGCAAGGCCGGGCGCGACCCCGAGTACCTGCACGCGCTCGGTCTTGCCTACGCGCAGCTCGGCTGGCTGGAGCAGGCCCACGAGATGGTGACGCGCGCCGTGGCGGTGGAGCCGAAGAACGAGGCCATCCAGCTGAGTCTGGCGCGGCTGGAGCGGGCGCGCGCAAAACACTAGGCGCGGAGCGCGAAACACTGAGCGACCGGCCGGCACGACACCATCACCGTCGTGCCGGCCGGTCGTGCTACAATGGCTCCTCTGTGACCACGCACCACGCGCGGCGCCCTCGCAAGACGCCAAACACAAAGGAACATCGCATATGCGTAAGGTTCGATGGGGAATCCTCAGCACGGCACGGATCGGGACGGAGAAGGTCATCCCGGCGATGCAGCGCGGCGCGCTCACTGAGGTCGCCGCGATCGCCTCACGGGACCTGGAGAGCGCCGGGGCCGCGGCGGCGCGCCTGGGCATCCCCAAGGCCTACGGCTCCTACGAGGAGCTCCTGGCAGATCCGGAGATCGAGGCGATCTACAACCCACTGCCGAACCACCTGCACGTGCCGTGGTCGATCAAGGCGATCGAGGCCGGCAAGCACGTCCTGTGCGAGAAGCCGATCGCGCTCACCTCCGCCGAGGCCCAGACGCTGGTGGACGCCGCGGCGCGCCACCCGCAGCTCAAGGTGATGGAGGCCTTCATGTACCGCCACCACCCGCAGTGGCGGCGCGCGAAGGAGCTCGTTGAGGCGGGCGCGGTGGGCGAGATGCGCACGATCCAGTCGTTCTTCTCGTACTTCAACGCCGACGCGGCCAACATCCGCAACCAGGCCGACATCGGCGGCGGCGGCCTGATGGACATCGGCTGCTACAACATCAGCCTGTCGCGCTTCATCTTTGGCGCGGAGCCGCGGCGGGTCTGCGGCATCGTGGAGTACGACCCGGCGTTCCAGACCGACCGGCTGGCCTCGGGCATGCTGGACTTCGGCCGCGGCACGGCCACGTTCACCTGCTCGACGCAGCTCTCGTCCTACCAGCGGGTGAACATCTTCGGCACCGAGGGCCGGATCGAGATCGAGATCCCTTTCAACGCCCCGCCGGACCGCCCGTGCAAGATGTGGCACCAGCGCGGCGGCGCGGTCGAGGAGATCGTCTTCGACGTCTGCGACCAGTACACGATCCAGGGCGACCTGCTCTCGCAGGCCATCCTGGGCGACACGCCGGTGCCGACGCCGCTCACGGACGCGGTGGCGAACATGCGGGTGATCGAGGCGGTGGTGGCGAGCGGCCGCGACAGCGCGTGGGTAACGCTGTAGGATGTATCTTTGGAGGGGCTAGGCCCCTCCAAGCCTCTGCTGCGCTGGTTACCGCACGCTTACCTCGGCCACGGGTAGCTCCTCGCTCCCGGGCAGCAGGCTGCGGCTGTCGGTGAACATGGCGGCCGGGTGGGCTACATCGTACCACCCGAGCCGCCAGACGTACGTTCCAGGAGCCACGCCCGGCGGCAGCTCAACCTCGAAGGTCTCCTCGACCAGCTCGCCAGACTGCCACTCCCACGCAGGGGCCAGCGCGTACGTTGGGAGGTGGGCGAAGCGGGCCTGCTCCACTCCCTCCAGCCTGCCCACCGCCACATACCGCATGCCCGTATCGAACGCCCGTGCTAGACGCCAGGTGAAGGATGCCCGCAGCCGCCCCGGCCCCACCTGCTCCACCGTGGCGCGCACCAGCTCCACCTCCGCGCCGAACCGGGCCAGAGCTGACGCCCCGTCGTCGGGTAGCCGCCGCACCTCGTTCGCCAGCGTCCTCTCGGCCGCGCCCCGCTCGAACAGCAGCAGACCGTCGCGCATGCCGGTGAGCGCGAAGGCCGGGTCACGCAGCAGCACCCCGATCGCGTCGCGGTCGTAGTCTAGCCCGCCGCCGTAGGCGCCGCCGTCCAGCGCCACGTAGTGGTCGAACAGCGCATCAGGGATGGCCAGATCCACCTGCGGCAGCAGCGGCGGGAGACGCTCGGCGCGCGGCTCGTCCGGGTAGCGCACCAGGTAGAGGCGCTCGCGGCTGGTGAGGCGCGGCGCCAGGAAGGTGGAGGTCGCCAGGGGCGCGCGTGGCGGGACGCGCTCGGCGAGGAACTGCTCCTTCAGCGCGTCGCGCTCGGTCGCGCCGTACACCGAGGGGTCGAGGCCGTAGCCGGGCACCGACAGCCAGAAGAGCGGGTTGAGCGGCGTGTTCACCAGCAGCGCGCTGAAGATCGCCACCACCGCCACCGTCAGCCCGAGGTCGCCGCGCCAGGGCCGCCCGACCCGCACCGCGCCCTGGCGCGAGCGCGGGGTGCCCGCCACGCGCTGCCGGGCCCGCTCGCTGCGGCGCTGCTCGTCGGCGGCCTTCATGCGCGCCGTGCCCTCGATCGCCGCCATGATGATGAAGGGCACCACGGTGGCGTAGTGGTGGTAGCGGTAGTCGTAGGCGCCGCCGGGGCCGGTGGAGATCAGCGCCGCGGCGGCCACCGGGAGCGCCGGGAGGAGCCAGCGCCAGCCGCGCCAGGCCACCAGCAGCGCCGGGCCGAAGACCACCACCACGTTCAGCAGCCGGTCGCCGGCCGTGGCCGCGATCTGGTCGGAGGCGCTGAAGTAGTAGCTCAGATAGCCGCGCGCCACCTCGCCGCCGCTCAGGTGTGGGGCGAAGATCGGCCGCACCACCGCGTAGGCCAGCAGCCCATAGACCACCGCCACCCCGGCCACCGCCAGCCCCGCGCGCCGCTGGCCGCGCAGGTAGAGCACCGCACCGATTCCGGCCACCGCCCCAGCGATGTAGAACTTGAAGCTCACCGCCAGCGCGGCCAGCAGGATGAACGTGCGCCACGCCCTGCGGTCCAGCGCGTCGAGCGCAAACAGCAGCAGCGGCGCCACCACCGTGTCGGCGTGGAAGTCGAACAGCACGGCGGTCTGCGCGGCGGGGTAGAGCAGATAGATCAGCGCCAGGCAGCGGGCAGCGAACAGGCTCTCGGTGCGCCGCACGGCGATGCGGTAGACCGGCAGGGCGCCCAGAGCGAAGAGCGCCGCCTGCGCCACGAGCAGCAGCCGCGGGTCGGGCCAGAGCGCGTAGGCCGGCGCGAGGAGCAGGTACCCGAGCTCGACGTGCCCGGCGAGGCGCGAGAGGCTGATCCCCTCGGGGCGGCTGTAGAGCAGCGGCATGCCCTGGGTGGCGCTCCAGATCGACTGCGCCATGTTGCCCAGGTCGTACATGCCGGCGTTGAACCCGGCGTAGCGCATCAGGCTCAGGCCACCGAGCAGGGCGAAGGCCGCGAAGACCGCCAGCCAGAGGATCGGGTCGCGCGGCAGGGCGCGGCTTGGGCGAGGGGTCATTTGCGCTCCAGGAGCAGCGGGGCGGCCCCAACGAGCGAGAGCGCCAGCACCAGCGCCCGCCCGAGCAGCACCCCCGCCAGGATGTCGCCCGGCGCGGCGCCGAGCGGGGCCAGCAGCGTCACGAATACCGACTCGCGCACGCCCCAGCCGTTGATCGCGATCGGCAGCACGCCGAGCACGCCGGCCATCGCCGACACGAGCACCACGGGGAGCACCGGCAGCTCGGCGCCCACCGCGCGCAGGTTGAGCCACGGCCCGAAGCAGGCCAGCAGCTGGAAGGCCAGCGAGAGCGCCCAGATCTGGGCGACGGCGTCGGGCTGCTGGCGGTAGGCCGCGACCACGCCCGCCAGGTCCTCGGCCAGGGCGCGCACCCGCCTCGGGGCGCGGCGCAGCAGCGGCGCCGCCAGGCGCGGGCCGAGCAGCGCCGCGCCCACCAGCCCGGCCAGGCCCACCAGCGCCGGCCAGGGCTGGCCGAGCATCACGGCCAGGCCCACCAGCGCCAGCAGAGCCATCACCGCCAGCCCCGTCAGCCGCTCGACCAGGATCGAGCGCGCGACGGCGAGCGGGCGGCCGGTGTGGCGCCCGGCGTAGATGCCGCGCCCCAGGTCGCCGCCGATGTCGGTGGGCAGGAAGTTGCCGGCAAACGCGCCGATCATATACCAGCCGAGCAGCCGCCGCAGCGGCAGGGCGATCCCCTCCAGGCGCAGGGTGATCTGCCACTTCCAGCAGCTCAGCAGCACGCCGAGGTAGTAGACCGACGCCCCCACGGCGACGATCGGCAGCGACATACCCGCGAGCGAGCGCAGCACCTCCTGCCAGCTCACCTCGCGCAGCAGCCAGGCCACCAGCAACAGCGAGACGGCGGCGCGCAGCACGCGCAGGGCGAGCGCGCGCCCCCGCGGCGACGGCCGAGCGACCGCGGGCGGGGCGGCGGGCTGCTCCTCGGGCTGGGCCGGTACCTCTGCTCGCTCAACAGCCATCGGCAGGCCCTCTCACAGCGCCGGCCTCCGCCCGATGATCAGCACGCAGCGCGCGAAGGAGAGGCGCGCTTTGTAGACCGGCTCGAGGTACAGCGGCGAGCTGGGCGATACGTCCGGCGGGCCGTAGGGCACCAGCCGCGCGGCGTGCCCGGCCAGCGCCCCCGCAACGCCGGTGAGGTGATTATAGACGTACTCCAGCCGCGCCACCTCGAGCCCCTGGTCGAGGAACAACTGCTGGAGCCGCCGCGCCGAGGTGGGGAAGTTGTGGCTGTAGTCGCAGTCCCAGAAGTAGCCGCCATACCACAGCAGGTCCGGCGTCGTCACCACCAGCGTGCCGCCGGGCCGGACGATGCGCGCCATCTCGGCCACCAGCCCGGTGGCCTCGGCGATCCCGGGCATGTGCTCCAGCACGTGGGAGGCCACCACCGCGTCGGCCACGCCGTCCCGGAAGGGCAGGTGCGGCGCCACGGCGTGGACTGTGCGCTCGGCGCCGAGCTCGCGCAGCAGCCCGTGGTTGGCGTCCAGCGCGGTGTAGCAGAGCCCGCGGCGCTGGGCGGCCTCGGTCAGGACGCCGCGGCCGGGGCCGATCTCGACCACCGTGCGCAGCGGCACGGTGTGCTCCGCGGCACGGTCCAGAGTGAACTCGGCGGCTTGGCGCGCCCAGCGGCGCCCGATCGGCGTCACCGACTTATCGCGCCAGAAGTCGTAGAAGGGCATATGTCCCTCGTAGAGCGAGTCTATTCGGATGAATGGTTTTGGAAAGGGTTTTTTCTCGGGGGCTGCGCCCCCAAACCCCCGCTTCCCGCGAGCGCGCCCTCTCGAAGACATGTTCTCGGGAGCTCCTGGGGTTGCGCCCCCAAACCCCCGCTTCCCGCGAGCGCGCCTCAGCAGTCCAGCAGCTCGTCGTAGAGCGCGGCCAGGCGCGCGGCAATGATCGGCGCGTCGTAGTGGCGCAGGGCCCGCTCGCGCGCGGCCTTGCCCTGGGCGCGCAGCGTCTCAGGCTCCTCCAGCAGCCGCAGCACCCCAGCGGCCAGGGCGTCCACGTCGCCCACCGGGGCGAGCGCGCCCACCTCGGGCGTGACCTGCTCGGCGGTGCCGCCCGCGCTGGTCGCCACCACGGCGCAGCCCGAGGCCAGCGCCTCGAGGATCGCCACGCTAAGCGCCTCGCCGCCCGAGACGCTCAGGTAGATGTCGCTGGCGGCCAGGATCTGCGCGGTGTCGCGCCGGAGGCCGAGCAGCCGCACATGATCCCCCAGGCCGGACGCCGCAATCTGGGCGCGCAGCTGCTCCTCGAGCGGGCCGCTGCCGGCGATCAGGAACTGGACGCCGGGCGCCCGCGGCACAACGCGCTCGGCCACGCGGATCACGTCGTCCAGGCGCTTCTGCGCCACCATGCGCCCGAAGGTCGCCACGGTGACGCGCTCGGGGAGGCCGAGCGCGCGGCGCTGCTCCCGGCGGCAGGCGGCGGGCGCGAAGACGCGGCAGTCGATCGCGTTCGGCAGCACGCGGCACTTCTCGGCCGGCCAGCGCTTGGCGGCGCGGCTGGCCTCGGTCACGATGCGCGAGGGGCTGACGTAGAGCGCGGTACGCGGCGCCAGCAGCGGCTCGAGCAGGCGGTAAGCCAGCACCACCGGCGGCGGCAGGCTGTACACATCCTGCCCGACAGAGAGCTGGTCGTCCAGCAGGATGCGCGGCACGCCGGCGCGGATGGCGGCCATGCGCCCCAGCAGCTTGCCCACAGTCAGGTGGGTGTGGGCCACGTCGGGCCGCAGGTCGCGCAGCTGGGCCGTGAGCGCCGGGAGCTGGCGCGGGCTGGTGCGCGGCAGCCCGAGCGAGATCACCGGCACGCCGTCGCGCTCCAGGTCTGCGGCGAGCGGGGTGGGGCCGCGCAGGCTCACCACCAGCGGCTCAAAGCGCGGCCGGGGCAGCAGGGGCAGGATGGTGCGCAGGAAGGTCTGCACGCCGCCGAGCCCCATGTGATCGATGATATGGACGACACGCGGCATGCGGTGCCCTCAGGGTATCGTGCGGGTGTGGACGCCGCACTCGCTCTCGGGGAACCCGCGCTGGGAGACATCCTTGTACAGGGCCACATAGCGCGCCAGGATGCCGTCCCAGCCGAAGCGGGCCACCTGCGCCCGCGCGCGCTCGCCCAGCTCCTCGCGCAGGGCCTCGTTGTCCATCAGGCGCTTGATCGCCGCGCGGATGGCGGGCACGTCGCCGGGGGGAGCCAGCAGCCCCGCGTCGCCGACCACCTCCGGCATGCCCGTGACGTCGCTGGTGACCACGGCGCAGCCGTGGCTGAGGGCCTCGAGCAGCACCACCGGGAAGTTGTCCTGCGCCGAGGGGAAGACGAAGACCGCGCTCGAGGCGTAGAGATCGTCGAGCTCCTGGCCCTTAATGAAGCCGCGGAAGTCCACGCTGAGCCCCAGGTCGCGCGCCTGCTGGCGCAACGGCTCGAGCATCGGCCCGTCGCCGGCCACCGTCACCTCCCAGCCGGACGTGTCGAGGCCGGCGAGCGCCTCGAGGAAGTGCTGGGCGCCCTTGCGCGGGAAGAGCCGGCTGACGAACAGCAGGCGGCGGCGCTTGGGCTCTGGCCGGCGCCTGGGCGCGTCGTAGCCGTAGGGGATCACCTCCACGGGCACATCGCAGCCGGAGCGGATCATGCCGCGCAGGAAGTGGGAGGGCGAGACGATCGCGTCGGCGGCGCGGGCGATGCCGCGCCAGGCCGGGGCGAGCAGCCGGTGGCCGCGCTGGAAGCGGTCCGGGTTGTAGCCGGGCACGTCGGAGCCGTGGGCGGTGATCACCACCGGCAGGCCGCGGGCGCGCTTGAGGGCCAGGGCGAGCGCGCCGGTGGGCATGATAAAGTGTGAGTGGACCACGTCGTAGCGGCGGGCGCCAGTGAGGTGCAGGGCGACGGGCAGGGCGGTGGCGAGATAGCTGAGCATCTCGGCGGTCACGGCGCGCACGGCTGAGCGGCGCACGGCGGGCACGCGGAAGACCCGCAGGCCGCCGCTGGATTCGAGGCTCGGCAGGCCGCGGTAGCGCATGGTGACGACGTCGACCTCGTGCCCCGCGGCGACCAGGTGCTCCGAGAGTGCCCGCGTGACGGGGCTGGCGCCGCCGCCGATCGGGGGGTACTCGTAGTTGAGCATCATGATTCGCATGGCTTCGCTCTCCCTGCCGGGGCAGGCCCGCGCCCTCCCCAGCTCCACTTCTCTCAGAGCCCCGTCCGTGCTCGTGCCTGGGGCCAGCAGTGCCGTTCGCCAGCACACGAATACGGTAGAGGCAAACCAGCCACCTCATATGCGCCATCGTGGGCATACAATGGGGCACGGTTGGGCGTGTAACAACGGGGTTGAGATGCGAGGCGGCGTGGCTTCGCGCGAAGCGCACAGACGCGTGCGCTGAGATCGGCACGGCTCCCGCCAGGAGCTGCCTGAGTTGTCGCACCCCCGCCGAGACAATGCGCCGTCGGCATCGATCTCGGCCATTGCAGGTCCGGGCCTGTGAGCCCCGGCCGGGGGTGCAGGGGTGGTGGCCCACCCCTGTCGCCCGCTACGGAGAGTAGCCGGAGGGCGCGGGGCTTACGCCCCGTTCAGCTCCTCGCGGACCACATAGATCGGCTTCGACTGCGTCTCGTAGTACGTCCGCACGATCAGCTCGCCGATCAGGCCCAGGCTCACGAACTGCACGCCCAGCACAATCAGCAGCACCCCCAGCAGCAGCAGCGGCCGATCCGAGATCGCCGCGCCGTACGCGAGCTTGATCCAGGTCAGGTAGCCACCCACCAGCACGCCGAGCAGCGTGGACACCAGGCCGAGCAGGCCGAAGATCTGCATCGGGCGGGTGCCGTAGCTCAGCAAGAAGCGCACGGTCACCAGGTCCAGCAGCACGCGCACCGTCCGGCCGATGCCGTACTTCGACGAGCCGAACTGCCGCGCGCGGTGGTTCACCGCCAGCTCGGCCACCGTCACGCCCTGCCAGCTCGCGATCGCCGGGATGAAGCGGTGCAGCTCGCCGTAGAGCCGGATGCCGCGCACCACCTCAAGGCGGTAGGCCTTGAGCGAGCAGCCGTAGTCGTGCAGGCGGACGCCGGTGGCCCACGAGATCAGGCGGTTCGCGAGCATCGACGGGAGCTTGCGGTCCAGGAAGCGGTCCTTGCGGCGCGCGCGCCAGCCGCTCACCACGTCGTACCCCTCGTCTACCTTCGCCAGCAGCACGCCGATGTCGGCCGGGTCGTTCTGCAGGTCGGCGTCGATCGTCACGACCACCTCGCCCAGCGCGCGGTCGAACCCGGCGGAGAACGCGGCTGTCTGGCCGAAGTTGCGCCGGAAGCGCACCACCCGCAGCCGGTGGTCGCGCTCGGCCAGCTCGCGCAGCAGCTCGTAGCTCCGGTCGCGGCTGCCGTCGTCCACGGCGATGATCTCATAGCCGACGCCGAGGGCGCTCAGCTCGGCCGTGAGCCGCTCATACAGCTGGGGGATGCTCTCCTCCTCGTTGTAGACCGGAACCACAACCGACACGCGCAGCCGGGGCGCGCTCTCGGCGCGACGCAGCGCGCCGGTTGGGCGCGCGGTCACGATCTCCACGATATCCTCCTCGTATTGAAACGCTGCCAAGCGCCAAAACGTTACGCGCGGCGCGGGCCTCTGCCAGCCGCAGCTATTGTACCCGATCGACCGCGGGCATCATAGCCCCGCCGCTAGCCCCTTGGTCCCCATCAGCCCTGCGCGGGGAGTCGAGCAGGATCATGGCGGCCGCGGGCAGGTAGATCAGCGCCAGCGACACGTGGCGCATGGTCTCGGGGGCGAAGTACCACACGATGTAGGCCAGCCACGAGCAGGCCACCAGCGCCAGCAGCTGGCGGCGGGTCCGCACCGCCAGGAAGATCAGCAGGATGTCGTACCACAGCCGCTGCGGCACCGCCGAGAGCGCCAGCACGAAGCGCGCCCGCTCGTCGCGCCAGCGGGCCACCAGCACCAGCAGCAGCGGGCCGAGCGGCAGCGTGATCAGCGGCGGCACGTACTGGCCCGGGTCGGCCTGGTGGCCGAGAAAGCGCAGCGGCCAGTCCGGCATCACCAGCAGGCTACCGAGCCCGAACGCCGCGCAGGCCAGCGCCCGCCGCCAGGTGAGGCGGGTGAGGGCGATCGGCAGGCCGACGTGCGGCTTGCAGAGGGTCAGCGGCAGCAGCGCCGGGATGAGGGCCACCCCGAGCAGCAGCGGCGCCCACTGCACAGTGGTCATGGCGGCCCAGTAGGGCAGCGCGGCGAAGGTGAGCAGCCGCCACCAGGCGCCATCACGGGTGAGCCCCAGCGCCATCAGCGCCGACGAGAGCCCGAAGAAGACCCCGGCGGCGACCTCGGGCGGCAGGTAGGCCAGCGGCGCGGTCGCCAGCCCGGCCGTGAGCGGGTAGGACATCGGCGTGAGGCTGGTCGAGTAGCCGTAGGGGTCCACCCCGTCCACCAGGTCCACGAACAGCCGCGTGGCCCAGCCGAGGTCGCCGGCGCCGCGGCCGAACTGGAGCTGGTAGCGGGCGCAGAGCACCCCGGCGGCCAGCCCGATCAGGGCGGCCACGGCGACGCGGCGGGCGAGGAGCGAGCTGGGCAGGCGCATGGAAACCCTCGGCTAGCGCCCCACGTCCGGCGAGCGGCCGGCGGGGCGGGCGATGTAGATGTTCTGGTAGCCGAACAGCGTTGGCCGCAGCGCGGTGGCCCGGTTCGCCACGCGGGCGAGCAGACGCATCGCCGGGCTCTTACCCGACACGCCGAGCGCCAGCTCGAGGGGAATGATCGTGGCGCGCTGGAGCGTGACCTGGAAACCGTGGCGCTCGAGCAGCGCCCGCCCGCTCTCCCGCGTGAAGAAGCGCAGGTGCGTGCCGTCCAGGATGCCGCGCGGCGCGTAGTCGAACCGCCCGCGCAGCAGCTGGAGCCGCACGTACAGGTTGGCCACGTTCGGCAGCGAGACAACCAGCGCGCCGTCGGGCCGCAGGTGGCGGCGGCAGTCGTCCAGCAGCCGGCCGGGGTCCTTCAGGTGCTCGAGCACATCGGCCAGCAGCACGCAGTCGAACTGCCTCCCGTCCAGCGCCTCGGCGGCGTCCGCGAGCCCGCGGTCCAGGTCGGCGGCGGCGTAGTCGCGGAAGGCGTGGCGCAGGCGCGGGGCGGGCAGGGCGTCCACCCCCGTGACCTCGTTGCCGCGGGCGCGCAGCTCCTCGGCCATGAACCCCTCGCCGCAGCCCACGTCCAGCACGGTGCGGCCCGAGCCGACGATGCGCGGGATCCAGTAGTGGCTCGAGTAGAGGCTATCCTTGGCGGGGTAGTGCGCGGCGTACTCGGCGAACTCCGGGTGCGTCGCGCGGCCGCTGATCGTCTGGCGGTAGCGCCGCACGGCGCGGTAGACATTGCGCGCATACTTGAGCCCGTCCACGTAGCAGAGCTCGTCGCCGTAGTAGGTGGGGATGGGGGTCTCGGTGACGCGGAAGCCCTGGTGGTGCAGCTTGATGATGATCTCGGTGTCGAAGTGGAAGTCGTCGGTCATCGGCGCGAGCGCGATCTGCCGCAGGGCGTGCAGGTTGTAGGCGCGGTAGCCGCTGTGGAACTCGGTGAGCCGCATGCCGAGGGCGCCGTTCTCGTAGGCAGAGAGGATGCGGTTGCCGACGTACTTGTACAGCGGCATGCCGCCCTTCAGCGGGCCGCCGTAGGTGGTCATCATGCGCGAGCCGAAGACCGCGTCGGCGCGCCCCTCGACGATCGGGGCGTACATCGAGCCCAGCACCTCGGGCGCGTACTGGCCGTCGCCGTGGAGCAGCACCACCGCGTCGAACCCCTTGCGGATGAAGTACTCGTAGCCGCGCTTCTGGTTGCCACCGTAGCCGAGGTTGACCTCGTTCTTGATCACCGTGAGCTTCTCGACGTTGTTGGCGAGCTTGTAGCCCATCGCCAGCTCGGTGGTCTCGTCGTGGCTCGCGTCGTCGAAGACGACGATCTCCTCGACGTTGTCGATCACGTCGGCGGGGATGCGGCGCAGCACCTTGCCGAGCGTGCTGACGGCGTTGTAGGCGACGATCAGGATGCCGATGCGCTTGCCGCGGCAGTCGGCGTTGGCGGGCGCGATGCTGCTGATGTAGGCCGGCACGTGTGAGGGCGCAGTGAGCGTGGTCATTCGGTCACCTCTGCGAGCGGCGCTGGGCGCCGGCTGGTTTCCAGGGCGGCGGGCGAGCGGGCCGCCTCAGGGCACAAACGCGTTGCGAACGTACATCGAGCTGATCAGCACCCACAGCAGGGTGTTCACGGCGAGCACAAGCGCGGTGACGGCGCGTGAGCGCCCCCAGACCGCGAGCTGGACGAACATCGGGAAGATGATGGTGAAGCGGCGGATGATGCCCATGTAGGGCCAGAGCGGGTAGACGATCGACAGGTTCATCAGCGCGAGCACGACGCCGTAGATGCCGTAGCTCGGCCCCTGCCGCGCGGCCGCCGCCAGGGTCAGCGCCAGCATCAGCAGCATCACGAACAGGTTGGCGATCAGGTAGAAGTACGGCCGCTCGCTGAGCTGCGCCAGGGCGTGCTGGAAGTTGACCCACGGCCAGCTGAAGTGCTCGCCCCAGACCGACTCGTAGCTGGGGGTCACGAGCAGCGCTCCCACCAGCGAGGCCGGGTCGCGCCAGGCGAAGGAGACGTCGCCCAGGGTGGCGCGGTAGACGATCCACCCCAGCAGGCCGAGCGGGGTGAGCGCCAGGCCGGCGAGCGGCCGCACAAGGCGCCACGGGCCGCCCACGCGCACCCCCGCCCCCTCGCGCTGCCACAGCTCCCACAGCAGCGGCAGCAGCACCACCGCCCCCGGCTGCTTGGTGAGCGCCGCGCCCGCGCCGGCCAGGCCCGCCAGCCACCAGCGGCCCCGCCGCCCAGCGTAGATCGCGCCGACGATGCAGAGCAGCAGCAGGGACTCGGTGTAGGGCAGCAGGAAGGAGAAGCCGAGCGGGCTGCCGATCAGGAACACGGCCGCGCGCCGCGCCACGCCCTCGTCGTGGTCCAGCAGCACCAGCCGGTAGAGCAGCGCGATCATCGCCACGCAGCAGAGCTGCGCCACGAGCCAGCCGGCCAGCAGGTAGCCCCCGCCAAGCGCGCGGCCGAGCAGGGCCATCAGCAGCGGGTAGAGCGGGTGGAAGGCGGTGTCGCCGGGGCGGTGGCCGTAGCCGTGCTCGGCGATGCCGACGTACCAGATGACGTCGTAGCGGTAGAGCGGCAGCAGCACGACGCGCTCGAGCCAGGCGCCGAGCGGGGCGGAGGGGGGCCATACGGCCAGGCGCGCCTCCTCGACGTAGCGCGGGAAGGCGGAGGAGGACCAGGCGGTCCAGACGACGAACAGGGCCAGGTAACCGGCGTGCAGCCGGAGCGCGAAGCGCCAGGGCTCCCCAAGCCCCTGCCGTAGCCGCACCTGTCTCCCCGCACTAACGCTCGCTGTCATGCGTCCGCTCCCTCCCTCGGGGCGCTCGCCCCCCCAAACCTGCACGCAGTATACCGTTGGTAACCGCCGGCAGACCCGCGGAAGATGTGCGATACAGGTGCGATATCAGCACGGCAGGGCCTAGCGGACGCGCTCAAACACCTCATAGTCGCCGTCGCGCAGCACGCTGCGAAACGCGCCGGAGTCCAGCGCGGGGGCGTAGAGGTCGTTCCCGCGCGCGAAGATCCCCACCACCAGATAGTCCGGGTCGGCGGCCAGCGGGTCGTAGTCCACCCCCGCGCCCGCCTCGCCCAGCAGGCCGCGCCGGTTCAGTGCCACGTGAACCGGGTCGGGCGGGTAGTGATAGGGGCGCTCGAGCAGGAAGTGCAGCTCGGACTCGTAGGTCTCGACCACGGCTTCCGGCGGGGTGCGGGTGTTGAGGAAGGCGGCCACGCGCTCGGCCGCGTGGTCGCGCTCGACGTAGTAGCGGGCGTAGGAGAGCGCGGTGAGCGGCAGCGCCGCCGCGACGATCAGCGCCGCGAGCCAGGCGCCCGCCCAGCTCCACCGCCCGCCGGCCGTGGCGGGCGCCGGCCCTCCCCGGCGCAGCGGCGCGGCCATGGCCGCCAGGGTGGCGCGCGGGTCGAGGCCGCCGGTCAGGTCGCGCAGCAGCGCCCCGAGGAACAGCGCGCCCACGAGGGCGACCGGCAGCAGGTAGCGCGGCACGCCCACCGACAGCAGCGCGTACCAGGCGAGCCAGCTCCAGGCCAGGCCGAGCAGCGCCCAGCGCGCCACCGCCCCCGCATCCCCGCCGCCCCGCGGCAGCGCACGGGCCTCGCGCCAGAGGGCCCACATCAGCGCGCCCACCGTGGGCAGGCCGAAGAGCAGCAGCACCTCCAGGGCGTACAGGCGGTTGAAGGCCCGCGGCACCACCGCTATGACCTCCATCAGCCCGGCGAGCTCCTCCCGCCCGGGGACAACCGGCGGCATCAGCCACCACACCGCCGCCCCGAGGGAGCCCTGCCCGAGGTTGGCCGCGGCCCCGGCGAGCGCCACGAGCCCCGCCGCACGCCACTGCCGCAGCAGCAGCGCCGCGCCGAGCGCCGCCGCCAGCGACGCGGTCCAGAACGGCAGCGCCTGGGCCTTGGTGATCAGCGCCGCCGCCCACAGGAGCGCGGCCGGAGCCACCCAGAGCCAACGGCCGCGCAGCGCCGCCAGCAGGCAGGCGTACCCGCCCAGCAGCGCCAGCAGCATCGGCATCTCGCCGAGCACCTGGCGCCCCTGGATCAGCGGGTTGAGCTGGGGGTGCATCGAGAGGAGCAGCGCGGCGGCCAGGGCGCCCCAGCCGGCCCTTCGCCCGTACAGCCGCTCCCCCAGCGCCCACAGCAGCGTCACGGCGGCGGCGGCGCAGACCGCGCCGTACACCCGCCCCTGCCACAGCCCCACCCCCAGCAGCCGCAGCGCGCCGGCCACCGGCAGCGTCACGATCGGCGCGGCCTCGAGGCCCGGCGGCGCCGGCTCGCCAAGCAGCATCCGCCCGTAGAAGCCGCGCTCGGCCGCGCTCCGCGCCACCGAGAGGGTCCAGCCCTCGTCCCACCAGGGGGCAGGCCCACCGAGGTTCCACAGCCCCAGCACGAGTAGCGCCAGGAAGATCAGCAGCGGCGCGGCGGCGGCCTCGAGCTCCCCGGCCATCGCGCTCACCCGCCCCACGAGGCCGCTCGGCCGGCCGCCCTGGGCGCGCTCCACGTCAGAGCTCTCCCGCGGGCTTGCGCGCCACCATCACGAGCGTGGCGCACGTCAGCTCATCGCGGCTGTAGCCCGCCAGCTCGGCCTCGATCTCGGGCGTGAGCAGGAGCTCCCCCTCGCGCCCCCAGCAGTACTCGCTGAGCAGCTCGAAGTGGCGCATGAACGCCTCGCGGTACTGGTGGGCGCGCCACTCGTTCAGCGGCACGGTGAAGGGCAGCCGCCGCTTCCGCAGGTGGTCCCAGGCGTCCACACCCTCGGGCACGCTCCGCAGCGGCAGCTCGGTGAAGCTCAGGTTGTGCCCGCCGGACGGGCTGGTAAAGAGGTGGATCATCGCCCAGACCACGCCCCCCGGCCGCAGGATACGCGCCAGCTCGGCCAGCACGGCCGGCACGTCGAGGAAGTGCTCGAACGCCGCCACCGACGTCACCAGGTCGAAGCTCTCGTCCGGCAGCGGCAGCCGGCCCACGTCGCCGCAGAGCAGCGTGCCCCCCGCCCCGGAGCCGAGGGGCGCGCCGAGGCGGCTGGCGTAGATCGGCCGGGCGAGGCGGTAGGCGACGTCCTTCCAGCTCCCCAGCGGACGGTTCGCCAGATCCACGCCGTAGACCTCGTGGCCCTGGGCGCGCAGGATGGCGTACTGCGGCCGCAGCCGGCCATTCCCCAGGTCCAGCACGCGCAGCCGCCGCGAGGTGTCGAGGTACGGGGCGATGTCACGCTCGCGCCCCTCGGCGTTGCTGCGCTCCCAGGCGGCGCGGTCGCCGCGCAGCAGCTGCCAGGCGAAGCGCGGGTAGTCGGCCAGCTGTGGGCTCATGGTCTCGCTCCTGCGGCCGCGGGCGGGCCGCCGCTCATCGCCCTCGCCGCATGGCGAAGTTCGGGGAGGTGCATCGTCCCGCCCGCGCTCACAGCCGGTCCCCGACCACGCGGCGCGCGGCGCGCAGCGCGCTCACCGGCAGCACCGCAGCCAGGCACAGCGCCGCGAAGCGCGGTTTCAGCGCGGCGCGCGGCGAGTGGTGCAGCGCGCGCAGCAGGTGGGCCACCCCCTCGCGCTGGTTGCGGTAAGCGGCGCTCAGGCTGTTCAGGGCGCCCCACAGGTACAGGTTGGCCCAGGCGCGCTCGCGGGCGGCGGCGGACAGCAGGTGGGCGTGGCGGGCGAGCACGCGGCCGTGCTCGGGGAACCAGCGCGTCGCCTCGCCCACCGTCTTGGAGGCGGGGTGGCGGCGGAAGCGGGCCACCGGCACGCCCAGGTAGGCCACCGGCGCGCGGGCCAGCAGGCGGCACATCCAGTCCTGGTCGAAGGTGTAGCGCAGCCCCTCGTCAAGCGGCCCGGCGCGGCGGTGCAGCGCCAGCGGCACGTAGATCCCCGGCTGGTGCCAGGCGGTCCCCGCGCCCCAGGGCGCCAGCAGCCCGGCCAGCGTCACGTTGCGCTGGCGGAACAGACGCGACCAGCCGGAGTCGTCGAAGTCCACCACGTCGCCCAGCAGCAGGGCGTCGGGCGCGGCGCGGTGCGCGGCCGCCACGCGGGCCAGGGCGTCGGGCTCGAGCAGGTCGTCGCTGTTGATCCACCCGACCAGGTCGCCCGTGGCGCGGTCGAACCCTTTGTTGATCGCGTGCGACTGGCCGCGGTCGCGCTCGCTGACCCAGAAGCTGAGCCAGGGGGCGTACTTCTCGATAACAGCCGCGCTTCCGTCCGCCGAGCCGCCGTCGATCACCATGTACTCGAGGTTGGGGTAGCCCTGGAGCAGCACCGAGCGGATGGTCTCCTCGAGGTATTGTGCCTGGTTGTACGAGGGAGTCACGACGGTGATGCGCGGCCAGGGCGCGCCGCCGGGCATCTCTGCGGGCAGTGGCGCGGGCGCCTCGGTCCAGGGCCAGCCGGTGCGCCCGGCCGGGGGCGGGGGCAGGGTGTCGAGGGTAGAGGTGGTCATAGTTGCTCGCGCTCCGGTGGCAGGACTCGCCCGGCGTACACCAGCGAGCCATCGCGGACGACCATGTAGCGGCGCCCGAGCAGGCCGCGCACCATGAGTGCAAGGCGACCAACCCGGCGCAGAATATCCGGCATCCAGTGCCGTTTCGTCCGGTTGCGCTCCAGGGATCCAGCCGGGCGAACCTGTTGAAGCTCACGGATGTAGGGCATATAGACGCGCTCGATCAGCGTGTGTGAGGCTTGGACGCCGTACTCGTCGAGGTTGGGGTCGTAGAGCCACGGGCCGGCCTGGCGCAGGCCGTGGAAGTGGTAGAAGATCAGCGGCGCGCCGTCGACCGTGATGTGGCTCCCGGTTATGTCGAGCTTGCCCCCCATGATATTCCACGGGGCCACGTTCGCGCCTGGGTGTGCGAGCACGACCGTGCCCGGAAAGCGCTCCGGCCAGTCGTCAAGGTACTTCTGGTCGGCGAAGCGGCCCTCCTCGACGCGGTCGTAGCACCACTCGTTGCAGCGCTCACGCCACCACCCCAGGCACGCCAGGCCCTGTGCGTCGCGCCGGAACGAGAGATAGCCGACGTTGTAGACGCCGAACCGCTCGCCATCGCGCATCGCGGGCGGGAAGCGGTGCGCGATGATGCCGACGGACGCATCGCCGAGCTCTTGGAACAGCGGCTCAGGGTCGGCGAAGAAGAAGAGGTCGGCGTCCAGGTAGGTGATCAGCTCCACCTCCGGGTTCGCGCGGAGCACGTACAGGGCGAGCGAGGGGGTGCAGGTGAAGTAGTACTCGACGCGCGATCGATTGCCCTTCGCGGCGCACAGCTCCTCGTCGCCGCGCTCGAACTCCTCCAGCGCGATCAGCTCGATCCCCGGCAGCGCCATCGCCGCGAGCGCCTGGTGCGCCCCCTGGTCCATGCACAGCGCCCAGAGCGTGAAGTGTGGGCATTGGCGGCGGAGCGAGTGGTACAGCGCCAGGGCACGCGGCAGGTAGTTGCTGTCGAAGTATGTGCAGAAGTAGCGCATCACAGCGGCCTGGTGGCCTCCATATACAGCGAGTCCGGCTTGTGCGGCGCGCCGTTCGCGCCTGCGTCGAGCTCGAAGCGCTGCCAGTCCGGGATCAGGCTTGTCGTCGCGAGCTGCTGTGCGGGCCGCGCAAACCCCGCCGACATCAGAAGCCGCGCGAGCGAGTAGCGGTCGTACATCCAGAGGTGCACTTCGCCCGACAGACGAAACTGCGCGACGCGGTATGCCCGCAGCCCCTCGCGGCCCAGCAGGAGGCGCAGGGGGATCTCCCGCAGGCGCCGGGCGGCGAGTCTGGCGGCGCCCAGGAGCGCGCGCGCGGCCCGGCGTGTGAGCCGCGGCACCAGATGGGGCGGCTCGGCGCGCGGCCCGAGCGCTCGGACAAGGTTGCGCCCCTCCTCGCCGATCCGCCCGAACACGAACTCCGGGTTGGGCAGCGGCTGCCGGGCCAGGTACGCCGCCATCTCGCCCCCGCTCCGCTCACGCACCGTCTGGTCGTACAGCTCGAGCATCATCCAGTCGTAGTCGCCGCTCGGCCGCTCGGGGGAGGCCAGCGCCAGATCGAGCTGGCGCAGGTACGCGCGGCAGATCTGCTCCAGGTCGGGCACCACCACCCGCAGCACCCCCCCCGGCCGCAGCACGCGGTAGCACTCGGCCAGGAGACGCGCGGCGTCATCGCGGCGCAGGTGCTCGAGCACGTGGGCGTGGTAGACCACATCGCAGCTCTGGCTCTCCAGCGGCACGCCGCGGCTCAGGTCGTGCGCGATCACGCCCGGGCCGGCCGGAGCCAGGTCGATGTTCGTCCACTCGCGGTGGTAGCGCGCCCCGCAGCCCAGGTTGACGTACCGGCCGCTCACGAGGCCACCTCACAGACAAACGTGCGAGTCACCGTAGGCTCTCCCAGCACATCGCCCAGGTCATAGGGGATGCTCTCGTACTCGTAGGCGACCGCGAGGCCGCTCTGGGCGAACAGCTCCCGCAGCTCCTGCTCGTTGAAGATAATCTCGATCGTCGCCTCACCGTAGGCGCGCTTCGACAGCGTGGCGGTGGGCCGGCCGCGCAGGAGCGGGACCGTGTGGAACACACACCAGGAGCGCGCCACCCGCCGGCTCTCCGCGATCGCGGCGCGGTAGCCGGGGATATGCATCAGCGAGACGCCGTTCATCACGATATCGAAGGAGCCGTCTGGGAACGGCAGCGCCGTCGCGTCCCCGGTGATCCAGCGCCCCAGGGGTTCGCGGCGGGCGGCGAGCCGCGTCATCGCCGCCGAGTAGTCCAGGCCGGCGTAGCGCAGGCGCCCGGCGAGCAGGTGTGACAGCACGTCGCGGTAGTAGCCGCTGCCGCAGCCCACCTCGAGGAGCGAGGGGCAGGCGAGGCCGGTGGCGCGCACGGCCTCCGCCGCGGCCCGGAAGTCTTCGCGCGGCCGGCCGGCGTACATCTCCCGCAGCAGGGGGCGGTACGCCTGGTCCTGACGCTCG
Source organism: Chloroflexota bacterium (assembly GCA_039805565.1). Classification (GTDB taxonomy): domain Bacteria; phylum Chloroflexota; class Chloroflexia; order Chloroflexales; family Roseiflexaceae; genus CALJIC01. The sequence continues at coordinate 42,138 of JBDLTZ010000128.1, read as the reverse complement.
GCGACGTCGGGCACCAGCCAGCCGTCGGCCCGAGCAGGATCGGCGGCGCCCTCCACAAGGGTGTAGTCTTCCGAGATGGCGACGGGTGCGGGCAGCACTGCGCGCAGGCGGCGAGCCGAAGCGTACAGCGTGTCCCGGGCCAGCACCGCTGCCCTACGCGCAATAGACCGAAGTGCGGTGGGGTGACCACCCTCCACGCGCTGCCATACTCGGCTCAGATCCGGGTGCTCTGCCGGCGTCGGCCACACGTGCGGGATTGGCGGCGCCGGCCGAAGCGATGCGTTATTCCAGCCGCTCGCGCTCGGAGCGTTCGTGGCGCGCGGGTCAAACCCGATATGCTCGACCATGCTCCACGGCGGGCGGACGCACAGGCCACCGTTCAGGATGTGCAGGTAGAACCAGCGGACAGCCCAGATATTACGCTCGAGCTCAATCCGCGCCATCTCCATCAGATCGGCGCCGTAGCGATAGGGGTCAATGCCGCGCTCCTCACAGGCCTGCACCAGCTCACGGGCCGTGCGATCCATCCCCTGCCACGCGCGGGCCCACGTTCCCCATATCCAGCACTCGGCGCGGCCGTCGAAGTACGGCTGGTCGGCGATATCTCGTGGCGTGATACGCGGGTGCGTCCACGCGCTGACGCTCATCACCCCGGGGTTGTCCCGGTAGGCGCACAGGGCGGCGCACATCCACGCATACGTCCCCGGCACGCAGATCAGATCGTCCTCGACGACGATGGCGGCCTCGTGCTCTGCCAGCACGCGCGTCACGCCATCGCGCACCGACCGCCCGAGCCCCAGGTTCTCCGAGCGCTCGACAAGCCGCACTTCGCACCAGTCGATCCCCCGCAGCATCCGCCGCACCTCGTCCACGGCGGCGGCCGTATCAGGCGTGCGCGGGCCGTCGCTGAAGGCGTAGATCAGCGGCACATCGTTCGAGCGCAGCGCGTCCAGCGTGCGGCGGAGCAGGTCGGGTCGCGCGTACGCGAAGAGGATGACGGGGATGGTGCTATCCATCGCTTACTTCACTCGCCTCGCACATAACAGTTTGTCTGTGAGGGCCACAGGAGTCCCGGGGTAGCACCGACAAACGTATGGCAGACAAAATGACGCAACGAGGCACTGTTTTGCTCGGTATAGTAGGCGCGATCGGCGTTATCTAGCACCAGCAGCCCACCCCGCTTCACCTTACGTGCCCCGTGCGCGATACACGCTGGCCGAGCGCGCCCATCCACCAGCACAACGTCGAAGCTCGCATCAGGAAAGCTGTCGATCTGGCAGACGTACTCGCGGAAGCTGTAGCCCGTGAACGCCGGGTCACTCGAAGCGTAATGAGCAGGGTTGCCCACGTCACCCTGGCCATTGCTCTTTACAGGCAACACCAGCCGATAATCAAACGCAGCTGAGGCATCCACCCTGCTCCGGACATCAGCGTACCAGACCGGGTCGTGCTCCACCGATACGAGCCTCGCCCCATGCTTGAGCCAGAACAGTGTCGAGCCGCCGCTGCCATACTCGAAGACAGCCGGGTGCGCCGGCAGGGTGGCCGCGATACAATCGATGGCATCGAAGGTGATCCAGGGCGTGCCCGTGTCGAGCAAGTAGCCCTCGCGCAACGACCGCAGCAGCCGCACGCTATGTCGCGCCTGTCCTGGCGCACGCACCGAGGATACGAACTGCCGCACGTTGCCAACGATCTGCCCTAGCTGGCCCATACTGTCCACCGGTGATCCGCTACGCTGTAGCCGTAGCCCTTGGGGGGCAGCTTGCCTGTGCCGTAGTAGTCCGCTGCCTCAACGGTCACGTCCGCCGCGTTCTGCACCCAGTCGGCCAGGACACCGTTGATCGTGCAGTATAGGTTCACCGTATAGGTCCCCGGCATCAGGCCCAGCTTGTCGAAGCGGCAGATGAGCTTACCCTGCTCCGGGAGGTCGTTCAGCGCATCGCCGGTCAGGTCGTTGCTGACGTACAGACACCCCTCGCCAAATGCCGTGTAGAAGCCCGCCGAGATATGGACATTCCGCAGCGGCAGAGAGCCTTCGTAGGAGATCTCAAGGGTGACAGGTCCACCGCAGGCAGGCAGCGAGGCAAAGTTCTCGCCGTACACAGCGAGAGCCACCATCTTCAGCTTGCCGTTGCCCTTGCGGTCCACGCGGTCTACCAGAGGCACCGTGTCCTGACCGGACGCTATCTTCAGATACGCGCTGATGACCTGCCGTACGGGCCCGATCTCAGTTAGCCGCCCCCCGCTGAGGAGCAGCGCGCTCACGCAGAGGTTCTCCACCGCCGCCATATTGTGGCTCACGAAGAGCACCGTGCGCCCCTCTTTCGCCACCTCGCCCATCTTGCCCAGGCATTTCTTCTGGAAGGCGGCGTCCCCCACCGCCAGCACCTCGTCCACCAGCAGTATCTCGGGCTCCAGGTGCGCCGCCACCGCGAACGCCAGCCGGGTGTACATCCCGCTCGAGTAGTGCTTCACCGGGGTGTCCAGGAAGCGCTCCACCTCGGCGAAGTCTACGATCTCGTCGAACTTGCGCTGGATCTCCTGCCGCCGCATGCCCAGGATGGCCCCGTTCAGGAAGATGTTCTCGCGCCCGGTCAGCTCGGGGTGAAACCCGGTGCCCACCTCCAGCAGCGAGCCCACCCGCCCGTGGATGCGCGCCCGCCCCTCGGTGGGCCGCGTGATGCGCGAGAGCACCTTCAGCAGCGTGCTCTTGCCCGCGCCGTTGCGCCCGATCACGCCCACCACCTCGCCCCGGCGCACCTCGAACGACACGTCCTTCAGCGCCCAGAACGGCTCAGCCGCCTTCGCCGCGCCCCGCCGCCCCAGCAGCGCCCGCGGCACCGCGGCGATCACATCGCGCAGCGCGCGGTACGGCTCACGCTCGCCCAGCGTGTAGCGCTTCCCCAGGCCCTCGACTCGGATGGCAATCTCGCTCATCGGTTACACCAGGTCCGCAAAGCTATCCTCGACCCGCCGGAAGTAGACCAGCCCACCCACCAGCAGCACGGCCGTCGCCACGACCGAGACCCACAGCAGCGGGCCGGGCGCCGCCGTCCCCACCAGCGCCCAGCGAAACCCCTCCACCACGCCCACCAGCGGGTTCAGCCCGTACAGCCAGCGCCACTGCTCCGGCACCAGGCTGCCGGCGTAGGCGATCGGTGTGGCGAAGAACCAGAACTGCGTCAGAAACGGGATGGCGTAGGCCACGTCGCGGTAGCGCACGTTCAGCGCCGAGAGCCACAGCCCCACCGCCAGTGCCGCCGCCACCGCCAGCAGCACGAACAGCGGCAGAGTCAGCGCCGCCACGCCCGGCATCACCCCGTACACCACCAGCAGCGCCACCAGCACCCCCAGCGCGATGCCGAAGTCCAGCAGGCCCGACACCACCGCCGCCAGCGGGATCAGCAGCCGCGGGAAGTAGACCTTGCTGATCAGCCCCTGGTTCGCCACCAGGCTGGTGCTCGAGTCGCTCAGCGCCCGCGCGAAGAGCTGCCACGGCAGCAGCGCCGCGAAGACGAACAGCGGGTACGGCGCGCCGTCCGAGGGCAGCCCGGCGAACCGGCCGAAGATCAGGCTGAACAGCGCCATCGTCAGCACCGGCTGCAGCACCACCCACAGCGCGCCCACCGCCGTCTGCTTGTAGCGCACCTTGATGTCGCGCCACACCAGGATGCCGAGCAGCTCGCGGTACGCCCACAGCTCGCCCAGCTCGAGCCGCGCCCAGCCCGCGGCCGGCCGGATCTCGAACACCGGCGGCCCGTCGCCCGCCCGCGGCTCTCCTTGCTCCATCACCTGCTGCATCCTGTCCTGCGCCTTCCGCTTGTGTCACCGGCGTCGCAATCACGCCCTCAGCACTCAGCACTCAGCACTCAGCACTCAGCACTCAGCACTCAGCACTCAAGCCTCAGCACTCAGCACTCAAGCCTCAGCACTCAAGCCTCAGCACTCAGCACTCACCGCGCCGCCGCCAGCTCCGCCACGTACCAGTCGATCGTCCGCCGCAGCCCGTCCTCGAAGGGCGTCTCGGCGCGGAAGCCGAACAACCGCGCGGCCCGGCTCGTCTCCAGGCAGCGCCGCGGCTGCCCGTCCGGCTTGCTTGCGTCCCAGCGGATCTCGCCGCGGTAGCCCGTCAGCTGCGCGATCAGCCCCACCAGCTCGCGGATGGTGATCTCGCGGTGCGCCCCCAGGTTCACCGGCTCGGAGTCATCGTAGCGCTCCGCCGCCAGCACGATCCCCTCGGCCGCATCCTCCACGTACAGAAACTCGCGCGAGGCGCTGCCCGTGCCCCAGACCTCGATGAACGGCGCGCCGCTCCGCTCGGCCTCGATGCAGCGCTCGATCAGCGCCGGGATCACGTGCGAGCTCTTCAGGTCGAAGTTGTCGCGCGGGCCGTACAGGTTCACCGGCAGGAGGAAGATCGAGTTGTAGCCGTACTGCTGCCGGTAGGCCTGGCTCTGCACCAGCAGCATCTTCTTTGCCAGCCCGTACGGCGCGTTCGTCTCCTCCGGGTAGCCGTCCCACAGCAGCTCCTCGCGGAACGGCACCGGCGTGAACTTCGGGTACGAGCAGACTGTCCCCAGCGCCACGAACTTCGCCACGCCCGCCCGCCAGCTCTCGTGCATCAGCGGCGCGCCCATCATGAGGTTGTTGTAGAAGAACTCCGCTGGGTGCGCCCGGTTCGCGCCGATGCCGCCCACCTGCGCCGCCATGTGGATCACCATGTCGGCCGGCCGGCCCGCCACGGTCGTGTCGGACAGCAGCTGCCGCACGGCCTCGATCTGCGTCAGGTCGTAGTCGCGCTTGCGCGGGACCACCACCTCGGCCGCGCCGCGCGCCCGCAGCCGGTCCACCACGTGCGAGCCAAGGAACCCCGCGCCGCCGGTCACGATCACCCGCCGCTCGACCCAGAACGCACGGCTGTCGGGCCACTGCGGGACGCCGCTCGAAGTAGTCTTGGCCATGGTGATGTCTCCTGTCTGTACGCTCTCGCGCCGCGCCGGCGCGCAGTCAGTGCAAGGCTCCCGACGCCGCTCAGCGCGGGGCCGCCCTCAGGTCGCGCCACCGATCGCGCGCGCTCCATAGGGCGTAGTATGCCGGGGCTCCTGCCAGCGCCGCCAGCCAGAGCGCCCACGCGTTGATATTCGTCCAGTCTGCGGAGCGCGCCCGCCGAAATGCCCGCCGCGCCCGCCCGAAGTCATGCTCCAGCGCGTAGGACAGCCCGGCGCCCATCAGCGCCCAGCTCCACGCGCGCCGCCAGACATCCGCGGCGTAGCGCTCGCTCTGCTCGGCCTGCACCACCGCAAGCATCACCGCGCGGTCCCGCGCCATGCGATACTGGTTGGTGCTCGCGCTGGCCGCGTGTACGGTGATCTGCGCCAGCACGGCATCCACCGCCTCGACCTCCCAGCGCGCCGCCAGCCGCAGCCACAGCAGCCAGTCCTCGTTCCCGTGCAGGCCGGCGGGAAACCCACCCACCTGCCGCACGCACACCACCCGCGCGAGCGCCGAGCTGGCCGAGCCGCTGATCACGTTCTCGCGCAGCAGAGGGACGAAGAGATTGCCGCGCAGCCGCGCCGCCACCCTCCGTAGCACCGCGCCGCGCTCGTCCACGTAGACGCACCCGCCGTAGACCAGCGCCGCCTCGGGCCGCGCCGCCAGCAGCGCCACCTGCCGCGCCAGCTTCTCGGGCAGCCAGACGTCGTCTGCGTCCAGGAAGGCCAGGTACTCGCCGCGCGCCCGGGCGATGCCGGTGTTGCGCGCCGCCGACGGCCCCTGGTTCGGCTGCCGCACGTACCGCACCCGCGGGTCGCGCAGCCCGGCCGCCACCTCGGGCGTCCCGTCGGTCGAGCCGTCGTCCACGATGATCAGCTCGAGGTCACCCCACGTCTGCGCCAGCACCGACTCTACCGCGCGCGCCAGGAAGCGCCCGTAGTTGTAGGTCGGCATGATGACGGAGACGAGGGTCATATCCGCGCGCTCTCTCGCGGCTCGGCGTGCGCCCGGCCCGCGCCGAGCACCCACTGCCACAGGTACAGGTAGGCCCGCGCGTGCCCCGGCCGCCGCGCCAGCCCCTCCGCCAGCAGGAAGACGATCCCGCGCAGCAGCCAGCTCAGCCCCGTCGCCAGCCAGATCAGCCGCGCGCCGGCCGGGGAAAGGCCGTGGTACTGGCGGAAGTAGCGCAGCGCGCTCAGGTACTCGCTGCGCTTCGCCCACACCTTGACCTTCGAGAGCGACTGGTCGCCCAGGTGCGTCACCTCGGCCTCGGCCACGTACCCGACGCTGTAGCCGCGATCGAGCGTCCGCCGGCACCACTCGACGTCCTCGTAGTAGAAGTCGTACCCCTCGTCCAGCAGCCCGATGCGCCCGAGCATCTCGCGCGAAAGCATCATGCACGCCCCGCTCAGGCAGGGCACCGGGCCACTCGGCCGCCGTGCCAGCCGCCGCTGGGCGACCCTGTCCAGCGCCCGGCCCGTCGCCAGCCCGAGGTCGGCGACCAGCCCCACCCAGACGTAGCGCAGCGGGCTGAGCAGCGGCCGAGCGCACACCGTCTGCGGGCTCCCGTCCGCCGAGCGCAGCAGCGGGCCGACCATGCCGCAGCCGGGGTCGCGGCGCAACACGTCGATCATGTGGTCCAGCGCGCCGGGGTGCACCAGCGTGTCGTTGTTCAGCACCAGGATGTAGTCGCCGCGCGCCGCCCGGATACCCATGTTGTAGTTGTGCGCGAACCCCTGCCGCCGCGGCGCCAGCAGCGCCCGCACCTCGGGGAAACGCGCCGCTACCGCCGGGATGGCCGCTACGCGCGAGCGATTGTCTACCAGGACGATCTCATACGACCCGCGCGGCGGGTTCGCGACAATCGACTCGATGCAGCGCAGGGTGTCCTCCAGCCCGTCGCTGTTGGTGATCACCACTGAGAGCATCGGGCGCCCATCGCCGCCATCGATCTCGCCCGTCGGCATCCGCTCTGCTGTCTCGTAGGTGCTCACAGATGCCCGTCCCCGGCCACCCGCTCCCAGGTTGCCGCCATGATCGACGTGTCGTACCGCTCGGCCGCCCGCCGCGCCGCCGCATCCCCCCGCCGCCGCGCCTCCGCCGGGTCGGCCAGCGCCTCGCCGAGCGCCCGCGCAAGTGCCGCTGCGTCCCCCGGCGGCACCAGCCAGCCGTGGACGCCGTCTTCGATCAGCTCGCGGCTCCCGTCTACCACTGTCGCCACCACCGGGCAGCCGGCCGCCATCGCCTCGATCACCGCCAGCGACATCCCCTCCCAGCGCGAGGAGTGTACGTAGAGATCCAGCGCGCCCAGCAGCCGCGGCACGTCCCTGCGGTACCCGCCGAAGTGGACGTGCGACTCGATCCCGAGCCGCCGCGCCCGCTCGCGCAGCGCCCCCTCCAGCTCGCCCACCCCGGCGATCAGCAGGTGCGGCCGAGCCTCCCCCAGCGTCGCGAGCGCGTCCAGCAGCACGTCATGCCCCTTCTGTGGGAAAAGCCGCGCCACCATCCCGATCACCCGCACGTCCGGCGCCAGCCCCAGCTCGGCCCGCAGCGCCTCGCGCTCCATCGGCACCCGGTAGCGCGCCACCTCGACAGCGTGCTGCATCAGCACCAGTCGCTCGTGCGGGGCGCCCTCCACCTCGGCCACGAAGGCGCGCATCTCCTCGCTCGGGATGAGCACTGTGTCGGCCAGCCCGATCGTCCCGCGCACCAGCGCCCGCTGCAGCGCCGAGTAGTCCACGTTGCGCGTCTGGATCGAGGTCACCACCCGCGGGATGCCCGCCAGCCGCGCCAACACCCGGCCGATCACGTCGGCGTACAGCAGCAGCGTCAGCGCGGTGTCGAAGCGGCGGTGCCGCAGCCAGAGCCAGATCGCCAGCAGCCCGCCGGTCGCCAGCGCCCGCTTCCCCACCACCCACACCTCGGCGCCCGCGCCCCGCAGCCGCGCCACCAGCGCCTCGTCCACCGAGTCGTTCAGGCAGACCACCGCCTGGGTGTGGCCGCGCGCGGCCATCGCCTCCACCAGCTGCCGCAGTACGTGCTGGGAGCCGTCCGGCCGCAGGTGGTCGATGAAGTAGACGATCTTCATAGCAGCGGCCGCGCCCCCGCGCTTGGAACGCCGCCGCGGCCCATCGCCGGCGCCGCGACCTGCTCCATACAGTCGAGGAACTGCCGCGCGATCGCGTCCCAGCCGAAGCGCGCCGCCCGCTCACGCGAGGCCGTGCCCATCCGCCGCGCCAGCCCCCGGTCGGTCGCCAGCCGGCGTAGATGCCTGGCGATCGCCTCGACATCCGCCCAGGCGTGCGTCAGCCCGTTCACCCCCTCCGCCACCAGGTCATCGGTCCCGCCGGTCCGGCTCAGCACCAGCGGCAGGCCCGAGGCCAGCGCCTCGAGCCCCGCCAGCGCCAGCCCCTCGTTGTAGGAGGGCAGCGCGAACACATGCGCCGCCGCCAGCCGCTCGCCGATCTGCTCGCGCGGCACGTACCCGGCGAACGTCACCCGCTCCGCCACGCCCAGCTCCCGCGCCTGCCGCCGCAGCCCATCCAGCGCGTCGCCGGTGCCCACCAGCTCCAGCCGCACGTCGAGACCCTCGTCGGCCAGGCGCCGCACGGCTGCGATCAGGTGGTGCTGGCCCTTGCGCTCGATCAGCCGCGCCACGCACACCACCCGCAGCGGTCCCTCGTCCGGCGCGGCCGCCGCGGGGGCGAAGGCGCCCAGGTCCACGCCGTTCGGGATGATCACCGGGCTCGCCGTGCGGTCCACCGCGCGGATCATATCCACCTCCTCGGCGCACTTGGCGATCACCCGCGCCGCGCCGCGCCAGGTCGCGCGGATCACCGGCGTCAGCAGCGGGTAGAGCGCGCGGTAGCGCCGCTCGAAGCCCGGGATGTCCGGCCCGCTCACCCACAGCGCGTACGGCAGGCCGAGCGTGCGGCACAGCGCCAGGGCCACCGCCCCGGCGGGCACCGCGCTCCAGGCCAGACACACATCGTAGGGCCGCGCGCGGTGGAAGTTGCGCGCCAGGGGCAGCGCCTGAGCGGCGTAGGTCAGCAGCTCGCGCCCGGTGGAGTGGTGCAGGTTCCCGTTCCACACCGGCACCTTGTAGATGCGGATGTTCTCCGCGAAGCGCTCGGCCTCCAGGCGCCCGCCGAGCGCCGAGGTGATCAGGTCGATCTCCAGGTCATCGCGGCCCGCGTAGATCCGGAACAGCGCCTGGTTGGCGGTCCCCATCCCGCCGCCCAGCGGCGGAAACTCGTTGTCCAGCATCAGGACACGCATCAGGCCGCACCCCTCCCGATCACGCGCCGCACCACATACAGCGGGCGCTGCTTGACCTCCTCGAAGATCCGGCCCACGTACTCACCGATCACGCCGATGGTGATCAGCTGGATGCCGGAGAGGAGGAAGATCGCCACCGTCAGCGTCGCGAAGCCCGGAGGGTAGAGCCCCACCGTCAGCCGCTGGATCGTGTAGGCTGCCGCGAGCACGATCGAGATCGCCGAGACCAGAAACCCCAGCGCGGTGATCACGCGCAGCGGCAGGAAGCTGAACGACACCAGCCCGTCGAGCGCCAGGTAGAGCAGGCGCGACACTGTGTACTTCGGCCGGCCGGCGTGACGCCCGTGCCGCTCGTAGGCCAGCCCCACCTGGTCCAGCCCTACCCAGCTGCGGATCCCCCGCACGAAGCGATTGCGCTCGGGCATGCCGGTCAGCAGGTCCACCACCTGCCGATCCATGATGCAGAAGTCGCCGGCGTCCAGCGGGATGTCGATCTGCGCCACGCGCTGCAGCAGCCGGTAGAAGGCCGCGTAGGCCAGCCGCATCAGCCACCCCTCCTTGCGCTGCTCCCGCACGGCGTACACCACATCGTGCCCGGCCAGCCAGGAGTCGATGAAGCGCGGCAGCACCTCGGGCGGGTCCTGCAGGTCGGCGTCCATCACGATCACCCCGTCGCCGCGCGCGTGGTCCAGCCCGGCGCTGATCGCCACCTGGTGGCCAAAGTTGCGCGCCAGCTCCACCACGGCCACCCGCTCGTCGGCCCACGCTAGCTCGCGCAGCAGCCCCAGGCTCGCGTCGCGGCTGCCGTCGTCCACGAACAGCACCTCGTAGCTCAGGCCCACATCCTCCAGCACGGCCGTCAGGCGCTCGTAGAGCACCGGCAGGTTCTCCTGCTCGTTGTAGACCGGGATCACCACCGAGAGTCGCGGCCGCTCGCGGCCCTCCGCCACACCAAGGGCGCCGTCGCCCGAGGGGATCGCCGCCTCGGCCAGCAGCCCCGCGAGCTGCCGGCAGAAGCGCAGCGCCGCGGCCGCGTCGTCAGTCGGGATCCCTGCGGCCTCAGTGGCCGGGGAAGGCCGCTGCGCCGCCGCACCCCGACCGGCGCCGATCTCCACGTCTAGGTCTGCCATGGCTCCATCCTGGTATCGTCGCTTCCCTCGCCACGAAACGCAAGCGCCCGGTCGAGATGCCGCGCTATCTGCGCGGTATCGTCCCGGGCGCCGTGGCCATCTTGCTCTATTGTACCGCCCCCACCGCCGCCGCGTCCACAGGAAGAGTTTCCCGCAGCGCTCAGGTGCACCGGGAGTGTACAACAAGCCAACGTGCCGGAGATGAACAGATCGTGATCGATCTAAGGAACGTCGGCGGGCAAGCAGCGATACTGTCTGTGCTCAATCAGGCGCGAGACAGTCGCCAGCAGCCCGTCGTCCGTCGCCAGCAGTTCGTCGTCCGTCGTCAGCAGTCTGTCGTCCGTCGTCACCCCCCCCCGCCGCGGCTCAGGGCGTGCTCGTAGGCCCCCTCGGCCGTCACGGCCAGGGCATCCCAGCTGTACTCCGCCGCTCGCGCGCGGGCGCCCTCCGCGAGCAGCCGCCGCAGCGCTGCGTCACCCAGCAGCTCCGCCGCCGCTCGCGCCATCGCCCCGGCATCCCCCGGCGGCACAAGCACCCCACTCCGCCCATCCTCGATGTACTCGGCGGCCATGCCCACCCGGCTTGCCACCACCGGCAGGCCCGCCGCCATCAGCTCCAGCAGCTTCGCCAGCCCGCGCGCCCGATTGATCAGCGTGTCGTCCAGGGGCGAGAGCGCCACGTCCGCCGCCGCCAGCACCGCCGGAATCGCCGCCGGCTCGAGCCATCCGCGGTAGTCTAGCGCGTCCGCCAGCCCAGCCCGCTCCGCCAGCCGCAGCAGCTCGCGCTCCTCGCCGCGCTCCCCCCGCCCCACCACCACCAGCCGCGCGCCCGGACGCCGCGCCATAACCCCCGCCAGCATCGCCACCACATCCCGCACGTCCAGCTCCCAGAAGCGGGTGTAGAGCAGTAAGCGCTGAGTCTTGGGTGCTGAGTGCTGAGGAGGCAGGGCAGGCAGCGATAGCTTAGCACTCAGCACTCGTCCCTCAGCACTCGTGGTCCCATTCGGCACGAAGAACACCCGCTCCGCCGGAATGCCGAAGCCGCGTACCTGCTCCTCCAGCGTCCGGCTCGCCACCGTCACCGCCGCCGCCCGCCGCGGCAGGTCACGCTCCTGCCACGCGAACAGCAGCTTCGCCGGGTATGGGTAGGGCAGCAGATCGTTCCAGCCGCCCCACCCCTCCCAGTCGTCCGTGTCCACCACCAGCGGCAGCCCCCGGCGGATGGCGCGCACCGCCAGCGCCGCCAGCCCGGCGTACCCCTTCGGCTTGAACAGGTGTAGTGCGTCCGGCCGTACCGCCAGCGCCGCGCGCAGCAGCAGCATCGCCTGCTCCGGGGCCCCAGCCAGGCCCGGGCGCGCCTGCGCCGTGTGCGTCACCACCACGCCCCCCAGCACCTCGGTGCGCCCCGCGTCCTCCGGGTTCTGCACCGGCGGCGCTACGATGCTCACCTGGTGCCCGCGCCGCACCAGCGCCTGTGCCAGCGGCAACATTCGCGCCGCCAGCGTCCCCTTTGGCCGGATACCGAACGGCGCCAGCATCACAATCTTCAGACCCGCCATCCGCCCCCCGCTCAGCCGCACCGCGATCACCGCCCTATGATACAGGAGGTTGCGAGGGCACACGCCTGCCCCGCACGCGCGTCAGGGAGAGGGGGACGGTGAGGTGAGGGGCCGCTGTGCCGCCAACCACTTCTAACCGCCCTCGCTGGCACCCCCGGCAGTACTAGCCCTACTCCCCCCGGAAGTCCCTTCCGTCGCTGTTGACGCCCCCTAACCGTTCGTGTACAATGAATCAAGCCTAGTAGGCTGTAGATTCCGACTGCCTTCCACCTCCTAGACCCGTAAGGAGCCAGGCAATGCCTGACGAGCGTGGCAACGCAAACGAGCTAGAGCCCCGATTTTACCCAAACCTAATCGGGAGACTCTATCTCATTAGCCTCGAGGACGTGATGGGTCGCAATGGCGTCAACGCGCTGTTGAACCTTGCCGGCACTCGGCACCTGGTGAATAACCCTCCCGCAAATAACCTCAAGCGCGAGTTCCCATTCAGCGACCTCTCCGCTATCTCGAAGTCCACCGACACGATGTACGGCCCCCGCGGCGCACGCGGCATGGAGCTGCGCGCCGGGCGCTACGCCTTTAACCTCGGCCTCAAGGAGTTCGGCCCACTTCTCGGCATGGCCGACCTCGCGCTCAAGCTGATGCCCATGACGATGAAGATGAAGATCGTCCTCAACGCCGTGGCGCAAACCTTCGACCGCTTCAGCGACCAGCCGACGCGCGTCGAGGAGCGCAAGGGCCAGTTCATGTATATCATCGAGAAGTGCCCGGTCTGCTGGGGTCGTCAGACAGACCGCCCCTGCTGCCATCTGGCGCAGGGCATCCTCGAGGAGTCGCTCACGTGGGTTACCGGCGGTCACTCCTTCCACATGGAAGAGGTCGAGTGCCGCGGCACCGGCGCCGAGATCTGCACGTTCGCCATCAATAAGGATCCGGTGGACTAGAACCCCTATACCGCGTCTCAGTCACTCGCTCGGCCCTGCTCGCCGCCCACGTAATGCGAATGTAATCTGTGGGCCTTGAGGGTGCCGAACGCGCATATGTATAGTACAGGGGCCATGCCCCGGAGGAGGTCCACTACCCATCTTCGCCCTCCGGCCGAAACAACGGGGAGCTGCAATCGATGAAACGGATTGTTCTTCGCGAGCGGACGCTCATCCCCCCTTTCGGCGAGCCGGCGCGCGATCTACGGGTGCTTAACAAGCCGCTCTGGCTGCTCCAGCGCGACCTGTTGTCTCCATACTGCCGTGGCGCACTGGAAGTGGACTCCCTGACCGAGATCCCCCCTGACCGCGAAGAGCTCCTCGTCCACCGGGATAATCTCTTTTTCAACGAGGCGCTGATAAGCGCCTTTGTTGCCCAGGCGAAATCAGGCGCACGCGCCTGCCAGATCGCCTTCGCCCGCACCGACAAGTCCATCACTGCCCACGCCCTCCTCCTCCAGGAGGGCATCCGCCTCGACCCCCAGCGCGACGTGTACCTCGCCGACCTGTTCTACTACCCGAACGGCGTCGGCGACGAGCCTGAGCCGCTGTTGATCGACACGCAGTCGCGCGAGATGGGCTACTACCACATCCCCAGCTACATGGCCCGCCACGGCGACCTGGTCTACCAGGTGCCGCTGCGCGCCTTCCTCTCGATTGAGAGTTGGGTGCATCTCTTCCTGGCCAACTCGCCCTTCGGCGTCTTCCAGTGGGGCCGCGCCCACGAGCAGCTGGTCGAGAATAGCTGGAAGGAGAAGATCCTCGTCTCGCTCACTACCCTGGCCGACAAGCTGAACCCACTCGTCCCGCGCTGGCGAAACCACTTCCTGGCCAGCTCGCGCCTGGTCAAGATCGGCAAGAACTGCTCGATCGACCCCACCGCCACTATCCACGGCCCGACGGTCATCGGCAATAACGTCAACATCGGCGCCGGCGTGACGATCACCAACAGCCTGATCGGCGACAACGTCACTATCATGCAGGGCTCCCAGGTGATGCTCAGCGTGGTGAGCGACCGCTGCTACCTGCCGTTCAACGCAGGCCTGTTCATGACGTCGCTCATGGAGAACACGATGGTGGCGCAGCTCAGCTGCCTCCAGATGTGCGTCGTGGGCCGCAACACCTTCATCGGCGCAGGCAATATCTTTACCGACTTCCACCTCCGCGGCCAGCCGATCCGCACCTTCCACCAGTTCAGGGGCGCCGAGAAGCCCGAGCTGGTGGACGTGGGCCTGCCGGTGCTCGGCTCTGCCGTCGGGCACAACGTCAAGATCGGCAGCGGCTTCGTCTTCTACCCGGCCCGCATGGTGCACTCCAGCACCACGATGCTCTACACCGCGTCCGACACGGCCGTGGCGCGTAATGTGATCCACGTCCCCGGCGACGATGACAACGAGCTGGACGACAATGGCGAGCCGCATCGCACGGTCTACGAGTGGCCGCGCCGCGTGGAGCCGCCTGAGACACCCGCTCATCCGCCCGAAAGCCAGCGCCCGCCCGGGCGGGTCGAGCCGCTAGAGATGTCGCTCCCCGCCCCCGTTACCCTGCGACACTAGGAGGCATCCTCCGTGAGCAAAGAGAAGATACTGGTCGTCGAAGACGCACCTGATATTTCAAGCCTGCTGAAGATCTACTTCACCTCCCAAGGCTACGATGTGATGACGGCCATGCGTGGCTCGGTGGCGCTCGATATCTGCCGCAAGACGCCGCCCAACCTGGCGCTGCTCGACGTCAACCTGCCCGATATGGAGGGCTACGACATCGGTAAGGCCCTGCGCCAGAGCGCCCGCACCCGCCACATCCCGATCATCTTTCTCACCGCGCGCGGTGAGAAGCAGGACCGCCTCAAGGGGCTCGGCGAGGTGCAGGCCGAGTACTACATCGTCAAGCCCTTCGACATCGAGGAGGTCCACACGATCGTCAAGGGCGCCCTCGACCGCACGCGCCAGAAGAACCTCACCCACCCGGTGACCAACCTGCCCACCGCCGAGCTGATCAACGAGCAGTACCGCGCGCTCCTCTCGGCAAGCGGCTGGGCGCTGGCACAAGTCCAGATCAACGGCTTCGATACCTTCACACAGGCCTACGGCGCCGTGGTGAGCGAGGACGTGCTGAAGTTCACCGCCCTCCTGCTCAGCGAGGTCGTCAACGAGCTCGGCCGCCCCGAGGACTTCGTGGGCCAGATGGTGGTGGGGCCGGCCTTCGTGATCACCTCCAGCCCCGACCAGATGCAGGCGATCGCCGCCCGCCTCTGCGAGCGATTCGACGCGGAGATCGGCCTGCACTACAACTATCGCGACCGCGTCAAGGGCTCGATTAGCGTCACGGACGACCAGGGCAACGCGCGCCAGGTGCCGCTGATGTCGATCTCAGTGGGCGTGCTCACCAGCGACGACGGCCCGTTCTACGATATCCGCGAGCTTAGCGAGACCGCCGAGGAAGTCCGACAGCGCGCGGTGGCCGAGGCCCGCGAGCTCGGCAGAAAGAGCAACGCAAGCTTCGGGCGCACGTAGGCGCGCTCACGGCGCAGGGTCGGCACACCCCCTTCGCTGCACACGCTTCGCTCTACGTCCCGCCACAACGTGATTGCACGGAAGAAGTATCACGCACTCGTGCGCTGGTAGCGGAGGAGGCGGTGCTCCATCGCCCCCCGCGACGGAGCCCGCCATAGGCCTTATGGACACGACGACAGTGGCGACGCCGGTTGTGCGCGCCTGGGAGCTTCTAGCGGCTCTGGCCGCCTGCCGACAGACAGAACGCAGCCTCCACGAGCTCGGCCGGCGCATCGCCGCTCTGGCGCGTGACCACCTGCCACACCCCTGGGGCCTGGTGGTGCTCCGCGACGCCGACGACGAGACGATCGCGTCGGGGTGGGGCCTCGGCGAGGAGCTTCTCCATCAGCTCGCCAACCGCAACGGCCACCCCCTCCCGGAGCGCTCCCTCGCGATCCAGCTGCTCTACCTGGGCGAGACGGCCGGCGAGATCATCCTCGGCGCCCCCACCGACGACCACCAGCCGCTATCGCCCGGGTTCCTCCTGGCGCTCGGCGGCCAGATCGAGCTGCTGATCGCAGACCTGCGCCGCGAGGAGGACCCGCGCCCCCGCAGCCGCCACCAGCAGCTCAAGGCGCTCCAGCGCATCAGCCGCGAGCTCACCGCCACCCTCTACCTCCACAACATCCTCGGCTTCGCGCTGCGCGAGTCGCTGCGCGCCACCCGCGCCTCGCACGGCTACATCGCGCTGCGCGGCTACATCGCCCACCGCGAGGGGTACGACCTGGACCAGGACGATGCGCTCGGCGTCACACCCTCGCCGCAGGTGTACATCGCCCTGCGCGCCGTGGAGGAGAGCGGCCCGATCCGCGTCGTGGCCGCAGCGGGGTACGCCAACGCCGAGCAGGCCCAGCTGCTCAATCAGGAGGTAAGCGACGGCGCGACGGTGGCCGAGGCGGTGATGGCCACCGGCGAGCCTGCGGCCGTTGAGGTGCTGACGCAGGACGACCGGCCGCGTGGCGTGGGCCCTGCGGTGGCCTCGGCCCTGGTGGTGCCGATCTACTACGAGGCCCAGGCGATCGGTGTCGTCAACCTGCATAGCCCGACGCCGCGCGCCTTCGGCCGCGATACGCTCGAGTTTGCGCGAGCCGTAGCCGACCAGATAGCCCTGGCGATCGGCAACGAGGAGCGCTACTACGAGCAGCGACGCCAGCGCGAGATGCTCCAGCAGCGCGCCGGCACCCTGAACGAGGTGCTGCGCATCGGCCAGGAACTGCGCGCCGACCGCTCGCTCGAGGACGTGCTCGAGCAGATCGCCTTCAGCGTGGCCGAGACCGCCCGCTTCCGCGCGGTGGTCTTCTACCTCGCGGACGAGGACACCCCCGCGCACCTGCGCCTGATCGCCGGGGCCGGCCTGCCCCTCAACGACTTCAGCCGCCTCAAGCGCGCGCCGCTGGAGAGCGCCGCCGCCGAACTGCTCACCGACCGCCGCTTCCGGGTGGGCCGGTGCTCGTTTGTGCCGGCCGACGCCCTGCGCGAACTCGCGCTTCCACTGAGCCTGACCGCCGCGGGCGCCGAGCCCGAGCCGCGCCCACCACACGAGTGGCAGCACGGCGACCTGATGGTGGTGCCGCTCCAGAGCACCCAGGGCCAGCTTGTGGGCCTGATGCTTGCCGACGAGCCCTACGACCGCCAGCGCCCCACGCGCCGCAGCGTCGAGCCGCTCGAAATTTTCGCGGACCAGGCCGCCATCGCCATCGAGAACGCCAGCCTGCTGCGCGCCGCCCGCAGCCAGGCAGAGCAGATGACGGCCCTCTTCCGCGTCAGCACCGCCACAGTCTCAACGCTGGACCTCGAGGAGCTGCTCGAGCGCACCTACGACGAGATCGTCGCCTACATGGGCACGCCCTCGTTCCTGTACATCGCCAGCTACGAGGCAGCCCGCGACACCATGCGCTTCGAGCTCTTCAAGCGCGAGGGCGGCAACCACGCGCCGCATCACAAGTCCAGCCGCCGGAAGTCCGGCCTCACCGGCTACATCATCGACAGCGGCGAGACCCTGCACATCCGCGATATGGCGCAGACTCCGCCACCGGCCGAGCCGCTGCGCCTCGACGAGCAGGTGCGCTCGTGGCTCGGCATCCCGCTCCACAGCCAAGAGGGGGTCATCGGGGTGCTCGCGGTGCAGAGCTTCGAGCCCAACGCCTTCGGCGACCGCGACGTGCAGTTCCTCACGACGCTCGCGAACCAGCTGGCCGTGGCGCTGGACAAGGCCCGCATCTTCCGCGAGCGCGAGCACCGCATCAGCGAGCTCGACGTGCTCAACCGCATCGGGCACATCACGAGCTCAACGCTCGACCTCGAGCAGATGCTCGGCCAGGTCTACACGTGCCTGGAGAACTTCCTCAGCCTGGACTCGTTCTTCGCCGCGGTGTACCACGGCGACCGCAACGAGATCACCATGAAGCTGCTGGTGGACGAGGGCGAGCGCAGCTTCGCGCGGCCCAACACCCCGCCCACCGAGGGTAGCCTCACGCAGTGGATTATCACAAACCGCCAGCCGCTCCGCTTCCGTGACCTGCGCGAGGAGTCAGACGACAGTGGGCTCAAGCCGATCGCTTTCGGCAACCAGGAGCGTGAGTCAGCCGCGTGGATCGGCGTGCCGCTGCTGGTGGGCGAGACTGAGGTGGTGGGCGTCCTCTCGGCGCAGAGCTACACGCCGGATATGTACGGCGAGCGCGAGCTCTCGTTCCTCACCACCGTCGCCAGCCAGGTGGCGCTTGGCGTCCAGAACGCCCGCCTCTTCGAGGAGCGCGAGCGCCAGATCATCGAGCTCGATGCGCTCGGGCGGATCGGCCGCGTCACCAGCTCTACCCTCGAGCTACGCCCCATGGTCCAGGGGCTCAACGCCGTTCTGCGCGAGGTGCTCCCCACCGACAGCCTCAGCCTGACGTTCTTCAACCGTAACCGGTCCCTCGAGCGCCAGCTCGTCATCGACAACGACCAGATCGTGGCCGATACCACCAGCGACCCAGCTTTCGACCGCGCCGAGCAGACGCTCGCAGGCTGGGTGGTGCGCCACGGCCGCGCGCTGCGCATCAGCGACCTGTCCGAGGTATCGCCGCCGTTCGCGGACGCACGGCTGCTGGCCGACGGCGGAGCTCGAGCGTACCTCGGCATCCCGATCCTAGACTACGGTGGCACCCCTGTAGGGGCGCTCGGGGTCGCGAGCCAGCGCCAGGGCGTGTTCAGCGCGCGTGACGAGGGGTTCCTCATCGGCGTCGGCGCGCAGCTCTCGCTCGGTGTCCAGAACACACACCTCTTCGCCGAGGCCCAGGGCAGCGCCGCAGCGCTCCAGTCCAAGGTCGGCGAGCTCTCTACGCTGCTCCAGGCGGCACAGGTGCTCAGCTCGTCGCTCAAGCCGCGTGAGGTGCTCGACACGCTCATGGAGGTGGTCGGACGCCAGCTCATGGTCAATACCGTGGCGCTCTGGACGATCACCGAGGACCGTATGCTCGCACCGGCGGCGATGGCCGGCATCCCGCAGGACATAGCCGCCACTCTGCGCGTCCCCGTGGGCTCCGGCCTCACCGGACGGGTGGCATCAACCGGTGAGCCGATGGTGGTGAGCGATGTCGAGGCCCACGGCGGCTCGCTCTACCCGTCGTTCAACCGCGCCAACCAGTACACTTCCTTTATGGGCGTCCCGGTGATCTACCGCGAGCAGACGATCGGCGTGCTGAGCGTGATGACCGTCCACCGGCGCCTCTTCAGCCGGGATGAGGTGCAGCTGCTCGCCGGCCTTGCAGACCAGGCGGCGATTGCGCTCGAGAACGCGCGCCTGTTCGCCGAGCGCGAGCAGCGGATCGGCGAGCTCACCACGATCAACCGCATCAGCCAGGCGATCAACGCCACGCTCGACCTCGACGAGCTCCTCACCGCCCTGCACACCGGCATCAGCGAGGTGCTCGACACGTCAGCGTCGTTCATCGCGCTCTACGATGCGCAGACGCGCCACCTGACGTTCCCGCTGGTCTACGATGATGGCCGACGCTCGCCGCACGACGAGGGCGACACCTACGTGCTGGAGGTGGCCCACGGCCTCACCGCTACGGTGGTGCTCGAGAGGCGCCCGCTGCTGCTCCGCAGCTACCAGGAGGTAGACGCCATCTCGATCGAGCCGGTGCTGCCCGGCGAGCGGCCGATCGGCTCTTGGCTCGGCGTACCGATCATCCAGGGCGATGAGGTGCTGGGCGTGCTCAACGTCCAGAGCCACGAGCCAGGCGCCTTCGACCAGGATGCGCTGCGCTTCCTTACCACGGTAGCCAACCAGGCGGCGATCGCCCTCAACAACGCGCGCCTGTTCCAGAGCGAGCAGTCACGCCGGCGGGTGGCCGACACACTGCGCGAGGTGGCGCTGACCCTCACCGGCGTGCTGCAGCTGGACGAGATTATGACCCTCATCCTGGACCAGTTGGCGCGCGTGATCCCCTACGACACGGCCTCCCTGATGCTGCGCGAGGGCGAGATGCTGCGCGTGGCTGCCGCCCGCGGCTGGGACGAGCCGGTACGGGGGGCCGTCGAGCAGCTGCGCTTCGGCGTGGACGACGAGCCCTACCTGCAGCGCGTGGTCCGCGAGCGCCGCCCTGTGGCGGTGGCTGATATCCGTGCCGAGAAGCTGCCGAGCAACGCCCCGGAGGACGGCACCGAGCACATCCGCAGCTGGATCGGCGCGCCGCTGCTGCTGAACGACGAGGTCATCGGGGTGCTCAACGTCGACAGCCGCACCCCCGGCGCCTATGACGAGGACGACGCCCAGCTTGCCTTCGCGCTCGCCAGCCAGGCCGCGCAGGCCATCCGCAACGCGCGCCTGTTCGACGAGGTGCGGCGCTTCACCGCCGACCTCGAGCGGCGCGTAGACGAGCGCACCGCCGCCCTCGGCGACGTCAACAATCAGCTGGCCGCCGAGCGCGACCGCCTCCAGGCAGTCCACGCCATCACGCTCGAGCTGACGGCCAATTTGGACCTGGAGAAGACGCTCAACCAGGCCCTCGGGCTCACAGCGGCGGCGTTGGGCGCCAAGCGGGGCTCGATCATGTTGCTGGACCCGCAAAGCAACATGCTCACCTGCCGCGCAGTGATTGCCAGCAGTGGAGCTGTGGAGACGACGACCATACCGATCACCTTCGCGCAAGGGCTGGGCCTCTCGGGCTGGGTGATGAAGCACCAGGAGGCGGTGTGCATCGCCGATGTGGGGGCCGATATGCGCTGGCTGCGCGAGGAGGGCCGCGCCGACGAGGTGCGCTCGGTGATCGCGGCGCCGCTTATGACGCAGGACGGGCCTCTGGGCGTGGTGATGCTCTCGAGCCCGCGCCCGAGCTCGTTCAGCCAGGAGCAAGTCCAGCTGCTCAGCACAATTGCTAACGAGGTCGCGATCGTCATCCATAACGCGACGCTCTACACCGTGATCAACGAGATCGCCTACGAGCGCAGTGAGCTGCTGGCGCAGCAGCGCGAGGAGAACAGCAAGAACCACGCGATCCTCCAGAGCCTCGGCGAGGGCGTGATGGTGCTGGACGAAAACCTGCGGGTGGTGCTGTTCAACGACGCCGCCGAGCAGATGCTTGCCATCCCCGCAAGCTATCTCTCGGCGCAGCCGCTCGCGCAGCTGCTGCGCCACGGGGCCACGCCGGCGGCCACGCGCCGGGCCGAGGTAATGTACGAAGGGCTGCGGCAGGGGCTCCACGCCCTGGGGGACCAGGGGCGTAACTACAACCGGCTGATCGAGCTGCCCTCACCAGACCAGACGATCACGCTCAACTTCGCGCCCTGGGTGGACCCGCGCGGCAACCTCTATGGCTGCGTGGTCGTGCTGCGCGACATCACGCGCGAGATCGAATCCGACCGCGCTAAGCGCGACTTCATCTCCAGCGTTTCGCACGAGCTGCGGACGCCGCTGACGTCGATCAAGGGGTATGTGGACCTGCTGCTGCTAGGCGCGGCCGGGCAGCTGAACGAGGGGCAGCTCTCGTTCCTCAGCGTGGTGAAGAACAACGCCAACCGCCTGATGGATCTGATCAACGACATCCTGGAGATTGGGCGGATCGACGCAAACAAGATCCAGCTCAACCTCGAGCAGGTGAGCCTGGAGCATGTGCTTCAGGACGTGCTCCAGACGCTGCGCGCCGAAATCGACCGCAAACAGCTCTCGGTGGCGCTGGAGCTGGCACCCGACTTGCCGCCGATCACGGCGGACCCGCGGCGCCTGACGCAGGTGGTAATGAACCTGATCTCCAACGCCATCAAGTACACGTACGCCAGCGGGCGCGTGGCGCTGCGAGTGACGCTGAACCCAGCCGGCCTCGTGCAAGTGGATGTCGAGGACAACGGCGTGGGCATCTCACCCGAGCAGCAGCAGCACCTATTCCGGCGCTTCTACCGCGCAGACAACCCGCTGCGCGACGAGGCGGGCGGCACGGGGCTGGGGCTCTCGATCGCCAAGTCGCTCGTGGAGCTACACGGCGGCGAGATGTGGGTAGAGAGCGAGACAGGCAGGGGCAGCACCTTCAGCTTCATTGTTCCGGTGACGCAGCCGGAGCAGGACGAGCACAGCGACGGAATGGTACCGTGAGCGCTATCTACCTCGAAAACCGGCTGGTCCACTACGAGCTCATCGGCAGGCGCGGGCCACCGACCCTCTTTCTCCACAGCTGGCTCGGCTCGTGGCGCTACTGGCTGCCCACGATGGACCACATCTCGGAGCGCTACCGGGCCTACGCGCTGGACTTCTGGGGCTTCGGTGAGTCCGACCGGTGCGAGAGCAGTTTCTCAGTTGGGGAGTACGCCAACCTGCTGCTCGGGTTCATGGACAACCTCGGCCTGCAGAAGGTCAGCCTGGTGGGCCACGGGCTTGGCGGCATGGTGGCGGTGCGAGCCGCGGCCGAGCACCCGGACCGCTTCACGAAGATCATGACGGTGACGACGCCGTTCCAGGGCGTGCAGCTCCAGGGCATCGTAAAGCCGGGCGCCCTCTCGCGCATCTTCGGTCGCTCGAACCCGAGCAACATCTGGTCGCGTCTGATCCGCCAGCTGAACGTGAACTACCCACAGATGCTGAGCGAGATCGTCGAGGACACCGAGAGCCTGTCGGAGAGTCTGGTGCAGCGGGTGATCGGCTCGGTGCTGGAGACGGACCTGCGGGTGGACCTGACGCGCCTGAGCGTGCCGCTGCTGGCGGTGTTCGGAGAGAAGGACTCGATCGTCAGCCTGGATCAGGCGCGCTTTCTGCAGGAGGAGCACAGCACACTGCAGCAGGTGATCCGGCTGCCAAAGTCCGGCCACTTCCCATTCCTGGACCAGCCGAATGTCTTCAACCGGCTGCTTATGGACTATCAGGCGAGCGCGGGGAGCTCGGTGGAGATCAAGACCGAGTGGCGGCGGAGGGTGAGCCAGCTCGAGTACATCTAGTGTGCTGCTCGTGCAGGTGGTGCGGAGGGCTTCGCCCTCCGCATTTTTTGTTTGCTGCGGAGACCTCGCGGCCCCCGCACCCCAGCCTCAGACCCTCTGCGAGAGGACTACAGCCGCGAGCGCGGGTCGAGCGCGTCGCGCAGGCCGTCACCCATGAAGTTGATGCTGAGCACCACCAGGAAGATCAGCGCGCCAGGGATGAGCGCGAGGTGCGGCGCGGCCTGGAGGAACTGGCTGCCATCGGTGACGAGGCGGCCCCAGGTTGGCGTATCGGGCGGGAACCCAATGCCGAGGAACGAGAGCGTGGACTCAGAGATGATCGCGCTGCCAACCTCGAGGGTGGCGGCGACGATGATCGGGCTCATCGCGTTCGGCAGGATGTGCCTGAACATGATCGACCGCTTGCTGATGCCGAGGCAGATGGCGGCCTCAACAAACTCCTTCTCCTTGAGGGAGAGGAACGTAGCGCGGACGATGCGGGCGGTAGACATCCAGGCCAGGGCGCCGATCATCGTGACGACGATCGCGAAAATGCCTGTCTCAGGGCCCAGCGCCTTCGTCACCGGCTCACGGAAGAGGTAGACCGTCAGCAGCAGCAGCGGCAGCGTGGGCAGCGAGAGGAACAAGTCCGTGACGCGCATCAGGGCCTGGTCCAGAACGCCGCCGAAGAAGCCGGCGAGCGCACCGACGACCGTGCCGATCGAAACAGCGATCAGCATGGCGACGATGCCGACGGCGAGCGAGATCCGCCCGCCGAAGATCGTGCGGCCGAGCAGGTCGCGCCCGAGCTCATCCGTGCCGAACGGGTGGGTGGGCGACGGCGGCGACATGATCGCCATGAAGTCCAGCTGGTCCTTCAACTTGTCGAGCGTGCGGTCCGCCGGCGGGACGACGATCCCTTGCGCCTCGAGCTTACCGACGTACCACGGCACGTAGATGTACGGGCCGACCGTCACAGTGAGCACGAAGAAGATAAAGATCGCGGCGCCGATCATCGCCAGCTTATGGCGGCGGAAGCGGCGCCATGCGTCACCCCAGAGAGTGCGCGGCTTCGAGGAAAGGCCAAGCTGGAGCTGGCGGACCACCTGGGAGGTCTCGGCAGCAGAAGATGCATTCATCGCCTGATCCGCTTCGGACATACAAACCTCGCTTACTGGGAAATGGGGAATCAGCTGTAGCGCACACGCGGGTCTAGTACGCCGTACAGGATGTCGGCGATCAGGTTGAACATTACAGTGAGCGTGGCAAAGATGAAGGTCAGCGCCATCACCACCGGTGTATCGGAGTTCTGGATCGATGTGATCAGCAGCTGGCCGAGACCGTTCACGCGGAACAGATTCTCGGTGATGATCGCACCGGCGAAGATCGTCGGGATGCCGAGGGCCACAAGCGTCACCACCGGGATGAGGCTGTTGCGCAGGACGTGCCGGGCGATCACAGCGCGGTCGGCGAGACCCTTGGCGCGCGCGGTCCGCACATAGTCGAGCGAGATGTTATCGAGCATCGCGGAGCGCATGAAGCGCGTGAGGGCGGCCGTCTGCTGCACGAGCAGCACTGTGACAGGCAGGACCATCTGGCGCAGCTGGGCCACAAGCGAGTCCCAGCCGCTCACCTCGAGCGTCGAGCTGTAGACGATCGGGAACCACCTGAGGTTGATGGCGAAGATCAGCATCAGCAGCAGGCCGGTGAAGAACGAGGGGACCGAGAAGCCCACGAAGGCCAGCAGGGTCGAGACCTGGTCAAAGATCGAGTACTGCTTCACAGCGGCGATGATACCGATTGGGATGGCAATGAGGATGGCCAGCAGGTAGGCCACGCCCACCACCTGCAGCGTCTGTGGCAGGCGCTGCCGGATGAGGTCGAAGACCGGGGCCTTGGTGGAGAACGAGAAGCCGAAGTCACCCTGCGCCGTCGCAGAGAGCCAGCGGACGTAGCGCACTGGCCACGGCTGGTCCAGGCCAAACTGTCGCCGGATGTTCTCGCGCACACTCTCGGGGATGGCGGGGTTCAGCGCGAATTGTGCCAGCGGGTCCCCGGGGGCGAGCGACAGGATGGCGAAGATAACGAAGCTGATCACCAGCAGGGTTGGGACCGCGATCAGCAGGCGACGCAGGATGTACTGGGTCATGGCACTCTCACGTACGGTTCGGCTGTGGCCTTAGGCCACAGCCGAACGTTGTCAGTCTTGGAGCGGGTGGAGGACTACTTGCTCCAGGTGGCGATGTTCCACAGCTGCGAGTCGAAGGTCGAGCCGGTCGGGCCATTGAGCGCCTTCGACTTACCCTGCGGCGTCGTGCGATCGATCAGCGGGATGACCGCGCCGTCGTTGACCAGGATGTCGTTGAGCTGGATGAACAGCTCGATGCGCTGCTCGGGGTCCAGAGTCGTCTTCAGCTGGGCCAGCGCGGCATCGTACTCCTCGCTGCAGTAGCGGCCGTCGTTACCGCCCTGCCACTGGTTCGCCGCCGAGTTCACGTTGGCGCAGGACCAGCCGTCGAAGTAGCCCGTCGGGTCGGGGTTGGTGTTGCTGTTGGTGTACATCTGCATGTCGACGTACATCTTGTTCAGCGTATCCGGGTTGCCCGGGTCGCCGCCGAAGAACACGCCCGCGTCGATGGCCTTCAGGTCTACCTGGATGCCGACCTCGGCCAGGTTGGCCTTGATGATCGCCTGCTCGCCCTGGCGCAGCGGGTTGATCGAGGTCGAGAACGACAGGACCAGCTTCTTGCCATCCTTCTCGCGAATGGAGCTGCCCTCGGGCACGACCCAGCCGGCCTCATCGAGCAGCGCCTTGGCGCCCTCGACGTCGCGCTCACAGGTCAGGTTGGTGGACGCGTACTCAACCGGCTGCGTCAGGATGTTGCAGGTGACCGAGCCGGTGGGGCCGTAGAGCTGCTCCGCAATCGCCGCGCGGTCGATCGCCTTGGCGACGGCCTGGCGGACCTTCAGGTCCGAGAACGCCCAGTGCGGCTGGTCGGGCTCGGCGCGCTTCTCGCCCAGCGCCGGGTCCGGGTTAGCGAAGTTCAGCACGACGCGCTCGATGCCGAACGAGCCGCTCACAACCGGGTCACACTGGCCGGCGGCCAGGAT
The DNA here is from genome assembly GCA_039805565.1 of Chloroflexota bacterium. Taxonomy (GTDB): domain Bacteria; phylum Chloroflexota; class Chloroflexia; order Chloroflexales; family Roseiflexaceae; genus CALJIC01. Next base: position 16,145 of record JBDLTZ010000128.1, on the reverse strand, counting down.
CGGCTCGAGCACAGCCTTCTGGACCTGGAGGTTCCAGGCGAAATCGACCTCGCCGGTCTCGCAGACCGCGCGGGCCGCGGTGGTGGCGTCGCCGCCGCCCTTGATCTCGACCTCGTCGAAGAAGACGTTGGCGGCGTCGCGGTAGTTCGCGTTGCGCTCGTAGACCACCACGTCGCCCGGCATGAAGTCCTTGACCTGCCACGCGCCGGTGCCGATCGGCTTCAGGTTCGCAGCCTGGCAGGCCGCGTCGCTGATAGCATTCTCGCCGACGCAGTTCTCAAACTGGGCCTTCTGCAGGATCATCCCGTTGAAGCTCGTGAACGAGATGAACGGGTCGGCGTTCGGCTCCTTCCAGGTGATCTTCACCTCGGTGGGGCTGACAGCCTCGACGCTCGCGATCGGGTCGAAGTACGACTTGGTGGTGCAGGCGGTGGCCTCATCGGCGCAGTACTGCCACGTGAAGATCACGTCGTCGGCGGTGAAGTCGCTGCCGTCCGACCACTTCACACCTTCCTTCAGCTTCCAGGTGACGCTGGTGGCGTCCTCGGCAATCCCGCCGTTCTCGATCGTCGGGATCTCGGCGGCGAGGTACGGCACCAGGGCGCCGTTCTCGTCGAAGCGCGCCAGCGGCTCGAGGATGACGCTCGCGCCGTCGAAGTCCTTCGTGCCGGTCGCCTGGTGGGGGTTCAGGATGGTGATCGCCTGCCAGTAGAGAATCTTCAGCGTGCCACCCGGCTGCGCGGCCTCAGGGGCCTCGGTGGGGGCGGGGGCCTCGGTAGCGGCGGGGGCCTCAGGCGCAGCGGGGGCCTCGGTGGCCGCCGGAGCAGCGGGGGCCTCAGTGGCCGCCGGAGCCTCGGGAGCAGTGGTCGGGGCTGCGGCCGGCGCGCCACCACAGGCGGCGAGAATCGGCACAACCAAGGCGAGCAGCAGCGAAAGCCGCCACGAGTTCTGCACTGTACGCATAGGGGAAGTTGGTCCTTTCACTCACGTGGGGAGTCTGTCAGCTTCGGACAGGATTCTCAGCAATCGATGCGCCGCGCGCCACCTCCTTAAGCGTTCCAGACGTATCAGGGGGCACCGCACTCCCTCGAGCGGTGGGTGAGGATTGTCCCGGTGTGTAGCACTGCACAGCGTACCACGTGGACTCAGTTAGAGTACACGGAAACAAGCATAGACCTGCTCAGGACTGTGTCGGAGGTCATGCTTGAAAGATAAGACCTAGACGGTTTAGAAAGATGACCGATTATAGCAGATGGGTGAAAATACGTCAACCAAACAGCCCTAAATCATCGGGCAACGAGGTTAAGCTGATGCAAAGCGATTGTAAAGCGTGTAAATAGCTGCGATTAATCTTCCTGCCACACGCGGAGCAACTCGCTCACACGGGCAAACGCGGGCTCCGCCTGGGGACGCCCGGCAGCGATCTCCTGCGCCGCGCGCGCGGCAGCCTCGGCCACGGAAGCGCCCCACGAGGTGACAGCCGTCTCCTCAAGCGCAAGGCGCCGCAGGGCGGGCAGCGCATCCACAGCGTGCAGATGCGCCAGCGCGCTACAGACGGCGAAGCGCACGTCCGGCGACGGGTGATGTGCGGCGGTGAGCAGCGGGTGAAATGCGCGCGGATCCCCGATCCTGCCAAGCGCGATCGCGGCTCGCTGCGCGATATTCGGCGCGGGATCAGTGAGGGCGTGAAACAGCTGGTTGAGGGAGCGGCCCTCGCCGATCACGCCCAGCACGCGGATCGCCTCGACACGCAGGGAAGGCATCCCACTTTCGGCCAGAGCGAGCAGCGCGGGCAGCGCGGGCTGACCAATGACACCCAGCGCCCAGGCAGCACGCATTCGCACGTCACGATCGTCGTGATGGAGCAGGCCGATCAGCGGCTCCACCGCAGGCTCGCCAAGCATCCCCAGCGCGAAGGAGGCCTGCGCACGCGCAAACTCGTCGGAGCTCTGCAGCTCGACCAAGAGGTGCCTGATGGACTCCGGCGTTTCTCCCATAGCCCGGCTCTCCTCCCGGCTATTCCAGCCGCGGTCGCAGCACCTGACTGGCGCCGCGGAGACGTGTGCTGATCATTGTTTGCGCCCGCCGTGAGTCTAGAGCACAGTTGCGCGGGCGTGGAACGCCGCTCCCGGCGCTCACGGCGGAGCGCAGCCGCCCGGCATCCCCGCCGGCGGCCTCCACCACAAGCTGCGCAAACATATAGCGGCTGACAATGTCCGCACCGGCCACGTTCAGCGTGCCGAAGACATCGATCACCGCCAGCTCCAGCAGCGCGGCAGCCAGATCATCCACGACCACAGGGCAGCGCAGCTCATCGGTGAAGAACGCCACGTCGGCGCGACCGGCCGCGGCATCCAGGGCGAGGGTCTCGTGCTTGCTCGGCTCGGCGCCGCCGTAGATCAGTGACGTGCGGACAATCAGCGCGCCGGGGTGGGCGTCAGCCACCAGACGCTCGGCGGCAGCCTTCGCCCGACCATACGGCGAGATCGGCGCGGGGAGGGCATCATCGGCATAGCTACCGACATGCTCGCCGTCGAAGACGACATCGCTCGACATATGGATCAGGCGGGCGCCCACGGAACGCGCCGCGCGGGCGACGGCACCAGAGCCGGCCACCGTCACGGCCTCGAGGTCGGGGCCGTCCTGAACGTAGGCGGTGTGGATAACGACATCGGGGCGCAGTGCAGCAACAGCTTCCTCGGCGGCCGAGGCATCGCGCAGATCGAGCCGAATGACCTCGAGGCCTGGGGTCGTGGGGCGGTGCCCGTGATAGGTCACAACGACCTCCCACGGCTGGGAGGTTGCCAGTCGGACAAGAGCGCGGCCGAGGTATCCCGAGCCACCGCTTATGAGCAGTCGTCGTGTCATGATGCAGAGCGAGTGCTGTGAGGCCAGGGGCGCAGTGCTCTCACCTTTAGGCTCTAGCATCGATGTCGAGCCGCTCCAGAGCAGCCTGAGCAGCGGCCTGAGCGGCGGCCTGCTTGCTCGGACCGCTCCCGGTTCCCATTGATACGTCGGCGATGAGCACCTCGACCGTGATCTGGGGCCGGTGCTCGGGCCCCGAGACAGAGACCGTCTGGTAGCGTGGGGTGACGTTGCGTTCGGACTGGACCCGGGCCATGAGGCGGCTCTTGTAGTCCAGCTGATGGCCGCCGGTGGCGACCAGCTCGATCTGCTCAGCGAAGAGCGGCGCGAGAAACGTCCGGGCGGCATCGAGCCCGCCGTCCAGGAAGAGCGCCGCGACGACCGCCTCAAACGCGTCGGCGAGCATGGCGTCACGGTCGCGGGCGCCGCTGCGCTCCTCGCCCTTGCTGAGCCTGAGGTAGGCGCCGAGCCCGAAGCGCCGGGCGAGGCTAGCGAGCGAACCGGTGTTGACGAGCGAGGTGCGGGCGGCCGTGAGCCGTCCCTCATCGTAGCTGGGGAAGCGCTCATAGACCAGCATGGCGGCGACGGCGTTGACGATCGAGTCCCCGAGGAATTCCATCCGCTCGTTGCTCTCGAGGTCCGGCTCGCGCTCGGGGTGCTCATTGATGAACGAACGGTGGATGAGGGCGGCGCGGAGCAGGTGCGTATCACGCAGGGGCACACCGAGGTGATCGAGAAGGCGATCGATCGATGGCATCTCGTGCCTTGTCACTTGCGCTGCGGTCTGCGGGCCGTGAGCTGATCGGCTCACGGCCCACGGCTCGCGGCTCGCGGCTTTCGGCTACGCGTAGCGCCTAAACACCAGCGACACATTATGTCCGCCGAAACCAAACGAGTTGCTGATAGCAACGTTGATGCGGCCCGGGCGAGCGGCGTTCGGGACGTAGTCCAGATCGCACTGCGGGTCGGGGTTGACGTAGTTGATCGTCGGGGGCAGCAGGTCGTTCTGGATGGCGAGGACCGAGACGATCGCCTCGATCGCGCCGGCGGCGCCGAGAAGGTGGCCGAACTGCGACTTACTGGAGCTGACAGGCACCTGGTAGGCGCGCTCGCCGAGAAGCGACTTGATCGCCTGTGTCTCGGCGGCGTCGCCCGCGGGGGTGCTGGTGCCGTGGGCATTGACGTAGTCGACATCGGCGGGGGAGAGGCCGGCATGCTTGAGCGCCGTGCGCATAGCGCGCAGGGCGCCCTCGCCGCCTGCGGGGGGCTGGGTGATGTGGTACGCGTCAGCGGAGAGGCCGTAGCCCACCACCTCGGCAAGGATGCGCGCGCCGCGAGCCTGGGCGTGCTCGAGGGCCTCAAGCACCACCACCGCGCCGCCCTCGGAGAGCACGAACCCATCACGGGTCGCATCGAAGGGGCGGGAGGCGGTCTCCGGCGAGTCGTTGCGGGTGGTGATCGCGCGCGAGCTCGCAAAGGCCGCAATGCCGATCGGAGTGATCGGAGCCTCGCTGCCGCCAGCCACCATTGCGTCGGCCCAGCCGCGACGGATGGTCTCAACGGCCTCGCCGATCGAGTGGGCGCCGGTGGCACAGGCCGAGGTCGGGCAGAAGTTCGGGCCCTTGAGGCCGAAGATCATCGAGACCTGGCCGGCAGCCATATTGTTGATCATCGCCGGCACGAGGAAGGGGCTGACGCGGCCGGGGCCCTTGTCACGCAGCGTGAGCACGCCCTCGGCAAGCGTATCGATGCCACCGATGCCGCTGCCGATGATCACGCCGATCGACTCGGCGTTCTCAGGCGTCACCGTCAGCTCGGCGGAGCGCAGCGCCTCGCGCGCGGCGGCCACGGCAAAATGGATGAAGCGATCATTGCGACGAACTTCCTTGCGGTCCATGTAGTTCAGCGGGTCGAACCCATGAACCTCGCCGCCGATGCGCGAGTCGAGGCCCTCGGTATCGCACAGGGTGATCGGCCCAATGCCGCTCCGCGCCTCGCGCACGCCCTGCCACAGGGATGCAACATCGAGCCCAAGCGGGCTCACGGCTCCCATTCCCGTAATCACAACACGCCGTGTCATCGGCTGATCGCTCCTTAAGATTCCGTTTACCAGCGCAGATATTATAGCACGCTGAATGTCTCACGCTAGCGACCGAGCTCGCGGCGGGCCTGACGTTGTCCCGCAAGGGCCTCGGCATGGTCCGGGTCGAGCTTGATCGCCATCTCGAAGGCCTGCATCGCGGGCCGCGGGCCGCTGGTGCGCAGCAGCATCGTGCCGTAGCGCGCCCACGAGTCGGCCGAGCGAGGATCGAGCTTGAGGGCCTCGGCGTAGGCCTCGGCGGCCTTCCTGTGGCGTCCCTGGTCTCGCTGGATATCGCCGAGCAGCCGGTGGGCGTCCGGGTCGAGCTTGTCAAAGCCAAGGGCGCGCTCGGCGCACTCCTGGGCCTCGCGGAGCATGCCGGCGCTCTGGAGCAGCACAGCCTTGTCGATCCAGAGACGCGGGGCGTTCGGCGTGTAGGAGAGGCCCTGATCGATCGCCGGCAGGGCGCGGTCGGGTTTGCCCATGGTGGTATAGATCTCGGCGCGGACAGCGTAGAGTTGGCCGAACTCGTTGCGGCTGACGGCGCGGCGCAGGCCCTCGTCCACGGCAGACAGCGCCTCGTGGTACTGCCAGAGCTTGAGCCGCGCGCCCCCCAGGTTGAGCCAGCAGTCGGCACGGTTGCGATCCAGCTCCACGGCATAGTTGAAGCAGCGCACGGCGTCGCTGTGCTCACCGAGCTTCATGTGCGCCAGCCCCTGGGCGGTCCAGCTGTCGCACTCCTCGCGGTTGCTCTCCGGCCACTCGACCTCGTAGTACGCGCCCACGATCTCCTTCCGCACCGTCTGGAGGGCGCTCTCGAGCTCGCGGAAGCTCTGGTAGCGCTCGGTGGGGCGCTTGGCAAGGCAGCGCATCACCACGGGCACCGCGGCCGGGTGGACGTTGGCCTTGACCTGGCGCGGGTCCTTGGGCGGAACACGCACGTGCATGCGGATAAGCGACTCGTCGCGCATGGAGTCGAACGGCAGCTTACCAGTCAGCAACTCGTAGAGCGTGACGCCGAAGGCGTAGATATCGGTCCAGACGCCGACGGTGCCGGTGAGCTCGAACAGCTCGGGGGCCATGTAGGGCAGGGTGCCGTCGAGCGCCTCGGCCGGCGGCATAGCGCGCATACGCATCGCGGCGCTGCGGTGGTCGCGCAGGTGCTCGGCCCACTGCCACGTGGGCAGCACACGCGAGAGGCCGAAGTCGGTCACCTTTACCTGGCCGTCGAGCGTCACCAGGATGTTGTCGGGCTTAAGATCGCGGTGCATGAGGGCCGCCTGGTCGATGGCGTACTGCATGCCCCAGCAGATCTGGATGGCGTAGTCGAGCGTCTCCTGAATCTGGAGGTGGCCGACGAGCGCGCGGAGCGGGCCGCCGTGGACGTACTCGGCCACGACGTGCGGTTTGCCGAGGAAGGTGCGCAAGTCCAGCGCGTGCACGATGTTGGGGTGGCTGCCGAGCCGCATCCAGAGCTCGGCTTCGACGTTGAAGCGCGCGATCGCCTCCTCGTCCCACAGGTACTTGTTCTGGAAGGTCTTGAGCACCACCCGCTCGCGCCGCTGGCGGTCGTAGGCGATGTAGACAACCCCCATGTAGCCCCGGCGTAAGCTCTCGATGTCGAAGCGCTGCTCGACGACATCGCCCACGGCGAACTCACGGCCAAGCTGCGCCGTCGGCTTTACAGGCTTTTTACCCCGCATTAACCAGCGCCGCAGCATATCCATCCTTACTAGCCGCCAATCATGTCTATAAGGAAGGTGATATATCGTACCATAGCGCCAATGGAGTGTAAAGCAATAGGCGGCTAACGCCGGACGAGCAGCACGGTGTGGTCGTCTTCGTAGCGCACGTCCCAGCCCGAGTCGGCGCGCAAAGCATCGACCAGCGGCTCCTGCTCGGCCACGCTGAGGAGCGCACCGTCGATCGCGTAGGACTCCAGCAGCGCATCTACATTGTTGGCCTGGCTCAGGTTCAGGTAGTCCACCCACTGGCGGAAGGGGTAGAGCTCGATGCGCGGGTCGATGAAGACCTTCTGCTCGGGGGCGGCCCAGATCAGATAGGAGCCGTAGCCCATGGCGTGAAAGAGGCGCTCCGGCCGATCCGGCTGCTGCGCAAGGGCGCGCACCGCCTCCACCGGCGTGTCCTCCGAGAGCAACCCGCCCACGGCGGGCGGCAGGTCGAGCGCTGGCTTGACCCACGGCGAGGCGAGCAGCAGCAGCAGCGCCAGCACGCCGATCAGCGCCGCGTTGAGCGCCGGCAAGCCATAGAACGGCCGGCCGCGCGGCTTCGGCAGCAGCGTGGCGACCTGCACCGCCAGCAGCGGCGTGACCACGAAGCCGAACCAGACCACGTTGCGCGTGGCGCCCAGGGCGAGCCAGAAGAACGCCCCGAGCAGCAGCATGTCGGTGAGATCGGGCCGGCGGCGGGAGTAGGCCAGCACGGCGCAGCAGGCCATCGCAACCAAGAAGAAGATCGCGCCGTTGATGTCGCGCACGCTCGGCGGCGACCACTCGGTGACAAGCGTGGTGACCTGGCTGCTGCCGAGCAGGTTGGAGACGTAGGCCAGCACGCCGGGGCCGCGCGGGTTGAGCAGGGTAGCGAGCGCCGTGAGCGCCCCCCAGAGCGGCAGGGCCGAGGGCCGGTCAGCGAAGGACGAGGGCTGCCGCGCAAGCGCCTTGAGCCACTCGCCGGCGAAGGTAATGCCGATCAGGGCCAGGCCGAGCACGAACGAGCCGTGCATATTGACCCACAGCGCCATCAGCGGCGGCAGCAGCCAGAGCCGGCTGGCGCGGCCAAGGCGGTGCTCGGTGAGTACGGTGAGGAAAGCGGCGAACAGCGGGAAGACGTAGCTCTGCGGCCGCACGCTCCAGTTGTCGAACGACATCGGCATGATCGTGAGCAGCAGCAGCGCGACGCACAGCCGCAGCCTGCCGGTCCGAATGACGCACAGCCGCAGCAGCAACCCGTAGGCCAGCGTGATCACGAGCGACTGCACCACCAGCACCAGCGGCACGCCGCCGAGGCTGTGCAGGCCGAACATCAGGAGCTGCGCCAGCCAGGCCTGGTTGACGAACGGCTCGCCGGCGCGGGTGAAGGAGAAGGCATCCACCTGTGGGATAGAGCCCTGCTCAACAACCGCCCGCCCGACGGCCATATGCCACCAGAAATCGTTCGGCGGGATCACGGTGAGCAGCGGGCGCAGCGCCAGCAGAATCAGCGCGGCCGCGAGCCAGACGTGGTCAATGGTGAGAGCAGGCTTATCCGCGGGTTGTAGCGGCTGCGATTGTGTGTTCATGGTGCGCGTTGCTCTTTACTTCTATCGTACCCGTCGGTAGATCTCGGCACGCTCGTCGGCGTACTCGCGCTCCCACGCGGGGTCGGCGGCGAGGGCGGCGGCCAGGAGCGGCTGGCTGCGCGTATCGAGCAGCACGCGCTCCACGTTGTACTTCTCGAGCAGTGCGTCGTGGCCGCGGGCCTCGCCGATGGCGATATAGTCCTGCCAGAGCGCGAGCGGGAACAGCTCGACGCGCGGGTCGACGAAGACGCGCTCCTCGGGAGCAGCCCAGATCAGGTAGGAGCCGTAGGCCATATCGTTGAACAGCCGGCCGCGCGTGGGGTTCTCTCGCAGATGTGCTGCCGCGCCCACGGGCGTGTCGAGGCTGAACAGGCCGGGCGCGCCGGGGACGGGCGCGAAGAACGACGTGTAGGCGGCGGGCAGCGGCACGGCGGTCTTGAAGGGCGGCTGGAGCATCACGACCCCCGCGGCCAGCAGCAGCGCGACAGCGGTGGTAAAGGAGCGCTCGCCCTTCGTAACAGACGGCGCAGAGCGCGCCGAGGCTGAAACTGCGCTCCTGCTGTCTGTGGCCTCTATGCCCCGCGGGGCGGAGACAGCCGGGAGGCGCCGCCCGAGGCACTGGGCCAGCACCGGCATCGCAACCATGCCGAACCAGACGACATAGCGCATCCCGCCAAGCGCCAGCCAGAGGAAGGCGCAGACCAGCAGTGTGTCGGTGAGGGTGGGCCGCCGCCGCCCCAGCGCAAGCGCAGCTACCAGCACCACCAGGCTCACGAAGAACAGGAAGCCGGCGAGAGTACGGGTGGTGGGGGGCTGCCACTCGTTCACCAACGACTGGCTGGGGGGGTCGGTGAGAAGCTTGAGGACGTAGCCGAAGATGCCAGGGCCGATCGGGTTGAGCGTGGTGGCCGCCAGGGATGCCGCGGCGGCAAGGTAGAGCCAGCCGACACGCCGCCAGGGGAGCGCTCCAGCATGACCAAGCAGGCGGCGCAGCGTCTCGCCGGCGCACGTGATCGCCAGCAGCGCCGGCGCGAGCACGAACGAGCCGTGGGCGTTGGTCCAGAAGACAGTGAGCAGCGGCAGCGCCAGCAGCGCGCGCGGCCCGGCCTGCCCGGCCGAGTAGGCGCCGAGCAGCAGCGCGTAGAGCGCGAACACCGGCCAGACCACGTTCTGCGGCCGCGTCGTGAGGTTGTTGATTGTCATCGCCCCAGCCAGCAGCACCGCCAGGCCAGCGAGCCGCCAGGAGCCACTGCGGCGGCGAGCCTCGAGCGCCACCAGCGCGAAGCCGGCCACCCCGAGCGCATTTCGCAGCATCACCGGGCCCGGAAGGCCGGCGAGGAGGTAGGAGAGGTAAAAGAGCCAGTCGGCCAGCCAGGCGGCGTAGACAAACGGCGCGTCGGCGGGGATCGTCCAGGCAAACATATTTGTGCCCGGCACCCCCTGCTCGGCCACCAGCTGGCCTACCCGCAGGTGCCACCAGAAGTCGTGCGGCAGGGTGGGCGCCAGCGACAGGATCGCCCCGAACAGCGCGAGCGGCAGCAGCGCCCACAGGGCCTCAACGCCCGGGATCGACAGGGAGCGGGGAGCGGGGCGGGGCGTGATGGCATCGCTCACAGACTGCATCCTACGATTGTCACCAAGTTGCTCACGGTTAGTCACGCACAAACGGTAGCGGGCCGCTATGCTGTTGAGGCAGGGCACCGCCCGGTAAAGGCGCGTATAATACCTTTCAGGAAGCCCTGAGGACAAGCACTTCGCAGAAAAGGCACAGCATGATCGCTCATGACCCGGCGCGAACCACGAGCGGGGTGGCGGGGGAGGCCGGAAGGCTCACTGTCGCCGACTGCATGGTCGTCGTGCCGACGTACAACGAGCGCGAGAATATCGGCGCCCTGCTGTCTCAGCTGCTCAAGCTGCCACGCTGCCGCGTGCTTGTGGTGGACGACAGCTCGCCGGACGGGACGGCCGAGATCGTGGCGCGGCTGGCCGCGGGCGAGCCGCGTGTCGGGCTGCTCAGACGGCCGGGGAAGCTCGGGCTGGGGACGGCCTACGTCGCCGGCTTCCGGCGTGCGCTCGCAGAGGGCGCCGAGTATATCTTCGAGATGGACGCCGACTTCTCGCATGATCCCCGCTACCTCCCCGCGCTGCTGGCCGCCGCCGAGGAGCGCTATGACTTGGTGATCGGCTCGCGCTACGTCTCGGGTGGCGGCACCGCTGACTGGGGGCTGGCCCGCCAGATGATCAGCCGGGGCGGCAACCTGTACGCACGGAGCATCCTCGCGCTGCCGGTGATGGACGCAACCGGCGGGTTCCGCTGCTACCGACGCCGCGTCCTCGAGACGATCAACCTCAGCGATATCCAGTCAAACGGGTACTCGTTCCAGATCGAGATGGCCTACCGTACGCTCTGCGCCGGGTTTACCGTAGGTGAGGTGCCGATCATCTTCCCCGACAGGCGGGTCGGCCGCTCGAAGATGTCGCGCCGGATCGTGCTGGAGGCGCTCGTGACCGTGTGGCGGCTGCGCTACGCCCGCCTCAGGGGTCAATTATAGGGTGGCAAATGCGGCGGATCAATGAGCGGAACGATAGCAAACCAGCAGATCGAGGGAGGGCGTTGTGACAACCACCGAGTCCCAGGGCCTTCGGGAGCTGCACACCCGATGCATTGCCGAGCTTGAGAAGGTCCGGCGCGAGCTCGGCGAGATCGAGTCACTGCTCCGGCAGACCTCGAACGAGGTTGACAAGCTCCAGCAGCGTGAGCTGACGGTCTCGAACCGCCTGCGCGACCTTGAGGTCAATATTGACCGGTACAGCAAGGCGGACATCAAAAACTTCTTCTCCTCGGCGCAGGAGGTGCAGATGCGCCTGCTGACGATGCGCGGGCAGCTGGAGCAGCTGCAGTACCGGCAGCAGGCGGCGAAGAACCGCCAGAGTCTGCTGCATGAGCTCGCGACATCGCTCGAGCCATTGCTGGGGGCGAGCGCAGCCGAAGCAGGGGGGCAGATGTTGAGCAGCGGCGACGACCTGATCGCCAACATCATTCAGGCTCAGGAGAAGGAGCGACTGCGCATCTCGCTCCAGATGCACGACGGCCCGGCTCAGTCGATGAGCAACCTCGTACTGCGGGCCGAGATCTGCCAGCGCCTGCTGGACAAGGACATCGAGATGACGCGCGCGGAGCTCGGCGGCCTGAAGACGGCGATCAACGGCGCCCTGCAGGACACGCGGCGCTTTATCTTCGACCTGCGCCCGATGATCCTGGACGACCTAGGGCTGGTGCCGACGCTGCGCCGCTACGTGCAGCAGTTCAGCGAGAAGAACAAGCTCGAGGTCAACTTGATGGTCCAGAACATGGACGCGCGGCTCCCGAGCCACTACGAGGTCGCAATCTTCCGCTTCATCCAGGAGGCGCTCAACAACGTCGCCAAACATGCCAACGCCAGCGAGGCGCGGGTGCTGCTCGACTCGGCCGGCGGGAGCCTCCACGTCTCGGTGCAGGACGACGGCAGCGGCTTCCACGTCCACGAGGTGCTCTCCGACGAGAGCGAGCGCCGGAACATGGGTATCGCCACGCTGCGGCAGCAGGTGGAGACACTGCTGCGCGGCGAGTTCGGCATCGAGAGCACCGTGGGGCGGGGGACGCGCGTAGCAGTAGTGATACCGCTCCCGTAGCCAGAATGGCGAATTGCGTGCGAAAGGGTCTGCGATGCAGGCCCTTTTTGCATGCTCACAGCACCTAACATATATTCTTTACATCCACCGCCGCCACACAAGCCACTACGGATCGACGTATAAGTCTTTACACATATTTTACCTTTATGCCTTTTAGAAGGCATCCTGAAGATGAATAGTTAGTCATTATCAGTACCGTACCACCTAGGACTATTGAACTATTGAGCCGGTCTCAAGGCGGACATATACTACGGCTGTAGTTCGGTTCCATCGTGCAGTTTTTTACAGGAGGCACACGCAATGGTTCGCAGCTTCTTCGCCAAGGAAGAGGGCCAGGGTCTGGTCGAGTACGCGCTGATCCTCGTGCTCATCGCGATCGTCGTCATCGGCATCCTGACGCTGCTCGGCAGCAAGGTCAGCCAGGTGTTCAGCCAGATCAACAGCGGTCTGAGCAAGTAACACCTCGCTCTCACAGACGGACGGCGGGCCGCACCTCACGGTGCGGCCCGCCTTTTTATATGTACGGCCCTGGCACGGCGCCTCCCCGCTTGCCACCACGGCGTGTCGTAGTGTACACTTCGCCGATGACAACGACCCAAGGCCGTAGATAACGAGCGCTTCATCCTCGGCGCAGAGGTGGGCATGACACTCAACCAGCGTAGCGCGCTGCTCACGGCGATCATGATCACATCGCTCACCACGGTGATCGCAGGTGCGGTGCAGCGCTTCTCCCCCGGCTGGCGGCCCGAGCCGCTCATCGTGGTCTGCCTCCTGGCGGCGATCGAGTCTGGCTTTGTCCACTACGTGGCCCGCCGCGAGCGTATGTCGCTGGGCGAGCTGGCACGCTACCTGGCCCCTGAGCTCTTCACCCTGGCAGTGCTGATGCGCATCGCGGCATCCCTAAGCTTCGCCACGGCAACGTTCGCGGCAGATGCGGAGCGCTGGCTGTACGACCCGCTGAGCATCTTCGAGCCCCTCTTCGTGCTGTACATCTTGGTGGGGCTCGCCGCGGCCGGGCTGACCCACCTGAGCATGCGCGACTTGAGCGAGCTAGCGCCGCGGCCGTTCGAGAGCCCCGAGACCCTGAGTGAGAGCGGCAGGCGCTACGCCTCGCAGCTCGCAGAGGAGCGCTCGGCCGCGATCCAGCGAATCGGTCAGCGCTTTGTGATGGGCGGGGCGCTGTGCATGCTCGCGCTGGGGCTCGAGGCGGTGAACCTGCGGCAGCCTGGCGGGCCTTCGGAGCCGATCTCGGCGCTGACCACAGCGGCAGTGCTGACGTACCTGGTCGCAGGCTTTCTCCTCTACAGCCAGGCCAGGCTAGCGCTACTGCGCGCACGCTGGCAGCAGGAGGGCGCGCGCGTCGCTGACGCAGTGGGCCGGCGCTGGAGCCGTATGAGCTGGCTCGTGATCCTGGGTATCGTCGTGGGCGCCGCGCTCCTGCCGCGCACCTACGGGCGCGGGCTGCTCGAGACGCTCGGGGCCGGGCTGGCGCTGATCGGCTACTTCTTCGCCACGATTGGCTACCTGGTGGTCTGGCTGTTCGGGATGCTCGTGGCGCTGCCGGCCTGGCTGCTCTCGCTGCTGATGCCCACGGGCGGGGGCGTGACAGCGCCCCCGCCTCCACCACCGGTCATCCCACCGCTGCCACCCGAGGTTGAGCGCGAGCCACAGCTGCTCCCGGCGCTGATCTTCTGGCTGTGCATGCTGCTGCTCGCCGGCTACGCGATCCAGATCGTCCTGCGACGCCACCCCGGGCTGCTGCGCGGCCTGCTGACGTTCACTCTGCTGGCGCGCCTGTCCGCCTGGCTGGCGGCGCTCTGGGGCGACGCAAGCTCATGGACGGCGCAGGCTGTGGAGGCAGCGCGTGAGGCGCTCCGGCCGCGACCTGCCTCTCCTCGGCCCCGTGGGGGACCCAGGCTGCCGCGCCTCGGCTCGCTGGCGCCGCGCGAGCTCGTGCGCTACTTCTACCGCAGCACGTTGCACCGCGCTGCGGAGGGCGGGGCGGGGCGCCGTCCGGGCCAGACTCCCTACGAGTACGCAGCGACACTGACGGCGCGCGTGCCGGACGCTGAGCAGGATATCGCCGATCTGACCGATTCGTTTGTGGCAGCGCAGTACGACACCCGCCCTGTAGAGCCCGAGGCGGCACGCCGGGTACGCGGGCCATGGTCACGCCTTCGCCGGGCGCTGCGCAGCGTGCGGGACCAGCGGCAGGGACCCGCCAGCACTCCTCCCACCCAGCTGTAGCGCGGCGGGCGAACGGTACCGCCGTCTCCCTGGTACAATAGGCGCCTCGTAGCCATCCACCGAAGGCGCAATCTGTATGACAACCTCATCAGTACCCGTGCGGCGAAAGCGCGTGCCGCTGGCGGGCGATCTGTACCATCCCCGCCAGGCCGCCCTTCAGCACACCCTCCGCACCGTAACCCCGCTGCGCACCCCAGACTTCGCCCCATTCGAGCCAGAGCTGTCGCGCATACCTCCTGCTGACTTGGCCGCGCTCGACGGGCGGCTGTGCGACGCCACCATCCCCGAGCTGCAGCGGCTCATGGAGGCAGGCACGCTCACGGCGGCCGAGCTCACGCTGTACTACGTCGCGCGGCTCCGACGCTACGACGTGGGGCGGCTGCAGAGCGTAGTAGAGCTGAACCCGGAGGCGCTCGCCATCGCCGCGGCCATGGACGCGGAGCGCCGCGCGGGGAAGACGCGCGGGCCGCTGCACGGCATCCCGGTACTCATCAAGGACAACATCGGCACCGGGGACAGGATGCACACCACAGCGGGGGCGGCGGTGCTGCTCGACGCGCGGGCCGACCGCGACGCGTTCATCGTGACGCGGCTGCGCGAGGCCGGCGCCGTACTTCTCGGCAAGACCAACCTGAGCGAGTGGGCGAACTTTATGTCCGACCGCTCCTCGAACGGCTACAGTACGGTGGGCGGGCAGACGCGCAACCCCTACGGGCGCTTCGACATCGGCGGCTCCAGCTCCGGCTCGGGCGCCTCGATCGCGGCACGCTTTGCCGCGGCGGCGATCGGCACCGAGACCTACGGCTCGATCATCAGCCCCTCCGGCCAGTGCTCGCTGGTAGGCCACAAGCCGACCCACGGCCTTGTGAGCCGCGACAAGATCATTCCGATCACGGATGCGACGGACACGGCCGGGCCGATGGCGCGCAACGTCATTGACGCGAGCATCCTGCTGCACGCGATCGCGGGCCAGGACGCAAATGACCCTGCCACGGCGGGCGTGTCGGCGCGCACAGACATCTTCGCGGCGCCGGACTTCGGAGCAGAGGCGCTGCGCGGGGCGCGGGTGGGCTGGCTCCAGCACGACCCACGGCGCAGTGGAGATACGAGGGTGCGCCAGGCGACGCTGGCGGCGCTGCGGCGGGCAGGCGCGACGGTAGTCGAGGTGCCCTTCGCGCCGCCACAGGTGGACTACATGTCGATCTTCCGCTTCGGCATCAGGGCCGGCGTGGCGGCCTACCTGGCGGCCACAGGCGGGCCGGTGGAGTCGCTCGACGACGTGATCGCCTTCAACCGGCGCGATCTCCGGCGGCGGGCGCGGCGGGGCCAGCAGCTGCTCATCGACTCCGCGCGCGAGCCGCTGAGCGCCCAGGGGTACACCGAGCTCGTGAGGACGGGCCGCGAGGTCTCGCTGGCGGCGGTGCGCTCGACGCTGGCAGAGCACCGGCTCGACTTCCTGATGAGTTTCAGGACCTCGTTCGCCTTCAACATGTCGGGCGCGCCGCTGCTCAGCCTGCCGGCTGGCTACCTGGACAGCGGTGAGCCCATCGGCCTGTTGATGTCCGCGGATCTGGGGCGTGACGGCGAGCTACTGGCGGCCGGGCGGGCTTTCGAGCTGGCCTCGCGGGCGCGCAGGGATCCGGTGCTGCGCTAGGCCGCCTCGGGCAGGTCCCTCCAAGCGTGCAGCGCTCATCCGGCGGCGTGGCATGCGTGGTAGAACGTAGATTGAGGGAGGGCTACCCTCGCTGGCTCTCCCGCCTGAGTATGAGTCGGTTACAGCGTTAGCGCCCCACGGCGGGCAGGTACATCCGCTGCGACGCCGGATCCGGAGTACTGTCCACGCCATCGCAGGTATAGCGAGACGTGCTGAGCGCCAGCGAGAAGGCTGTGATTGCACCAATATCGTGCTGCCACCTGTCGGTCACGCGCAGCGACCACACACCCGACGCGAGCTCGCCGTCCAGGGCCGAAAGCGGCCACTCC
>JBDLTZ010000127.1:0-25640 GCA_039805565.1 Chloroflexota bacterium | reverse complement strand
GGTCCCCGGTGAGGAGCGCCTGGAGGTCGCCGGTATCAGTGACGGGATGGCCGTCGAGCGTCACGAGGATGTCGCCGAGGATCATGCCGGCCTGGGCCGCGGGGCTGCCGGGCTCGACCTTGACGATCAGGAGGCCGGCCTCATGGCTGCGCCCGGCGCGCTGGGCCTCGGGGATGGCGACGGGCTGGCTGCTGACACCGAGGAAGCCGCGCCTGACGTTGCCGTGCTGCGCGAGGGCCGTGGCGGTGCGCCAGGCGATCTCGGCGGGGATGGCGAGCGCAACGCCGCCCGCGAGGCCGGTGGTGAGCAGGCCAAGCGCGGCGCCGGTGGAGTCGATCAGCGGGCCGCCGGAGAAGCCCGGGTAGGGGGTGGCGTCGGTCTGGATGACCTGCTCGACGGCCCCGCCGCGCCGCGTGCGGAGCGGCCCGCCGATGGCGCTGACGATGCCGAGGCTGGCCATGGGGCCGGCGGGCGACGGGCGGCCGACGGCCAGGATGATCTGGCCGACGCGAGCAGGGCCGGCCTTGGCGATCGGGTCGAGGTTGAGGTCGGCGACCCTGAGCAGCGCGAGGTCGGCGGCGGCGTCGCGGCCGGCGAACTGGGCCTGGAGGGTGCGGCCGTCGTCGGTGACGATGGTGAGATCCTCCTCGCGCTCAAGGACGTGGTCGGCGGTGAGGATCTGACCGTGGGCGACGACGATGCCGGTGGCGGCCTGGCGCTGGCGGCCGTTGACGGTAACGATTGCGCGGCGGGCGCGATCGACGGCGTCGGCGAGCTGGTTGGACAGGGCGCCGAGGATGTCGGCGGAGGGCGCGCTGGTCATGGTGGATCTCCTTGGCTGACGCGGATCTTTCGACGGGGCCATCCCCGCCGGGCTGGGTGTGCGGCACCGCCACAGGGAACCGTAGGCCGTGAGGTTGGGAGTGGGGCGGCGACGGCGGTGCGGTGTGCGGGACGCTGCGGGAGTGGCCGCGGACGCCGTTCGCATCAGCGGACTGACAGTCGGGTGCTGAGGTGAGTGTATCGCGGCCGAGCCGGCGGGGCATCAGACGGACCGGTGGGGAGGCACCCGGAAGAACGTCTAGATGGAACGCTGAACGCTGAACGCTGAACAGCCGTGGCACGAAACTGCACACCAGGCTCACCGTTGCTCTCGCTTCTGCGTTGCAGGCACCTCACGCCGCTCTTGTGGCGCTATAATGGCGCGGCGCTGACGCACGACAGACAGGAGACCACAATGGCGTTCTTCGACATGCCGCTGGAGCAACTGCGGGGGTACGCGCCGCAGCGCGAGGAGCCGGCCGACTTCGACGCGTTCTGGCGGGCGACGCTGGAGGAGACGCGCGGGCGGCCGCTGGACGCGCGCTTCGAGCCGTACGACGCGGGGCTGAGCGCGGTTGAGACCTACGATGTGACCTTCGCGGGGTACGGCGGGCAGCCGGTGAAGGGGTGGCTGGTGCTGCCACGGCATCGCAGCGGACCGGTGCCGGCGGTGGTCGAGTACATCGGCTACGGCGGAGGGCGCGGCTTCCCGACCGACTGGCTGCTGTGGGCGAGCGTAGGGTACGCGCACCTGGTGATGGACACGCGCGGCCAGGGGAGCGCGTGGTCGCCGGGGGCCACGGCCGACCCCGAGCCGGACGGGAGCAACGGTCACTTCCCGGGCTTCATGACGCGGGGCGTGCTGAGCCCGGCCACCTACTACTACCGGCGCGTGTTTGCGGACGCGGCGCGGGCTGTGGAGGCGGCCCTAGGTCACCCGGCGGTGGACGCGGGGCGGGTGGCGGTGACAGGCGGCAGCCAGGGCGGTGGGATCAGCATCGCGGCCGCGGGGCTGGTGCCGGAGGTGCGGGCCTGCATGCCGGACGTGCCGTTCCTGTGCCACTACCGGCGGGCGACGGAGATCACGGCGGCGCACCCGTACGAGGAGATCGCGCGCTACTGCATGATCCACCGCGACAAGGTGGACCAGGTGTTCCAGACGCTGAGCTACTTCGACGGCGTGAACCTGGGGACGCGGGCGCGGGCGACGGCGCTGTTCTCGGTGGGCCTGATGGACGAGATCTGCCCGCCATCGACGGTGTTCGCGGCGTACAACCACTACGCAGGCGAGAAGGATATCTGCGTGTACCGCTACAACCACCACGAGGGCGGGGCGACGTACCAGACGCAGGAGAAGGTGCGGTTCCTGCGCGGGCTGTTCGGGTAGGTTCGGTTCTGCGCGAGGGGGCGGCGGCTCCCTCGCGCTCCCCACACGCGGGCGGCCAAGCACCCGCAGAGCGACCCAATCCCGCCACGCGCGCTGGCGTAGCTCCACCCCGGCCAGAGGAACACCGCAGTCTCTACCGGCTGGACGAGGCGCTCGCGGGTGATCCGCAGGCCCGGCCCCGACAGCCAGACGCTGAACGCTGAACGCTTGCGACTGTTGTACCCCCCATCGCTCGCAGGGCTACCAGAGGCCATCGTCGGATCCGCGCCGAGATCGCCGCGAGGCCGACGCCAAACCGCAACGGGGGGCGCCACGCGGCCGTGCTATGCTTGCCCTGGCCCCGCTGGGGCGCAGACAAGGAGCGGACATGTCTTCAACGAACAACCACAACGGCGCCCACCCCTCGCACGACGCACAGATCGACCTGGAGGCGCAGCTCGTGTTGCGCGACGCCATGCTCCAGGCCGTCAGCTTCACCGCCCAGCGCTTCCTCTCTTCTGAGCCGCTCGAGGAGAGCATCCCGCGGGTCCTGGAGCGCCTCGGCGTGGCTGCCGCCGTGAGCCGCGTCTACATCTTCGAGCGCCACCCCGGCCCACGCGGCCAGATGGTTGTCAGCCAGCGCTACGAGTGGTGCGCCCCCGGCATCGCGCCGCAGATCGGCAACACTGCCCTACAGGATCTGCGGCTATCCGAGGCCGGGATGGCCCGCTGGGAGGAGCTGCTCGGCCAGGGCAAGCCGGTGTACGGCCGCCTGAGCGAGCTGCCCATGAGCGAGCGCGCCGTCCTCGAGGCCCAGCAGGTCATCTCTATCGCCATGGTCCCGATCTTCATCGGAGAGCACTGGTGGGGCATGCTGGGCTTCGACGCGTGTGTCGCCGAGCGACGCTGGTCGGCGGGCGAGATCGAGGCACTCAAGGCCGCGGCCAGCATCCTCGGCGCGGCGATCGAGCGCCGGCGCGTGGACGAGGAGCTCCGGCTGCGCGCCGTGCAGGACGAGGTCATCCTGGCGCAGCAGGCCGCGCTCCAGGAGCTCTCGACGCCCCTGCTCGCCATCAGCGACTCAGCCGTGGTGATGCCGATCGTCGGCGCGATCGACAGCACGCGCGCCCAGCAGATCATCGAGACGCTGCTCGAGGGGGTGTCGGGCCAGCGCGCCAGCGTAGCGATCATCGATATCACGGGCGTGGCGGTGGTAGACACCCAGGTCGCCAACGCGCTGCTGCGGGCAGCGCAGGCGGTGAAGCTGCTCGGCGCCAAGGTGGTGCTCACCGGCATCCGCCCCGAGATCGCCCAGACCCTCGTGGGCCTCGGCGTAGACCTCGGGGGCCTCATCACGCGCAGCACGCTGCAGGCCGGGATCGCGCTGGCAATGAGCCAGCGGTAGCGCGTGCTATAATCGGTCACCCCCTCTTTCGCACAAGGGAGAAGACCGATGGCATCCCTGCTCGCTCGTGATCTCGCACCCGACCTCATCCTCTACAACGGACGCGTCACCACGCTCCACCCGGAGCTGCCCGCAGCCAGCGCGGTAGCCTGCAAGGACGGCCGCATCGTCGCCGTAGGCGATGACGCGGCCGTCTGCGCACTGGCGGGCCCCAGCACCGAGCAGGTGGACCTGGGCGGCCGCACCGTGGTCCCCGGCTTCAACGACGCCCACAACCACATGCTGGAGCTCGGCCTGAAGCTGAGCAAGATCCAGCTCGACGACTGCACCTCGATCGCGGAGATGGTCGAGCGCGTACGGGAGCGCGCACGCTCGACGCCCGATGGCCAGTGGATCGTCGGCGAGGGGTGGAACGAGTCGCTGTTCGCCGAGGGGCGCCTGCCGAGCCGCCGCGACCTCGACGCCGCCACCGACCGGCACCCGGTGCTGCTGAAGCGCTTCTTCAACATGGACGTGGTGAACAGCCGCGCCCTCGAGCTCGGCGGTGTCACGGCCGAGACGCCGGACCCGCAGGGCGGCAAGATCGAGCGCGAGGCCGACGGCGCGCCGAGCGGCATCCTGCGCGCGGCCGCCAAGCTGTTCTGCCGCACGCTGCTGCCCCGCCCCACCCCCGAGGAGTGCGTGGACGCGCTCGACGCCGCCGGCCAGACCTACCTGGCCCACGGCATCACCAGCGTGCTCGAGCCGGGCCTGGAGGCCTGGGAGATCCGCGCCTACCAGCTCGCCCGCGCCGCCGGGAAGCTGCGCGTCCGCGTCAACATGATGGTCTCCTGGCACGGCTTCCGCGAGGGGGACGACCCGAAGATGCTGGACGACCGCGCCGCCGGCCTGGGCCTGATGAGCGGCTTCGGCGACGAGTGGCTGAGCGTGGGCGGCCTGAAGATGGCGGTGGACGGCGGCACTACCAGCCGCACTGCCTGGATGTTCCAGCCCTTCCTCGGCGAGACCAAGGTGCACGACTACAACCGGCTGGACCCCGAGGATCTGCGCGAGTTCTTCGCCCGCGGCCACGAGCTCGGCTGGGACATCGGCATCCACGCGATCGGCGACCGCGCGCACCACGAGTCCGCGGCGGCCTTCGCCGACGTGCTGGAGCAGGCCGAGCGCAAGGAGCACCGCCACAACCTTATCCACGCCTACTTCGCCAGCGAGGAGAGCCTCCAGCAGATGGCGCGGCATGGGATCGCAGCCGTGATCCAGCCGACCTTCATCTACTTCGAGGGGGACGACCTGTTCCGCGACGTGGGCGAGGAGCTGGCGCACCGCTACAAGCCGATGCGGACCTACCTGGACCGCGGCATCCGCGTGGTGGCCACCAGCGACATCCCGAGCACGGTACACTTCAATCCGTTCTTCGGCCTCTACAGCCTGGTGACGCGCAGATCCTGGAAGGGCACCCCGATCGCGCCGCAGGAGGCCGTGACCCGCGAGGAGGCGCTCTACGGCTACACAGTGGCCGGGGCGTGGCTCACACGCGAGGAGCAGCTCAAGGGACCAATCGCGCCGGGCTTTCTGGCAGACATGGCGGTGCTGGACCGGGACTACTTCGCGTGCCCCGATGAGGAGATCAAGGATATACGGGTGGAGCTGACAGTGGCAGGCGGCAGGGTGGCGTACCGTCGCGAGGCCTGATGTCACTCTTCCGCCACAGCCTGGACCCCGCGGAGGCACAGGCGCGCCCGGCGCGGCCGGAGGACCACGGGTCGCTCGCGCGCCTGCTGGCCATCGGCCGGCGCCGCTTCCTGGGCGCGCCAAGCGCCGCGCTGCCCTCGCTGCTCGGCGCCGAGCCAGGCGCGGCGCTGGTCTCGGGCGCCGAGCTCTGGGCACTGGCGGTGTGCGAGCGCAGCGCCCCTGAGACAGCCTGGCTGCGCGCGCTGGCGATGGCGGACCTGCTGCCCGCAGAGGCGGGGCTCGATGCGCTGCTGGCGGCGTACCACGCCGAGCTGCGCGGGGCGGGCGTGCGTCGGGCGTTCTTCAGCGGCAACGACGCGGCCGACGCCTGGCTGCGGTTGGCCCTGCTGCAGCGCGGCTACGCCCGCCACACCGAGGTGGTGGTGTACGAGAAGATCCGCATGAACGCGCCCACCGCCGGCAACCCCTCGGTCTCGGTGCGCCGCGCCGCCCCAGCAGACCTGCCGGCGATCCTGGCGCTCGACGCGGCTTGCTTCGAGGCGCAGTGGCACAAAGACAAGCAGGCGATCGGGCCTGCTCTGGCGAGCTCACCCTGCTTCCTGGTGGCCGAGCAGGCGAGGACGCCGGTGGGCTACGCCTTCGTCACGAGCCACTATGAGGGCCGGCTGGTGCACCTAGTGCGGATCGCGGTGCTGCCGGCGCACCAGGGGCAGGGGGTGGGCGCGCGGCTCCTCGCGGAGGTGGTGGGCTTCGCGCGCTCCTCAGGCGCCGACACGCTGACCCTCAACACGCAGTCAGACAACCACACGGCGCGCCGGCTCTACGAGCACTTCGGGTTCCGCCGCACCGGGGAGCGCCAGACGGTCCTGGTCTTCGAGCTGTAGCCGCGGGCGGCTCCGCCACCGCCATGGTATACTGACACCGCGTAGCAATCACACCCTGAGGACCAATGGACACAGTCAAACAGGTCGTCGAGCGTGTCGCCGCGAGCGTCGAGAGCGTCATCGTCGGCAAGCGCAAGGCGGTCGACCTCGTGCTCATCGCCCTGCTCTGCAAGGGCCACGTGCTCCTCGAGGACGTGCCCGGCACCGGCAAGACGATGCTCGCCAAGGCCATCGCCCGCTCGCTCGGCTGCACGTTCAAGCGCATCCAGTTCACCCCGGACCTGCTGCCCTCCGACGTCACCGGCATCTCGATCTTCAACCAGCAGTCCCGCGAGTTCGAGTTCCGCCCCGGCCCGATCATGGCGCAGATCGTCCTCGGCGACGAGATCAACCGCGCCACGCCCAAGACCCAGAGCGCGCTGCTTGAGGCGATGGAGGAGCACCAGGTCACCGTCGACGGCACGACCTACCCGCTGCCCCAGCCGTTCATCGTGCTCGCCACCCAGAACCCGATCGAGTACGAGGGCACCTTCCCGCTGCCCGAGGCCCAGCTCGACCGGTTCCTCCTGCGCGTCCACCTCGGCTACGCCGACAAGTTCGACGAGATCACTATCCTGCGCCGCCAGCGCCAGAGCCACCCGATCGAGGCCGTCCAGCAGGTGATCTCGGCCGAGCAGCTCAGCACCCTCCAGGAGCGCGTCAAGGAGATCTACCTCGACGAGCTGATCGAGGACTATATCGTCTCGCTGGTCACGGCCACGCGCAACCACGAGGATGTGTACCTCGGCGCCAGCGCGCGCGGCTCCCTCTCGCTCTACCGCGCGGCCCAGGCGCACGCGGCGCTCACCGGGCGCGACTACGTGCTCCCCGACGACGTCAAGGCGCTCGCTGAGCCCGTGCTGGCCCACCGGCTGATCGTCAGCCCCGCCGCCCGCATCCGCAACATCTCCGCCGCCACGGTGATGCAGGACGTACTGGCCGCCGTGCCAGTACCCGGTGCCCGCGCCGGCCGCTTCGAGCGCGCACCCGCCGCGGCAGCCCGGTGACTCGTAGCGCTGAACGCCGAGCGCTGAACGCCGAACGCCGAGTGCTGAACACTGAACGCTGAACGCTGAACGCTGAACGCTGAACGCTGAACGCTGAACGACGGGGTGTGATCGAGCTAGCATAGCTTCGATCACACCCCGTCACTCACGACTCAAGACTCGAGACTCAGCACTCAGCACTCGCCCCCCTATCCCTCCGCCACCACCTCGCTCACCGCTTCAGCGCCGAGGGCCTCCCGCCGCACTGCCGGCCCAAGCAGCCCGGCCCGCCCGAGATGCCACAGCAGCGGCCCCAGGCGCAGGCCGTAGCGGTCGACGAAGCGCTGTCGGTTGCGGCCAGACTGGTAGCGCGCCCGCACGAGCTCGGAGATGCAGGCCAGCGGCGGCGCGTCCTCGCCGGGGTCTAGCTTCTGGGGAGGGGCTTGCACGCAGAAGCGGGCGTCGTCCAGGCCAAAGGTGGCCGACATATCCACGAGCGCGGGTACCGAGGTGTAGCGCGGCTCAAGGCTGATCCGCGCTCGCACCCGAATACCGAGCTCATGGGCCTGCTCGACAGCCCGAGTGAGGGCAGCACGCTCCTCCTTCGCGTCGAGCACCGCCATGGCCTCGAACGCGAACCAGAGCGCCTCACACCCGGCGTCGTGCAGCTGGCGCAGCAGGTCCGGGCTCAGCCGCTCGTACGCCACGCTCCCCTCCCAGCGCAGACCCAAGTCCGCCACGCTCAGCTGGCGCAGCAGCTCGCCGAGCCAGGCGGCGTCCTGCGTGAGCGGCGCGCCGGCCAGCTGGAAGTGCAGCACCGCGTGCTCGTGCGTGATGCTGCGCAGCTCGGAGATCAGCAGCGCGGGCGTGCGGAGCTGGTAGCCACCCGCGGCCCGCCGCCCGACGAGGATAGGAGTCTGGAGGTTGCCGGCGGGGGTGAGCACGGGGTACTGCTCAAGCGGGAGCAGATGGCGCGCGGGGAAGGGCAGAGCGTCCAGGTCGTCGTCTAGCGCCAGCAGGGTGTCGATGATGACGTTGTGCTCATCATTGCCCGGAGAGCGGCAGTGCTCGGACAGCCGGAGCGCCGCCGCGGCCTCGCGCCCGCCGGACCACTCGCGCATGCCCAGCCCGAGGTGCAGCAGCGGGGCGCCGATCCCCGCCAGGCGCTGCTCCACATCCGTCGCCTGGGCCTGGTCGGCCGACGCGACCACGACGATGTGCGGCCGGAAGGAGCGCAGCTGCGCGAGCGCGTCGCCGTGCCGCGCGCTGCCCCGGATGGCGAGGTCGTAGAGCCGCACAATGTGACGCTGCTGCTCCAGCAGCGCCGCCGCGTAGCCAAGTGGCAGCGGTGGGATCACGGGCTCATCGGGCTGAGGCGCCGCAATAAGCGCAATCTTCAATGGTACACCCTCCATGCCAGCGCCTTGGACACCGCGCCGATCAGTAGTGGGGAGTATACCAATGAAGCTTGAGCCGCCGATGAACTGCCGCCGGTCGCCTATGACAAAGTTTAAATAACGCTGCCGACCGACTGCCCCTCGCACACAGAACGCCGCAGCGTCTTGTGAGCGTCGTCAGTGGGCGGGGCTCAGGCTCCCACAGCCTGCTCGCGGACGACCCGGGGCAGCGCGAAGGTGAAGCAGGTGCCAACGCCCTCCTCGCTCTCCACCCACATGCGGCCGCCGTGGCCCTCGACGATCTGCTGGCAGATCGACAGGCCAAGGCCCAGGTGGCTATCCGGCGCACCGCGATGCTGCGCCACCTGGTAGAAGCGCTGGAAGATCTTACCGAGCTCGCTGGCCGGGATGCCCACACCGGTGTCGCGCACTCGCAGCCAGACCTCGCCCTCGCCGATCTCGGAGCTCACCCAGATTGTGCCGCCGGGCGGGGTGGCCTTCATCGCATTCTCCACCAGGTTGGTCACCACCTGGCCGATGCGCGCGCTGTCGCACCAGACCTCGGGCAGGCTGTCGTGCACACGGTTGACGAGGGTCAGGCCGCGCTCCTCGGCTTGGAGCGAGAGGCGGGCGAGCGTGCCCGTGGCCAGGAGCGAGAGGTCGCTCCACTGCGGGCTGAGCGACAGCTTCCCGGCCTTCAGCCGGTTGAACTCCAGCAGCTCGGCGATGCGCCCCTTGAGCTGCTCGATCTGGCCGTCGGCCATCTGGAGGAAATCCTGCTGGAGCGACGTGAGCGTGCCGGCGCGGCCCTGGAGCACAACCTTGACGAATCCATTGAGCGAGTGGAGCGGGTTACGGAGCTCGTGCGAGACCATCGAGATGAACTCGACGCGCGCCTTCTCCTCGGCCTTCTGGTCGGTGATATCGTGCAGGACGATCGCCGCCAGCGGCTCCTCGCTGTCCTCGCGGTGCACGGCCGAGGCGTAGGCCTGGTAGAAGCGCACATCCTCCTCATCGGCCTCGCCGGCGCCGATCTTCAGCTCGCAGACGGAGGAGCGCCCGCTCTCGGCCTGCACAGTGGCGGCGAGCTCAACAAGCTGCTCGCGCACCGAGCGGGCGCCAGCCACACTGCCCAGCAGGCTTGCACCGATCGGGTTGGACAGCACCACGCGCCCCGCGCCGTCCACCACCACCAACCCGTCGTTGATATCGCGCATCACCGCCTCAAGCAGCCGCTGCTGGCGGTGGAGGCGGCTGTGGAGCTCAGCATTGCCGATCGCGATCCCGGCCTGCGAGGCGAAGGCCGCGAGGTGGCGCGCGTCGCTGCTGGAGAAGGCCGCGAAGGTCGCGCTCACCACCGTGAGGGCGCCGCGCGGCGCGTCGGCCCCGACGAACAGCGGCACGCTGAGCACCGAGCGCAGGCCGTGCGCCGCCACGCCAGACATCTCCGAGTCGAGCGCGGCGTCGGCGGCGATCACCGGCACCTGCTGCTGCATCACGCGGCGCGCGAGGGGGGCGGCCCAGGGAACCGGCACCCCGTTCGCGGTGACCGCGTGGTGCTTCATCACCCCATCGAGCTCAATCGAGAGGACCATGGCGTGGATGCGCTCGGGGCCGAAGGTATGGACGGTGCTGTCCACGATCTGCGTGAGCACTTCGTCCAGGCTGAGGGTGCTGGTGATGACGCGCAGGCCCTCCTCGAGGGCGTGGCGCTCGCGCATGCGGGAGCGCAGCTCGCTAGTGATGCGCTCGAGCTCCTCGACGCGCGCCTCACGGTTCTGGCGCTCGGCCCGCAGCTGCTGCCGCAGCACTCCGTTATCGCGCTGCTGCAGGGCGCTGGTCCAGATCGCCACCGCGCCGAACCCCAGGCTACCCACGAGCACGCCCCACACGCCCGCCTGCTCCCCGGTCGAGAGCGGCGGCTGGTGATTGCCGATGTAGATCGAGAATAGGTAGGTCGGGCCGAGCAGGAAGGGGGTCACCGCGCCTATCGGGGCCTGCGAGTAGCCGGCCAGCACACGCAGCGCCAGCAGCATGTAGAGCGGGAAGATCGCCGCGCCCAGCGTGTGCGACTGGCTGAGCAGGAACAGCCCGAGCAGGATATCGACCGCGATGCCTGACCAGCCGTTCGCCACCTGGGTGAGCGCCAGAGATCGCACGCGCGCGCGCCGGTCGAGGGCGATCAACGCCAGCTGCACGCAGCTGTAGGTCAGCACTGCGGCCCACACGAGCGGCGGCAGCCCCACGGCCGAGAGCCACCAGGCCATCAGCGCACTGGGCACCGGGGCCGCCGCGCGCACCAGCTCCAGCCGGTGGTCGGCCAGCCAGGGGCGCGCTCGCGCCAGCAGCAGATCACTCGCAATCATGGCTGTCCCTACTTCTGTGGGTGCTGGGGCCACGCCGCCCCACGAGAAGAATGGCTAGACCTCGAACTTGTAGCCGAGGTTACGGACGGTGATCACGTGGCGCGGGCGCTCCGGATCCTCCTCGACCTTGGTGCGCAGCCGGCGGATGTAGACGGCCACGAGGTTGCTCTCGCCCTCGTAGTCGTAGCCCCAGACCTTGCTCAGGATCTGGCTGGTGTTGAGCACACGCCCCGAGTTCTTCATGAGATAGTAGAGCAGCCGAAACTCCAACGGCGTCAGCTCGACCGTGCGGCCGGTGCTGAAGAGCACCTTGTGCTCAACTGGGTCCAGGGTGATGTCCCCCTGACTGAGGCGCACCGAGGGGTTGAGCATATCGGAGTTGCGCCGCCGCAGCACCGCCTCGACGCGCGCCAGCAGCTCGGAGGGCTCGAACGGCTTGATGAGATAGTCATCGCCGCCGATCTGAAGCCCCATCACGCGGTCCTGCAGCTGCGAGCGCGCCGAGAGGAAGATGATCGGCACGTCGGAGGTGCGCCGGATCTGGCGGCAGATATCAAAGCCGCTGGCCTTAGGCATCATCACATCCAGCAGCACCAGGTCGGGGTTGTGCTGCTCGATCGACTGCAGGATGCTCGGCCCGTCGTACGCCTTCACCACCTGGTATCCAGCCTCTTCGAGCAGGTAGGATGTCAGCTTCACGCTCGGGAGGTCATCGTCGGCAACAAGAATATGCATGGGCGGACTCCCTTAACGGTCACAGCCGGAGGTGGAACACTGTCGGAGAGGCGGCGAATGCGCTCCCAGACCCAACTTCTCATACGGCTCGTGTGGTTCTACAGATATGAACACCGGATGTGATCGAAAAGTTACGGGCGTGCAATCAAGATTGCAGACTCTTCATCTGCTCGGCGCACGGATCGCCCCAAGCCGTGCGCGCAGGGTTCCCGTAGGCTATAATACATCTATGGACGCAACGACATCACAGCTGGGCTGGGTCTCCGCCGTGGAGCGTGCCGCGCGCTGGTGCCTGCACCACTGGCTGCTGTGCATCAACACGCTGGCGCTGGTGTACGCCGGGCTGCCGCTGCTCTCGCCGCTGGCGAAGTGGGCCGGGCACCCGCTGCTGGGCGAGATTCTGTTCCGCATCTACACACCGCTCTGCCACCAGAAAGCCGAGCGCTCGTTCTTCGTGTGCGGCCACCAGATGGCCTTCTGCCACCGCTGCACCGCAATGTACGGCGGGCTCGTCGTCGTTGGCGCGCTCTTCGGCCTGCTGCGGCGGTGGGTGCCCCCCGTACCTCT
Organism: Chloroflexota bacterium; assembly: GCA_039805565.1. Taxonomy (GTDB): domain Bacteria; phylum Chloroflexota; class Chloroflexia; order Chloroflexales; family Roseiflexaceae; genus CALJIC01. The sequence continues at coordinate 13,381 of JBDLTZ010000127.1, read as the reverse complement.
GTGGCTCGGCGCGGCGCTCGCCCTGCCGCTCGTCGTGGACGGCGCCACCCACCTGATCGACGACATCCTCGGGACCGCACTGCGCGCCGGCGGCGACACGATCGGCACGCCGAACTTCTGGCTGCGGATCGTCACCGGCCTGCTGTTCGCGCTGGCGCTGGCGCTCACGCTGTACCCTCGGATTGAGCGGGGGCTGGCGCTGGCGGAGGAGCGGCCAGAGCTGCCCGGCCGGCCGCAGGCGACGCACTGATGATCACCTTCGGAGAGCACGTGCGAACGGCAACTCTGCTATCTACACTGATCATCCTGCTGCTGACCGGCTGCGGCCCGGCGGCCATAGCGCCCGCGCCAAGCATCCCCGCGGGCCTACCCGCCACCGTGGCCGTGAGCTCGCGGCTGCTGGCCGAGGAGCGCGGCGTCCCGCGCGAGGGGGATGCAGCGCCGGACTTCGTCTACCGCATGGCGGATGGGAGCGAGCACAAGCTGAGCGACCTGCGCGGGCGCAAGGTGCTGGTAAACTTCTGGGCCACCTGGTGCGCGCCCTGCCAGGAGGAGATGCCGGACCTCCAGCGACTCGCCGGCGAGTACGGCGGCCAGCTGGTGGTGCTGGGGGTCAACAAGCTCGAGGCGCTGGACCGGATCGGCCCATTCGCCCACGAGATGGACATCAGCTTCACGCTGGTGGCTAACCCCGAGGGAGACATCTCGGACCGCTACGGCGCCAAAAACCTGCCAATCACCTACTTCGTCAACACCGACGGCACGATCGGCTTCGTGCACATCGGCGTCCTCTCGTACGATGAGGCCAAGGGCCACATCGAGCAGCTTCACTAACCTATGAGCGAACAGATCACCAACGATATCGTCGAGCAGGCGCGGCGCGAAATCGCCGCCCGCAAGGACCAGGCCGTGGAGGAGCGCTCCAGAAGCGACGCGCCGTGGCGCTACCTCTTCGCGGGGATGACCCTCACGCTGCTGGCCGCGCTACTGCTGTGGCCCGGAACGCCCCTCAACTGGAAGATGTACGCGGTGGTGCACGGCGTCTGCGCGCAGGTCCACAATGTTGACCTCGGCGGGATGCAGCTGCCGCTCTGCGCGCGCAACACCGGCATCTACACCAGCTACCTCGTCACGACGCTCTACATGTTGGCGCTCGGCCGGGCGCGCGCCGCCAAGCTCCCGCCGCTGCCGGTCACGATCACGCTGGCGCTATTCGTGGTGATCATGGCGGTGGACGGCTTCAACTCGCTGCTGCGCGACCTCTTCATGCCGCACCTGTACACCCCGCGCAACGACCTGCGGACGCTGACGGGGATCGGGCTGGGCGCAGCGCTGGCAGTCGCGATGCTGGTGATCATGAACCTGTCGCTGCGCAAGGACGCCGACACCGAGCAGCGGGCGCTCAGCGGGTGGCTCGAGCTCGGCGGGGCGCTGCTGGCCAACCTGCTGCTGCTGGCCGCAATCTACGGCGACGTGGCCGCGCTCTACTGGCCGATCGCAGTCATGGCGTGGCTGGGGATCATCGGGGTGCTGTTCTGCGTCAACCTGCTGGTGGCAGCTCTGGCTATGCGCTACGAGGGCACAGTGACGCGCGTGTGGCAGCTCGCGCGGCCGGCCTCGGTGGCGCTGGTGGTGACGCTGCTGATGCTGGGGACGATGTCGTACGCGCGCTTCTGGCTGGAGGCACAGGGGCTCGTTCTGTAGGTTTGAGTCTTGAGTTATGAGTCTTGAGAAGGTGACCTCACGCCTCACCGCTCAAGACTCACGACTCACCGCTCAATGGCTCTAAATGTAGTACATCACCTCGCCGGTGCGCTGGCGCTTGCGCTGGAGCAGGTCGTCGAGCGTGATACCCGCCAGGTGCCGCTCGAGCAGATCTCGCGTCGCTTCCCACACCTCCCGCACCAGCTCCCGGTCCACGAGCTCGACCGTCGCCCCGCCCTCGCGCCCGGACTCGCTCGGCAGCAGCGGACCCTCGAGCGCCACCAGCGCCTCGAGCACCGTGATCTGCGCCGGCGGCCGCGCCAGGCGGTGCCCGCCCTGTGGCCCCCGCACACTCTCGATCATCCCTGCCCGCCGCAGCAGGATGAGGATCTGGTTGAGGTAATTCTCATCCACCCCCTGCCGCAGGTGGATGTCCCGGCTCTGAACCGGACCCTCGCCGTAGCGCTGTGCCAGGTCAAGGAGCGCGCGCAGGCCGTACTCCCCCTTGCTTGAGATGCGCATGTTTTTATTCTGAAGTATATCGCTTAAGATTGCTCCAGTATAGCACCCTGGTGCTGGAATAGCAACATGGAGGGCGTGTGGCGGAGATACCCGAGGTCGAGACGCTGGTGCACGACCTGCGCGCGTCGGCGGGGATCGACCCGCGCAGACCCGCGGCCTCGCTCACCGCCGACGAGCTGGAGCGGCTGCACGCCGCGATGCGGTCGGTGCTCGAGGAGGGGATCGCGCTGCGTGGGACGATGACCGACCTGTGGGGCCGGCCGGGGGACGCGCGCCACCGCCGCAACGTCCAGGACTGCAGCGGCCAGCCTCACTCGGCGCTCGACGCCGCCATGGGCTGCTCGACCAGGCGCGATGAGTGCGCCGCTCTGCTCCGCCGGATGCCATCCACCGTGTAGATCGCCAGCGCCAGCCAGATCAGGCAGAAGCCAACCAGGCGCTGCGGCGTAAGCGGCTCGCCGTAGACCAGCACGCCGAGCAGAAACTGCATCGTCGGCGCGATGTACTGGAGGATGCCGAGCGTGGTGAGCTGGATGCGGCGCGCGCCCGCGGAGAACAGCAGCAGCGGCACGGCCGTGACCAGGCCCGCCCCGACGAGCAGCGCCGTGATGTCCGGCCCGGCGTGGACGAAGGCGCCGCCGACCGCCATCTCCTGATAGGCCAGAAAGGCCAGCGCGGGCGGCGTCATCAGGAGCGTCTCGAACGCAAAGCCGTCCAGGGCGTTGAGCGGCGCCAGCTTGTGCAGCAGCCCGTAGACCCCGAACGACAGCGCGAGCGTAATGGCGATCCACGGGAACGCGCCGTACTCCACGGTCAGGTAGAGCACGCCGCCAAGCGCCACGGCCACGGCCGCGCCCTGCGGCAGGCGCAGCCGCTCCTTGAGGAACAGCACCCCCAGCAGCACGTTGACCAGCGGGTTGATGAAGTAGCCGAGGCTCGTCTCGACGATGTGGCCGGTGTTGACCGCCCAGATATAGACGAACCAGTTCACCGAGAGCAGCAGCGCGCTCGCCGCGAACGTGACCAGGGTGCGGCCGCTGCGGAAGGCGGCGCCGAGGCCACCCCAGTGCCGGCGAGCCGCTACCAGCACCAGCGCCACCAGCAGCGCCCAGACGATGCGATGCGCCATCGTCTCGAAGACGGGGACATCGTGCAGCGCCTTCCAATAGAGCGGGAGCAAGCCCCAGCACAGGTACGCGCCGGCGGCGTAGAGGATGCCTCTATTCATGGATTAGGAGTCCTGTCAAGCCCGAGAGCCTCTCTGAAGAGGACGATTATAGCACGCGGGCTCTCAGGCGCCCTCCGCCGAAGGCCGGAGCGCCGCGTAGCGTGTAGCGGCCTCCTCCAGGGCGGCGAGCTCATCCGGCCGCCACTCCCCCGGCGTGGGGCACAGCCCTGCGCGCTCCCGCAACGCCCGCTCCACCGCCCGCTCCACCGCTGCGGCCGACGCACCGCGCCCGTCCAACCCCGCGACCCGCGCCTCCAGCCGCTCGGCCAGCGCGCCGCGCTCCTCCGGGGCGACGCCCACCACCGCGGCGGTGCGCCATGGCGCCCAGCGCAGGTAGACACCCGCCTGGAAGAGCGCGCCGGCCCGCCGCCGCACCTGCGCCAGCCCCACCAGCTTGCGCTCGCCCACCAGCACCTCGTAGGGCGAGCGCCCCGCGAAGCAGATCCGCCGCAGCAGCGCGTCGAGCGCCCGGGTATCCGCCCGCGCCTCGTCGATCCCCACCACCCGCGCGTCCGCCCCCAGCGCGCGCATTGCGTCTGCCAAGACCTCGCCCAGCCAGCGGTATGACTCGGTCAGGTCCGAGCTCGCCAGCGGGTCCTCGTGCGGCAGGGCCAGGTCCAGCATCAGCAGCGAGGGGTCGCTGACCACGATCCCGCCGCCGCTCTGGCGCCGGTGGACGCTGTATCCGCCGGCCAGAGCCGCACCCCCGTCCACCTGCGCGATCTGCTGCGACATACCGAGCAGCACCGCTGGCGTGTCGATCGTGTGCCAGCGCATCACCGGCGCGGCGATCTGCTCGAGCCCGGCCAGCATGGCCGTGCCCGCAGCCAGCTCACGGTCGGCCGGGCCGGCGCTCGGCGGGAGCAGGCGGATGGGGCGAGGGGACCGGGCCATACCATCATTCTCCTCTCGGGGCGGTGTAGTGGGGTAGCATAGCATACTGTGTGTGGTGCAACGCACACAACCACCCCTTCCTCTCACGAAACTGGATAGACTCACCACTATCAAAACTCCTATCCTGAGCCCATCCGTTCTGGAACAAAAGACCATAACTTTACCCCGTGCCTCGTTCGACCGAGCTCCGCACTCGTCCGGCACGCGGCGCGGTGCTCCAGCGGTCCCAGGCGACGGCTCCTAGCTGCATGCACCCTCCGCCGCCCCCATTCCGCACGCCCGTTCGATTTGTGACAGCACCTGACACATGATTCTGGTACACTTACAGAAACCTTGGCGCGAAAGCCCACACGCGTATGAAGATAACGAAATAGCTCCGGTATACCCAGGTGGCTGGCGGCTGAAGCAGCTGCTGCCTGTCGGCAAAGCCACCTGCACAGGCTCTACCGGAATACAATCGTACGTTTCAGTAGGGGCGGGAGTGTCAGTGTGTCCGGTGAGTGCGGTTGGAGGAACCCATGTCTGTCCTACTAGGGCTGTGCGTCTACTGCGAACGCTCGCCCGCCGAGCTTGTCGCCGCAGGAGAGGCCGTGGACTACGAGAGCGCACTCCACGATGCGCTGGTGTCCGAGAGCCGCATTGTCCTCTGCACCGAGTGCCTCTCGCGATTCACCTCGCCGGGGGCGGCGGACCCAGTCCGCCTCCAGCGGGCAATCATCACCTTCCCGCCCGGCATCACCGCCATCGACCACTACTGCGTGGCGTTGGAGGACGATGGCCTGCCCGAGGCGTACTGCGAGTTCACGATGGAGTTCGAACGCCAGGGCACCTACTTCGTCGCAAGCTGCCCACACTGCGGGGTGCGCGTCCGCTCGCTGGCCGAGGACTAGCGAGCGGCGTCGAGCGCAGGGCTGACGGCTGAGCGCCGGCCATCAGCCATCAGCCGCACGGGCAGGATCTCGTAGGCGGTTGAAGGGGAGGCACCAGCACCTCGGTGAGCGTGATAACCGAGGTGACGCCGAGGATCGCACCGCTGGCAATGCGCCGGAACACCTCGATCACGAGCGCGTCGTAGCGCGGGTTCGCCTCGATGAAGGAGATGATTGGCGCTGTGTCGAACCCAAGTGGTGACACGCCGCTGAGCGCATCGTCGAGCTTCATCGTGGGCGATCCCACTCGTCACGCAGCTCGTTCACGTACGCCTGGGCGTCGATGCCGCGCCAGATCTCGGCGCCGAGGCCATGCAACTCCATCGCTCAGCTCCGAAATCGCTTTGTACATAGGCAGGCCTCGTGGCCGGCGTCGTGTTTTGACCCTGCGATGTCGTGCTCTGCGTGTCTCGGCAGGTGGCTCGCCTCACCCCGGGAGCAGCCGCAAATGCTCGCCGTCGATCATGCGCTGGAAGTATGTGACGACGGTCAGCGCCATGCTGCGGTCGCGCAGCATGACGCCCATCTCGATGTTGCGCTCGCTCGCCGCCTCGGTGAGGTTGGCCGACGTGATGAAGAGCGCCTCGTCATCAACGACGGTCGCCTTGGCGTGCAGCACCGCGCGGCCGCCCGCCTTCACCCCGCCGCCCGGCTCGTCCAGCGCGACTGAGCGCGGGTCGTAGTAGACCTGCGGCCGACGCTGCCCTGGCCACGCCGCGCTCCAGAAGGCGTGCGCGAACGCGCCGACCAGGTGCTCGCCTGGAGTCGCGTCGCCCCAGCGGCGCTGGATGTTGAGCAGCAGCCGGACCGTCAGCTCCGGGCGCGCGTCCATACGCTGGGCCAGTGTCTCGAACACCTTCGGCCCGTTGTGGTACACGAAGCTGCTCAGCCACACGCTGCGCTCGGCCGACCCCAGCAGCTCGTCGTAGACCACGCGCGTGTCGCGCGCGAAGATCCCCGGCACCTGCAGCCCGGAGAGCACCAGGTCTGGCTTGCGCTGGCGGGCGCTGGCCCGCGCCACCGCGCGCAGCGCGGCAGCTGCACCGCGCGGGCTCATCCCGAGCGCGTCAAGCTCGCGCAGCGCGAGTGACAGCGCATCGGCGTCGTTGAGGCGCCCGAGCGCGGCCCGCAGCCGCACCGCGCTGGCCTGGAGGTCGAGGTACCCGGCCTCCAGCGCCGCGATCAGCCTCGTCCGCGTGTCGGAGGGCAGGTCGAGCAGCAGGTCGTTCACAGCGTTGCCGCGCCGGTCGCCGCATCTGTGAAGAACGACGCCTGTTCCAGGCCCAGCACCGGCACCACCAGCGCGCGATCCAGGTAGTTGTTACCCATCTCGCACGAGGACTCGCCCACGAGCGCGCAGCCGTGGCACGCCGCGCCGAGCAGCCAGCGCTCCTCCAGCGGGTCGTCGGCGGTGTGCTGCGCGCAGATCGGGTCGTTCGAGCAGAGCATGGCGGCCCGCAGGGCGTGCTCGAGGTGGTCCTCGATCGCGCGCGCCTGCTGCACCAGACCGCCCAGCGTGCCGCTCGAGTCTGGGCTTCCGGTGTAGAGCAGGATGCCGTAGCGCCCGCCCGCCGGGTCGGCGTAGATGCGCTCGCGGATCGCGCTCATGGGGTAGCCGCAGCGCAGCGCCAGCGACTGCAGCAGCAGGTGCGCGAGCGTGTGCAGCAGGATGTAGGGGCCGTCGGGGAACGGGTGCTGGGCCTTACGCTTGGCCTGCCACTGGTCGTGCCCGGCGCTCAGCGCGGCGATGCGCTCCTTGACCGCTACTCGGCTCATCCAGGCATCCACCGCCGCCGCGCGCAGCCGCACGAAGATACCCTCGCCGCGGTTCTCGACCGCCGGGAACCAGCTCGGCTCGCTGGCGATCGCGGCCCGCTCGACCTCCTGGTCGTACTCGCCGTTGATGTCGGCGGTGATCGCCTCGAAGCGGGTGAAGCCAACCAGCGCCATCACCTCGCGCAGCCGGTGCAGCTGGTAGATGGACTCGATACCCGCGCTACTGGCGTGGTGCCGCCAGACCGCGTCGGGCAGCCGGCGGGCGTGGAAGTTCTCGTCGAGCGGCACGTCGTCGCCGTAGCCCGCCGGCGCGGCGAGGATCGCGTCGAGCTCGACCTGCTTCAGGGGCTTCTCCTGCGCGACGACGCCGCTCTTCTTGCGGGCGATCGCCTCCAGCACCTCGTCGTCGCTGAAGCCGGCCAGCTTGTGCGCGACGGTGGGGTTGTTCTTCATCACCGCCAGGATGAGCGGGCTGTCCACCACCATCAAGAAGTCCCACAGCTCTTGCACCACCGTGTCGACCGAGCTGCCGCGCTCGGGGAGCGAGAGGACGGTGAGCACCTGCGGGAAGTAGGCGTTTGAGGCGGTGCGGATCAGCAGGCGGGCCTGCTCGGTGCACGCCTCGCTGCTGTTCGGGCCGAGCCACGGCCGCCGCCCGCTGCAGAACCCGAGCGGCTTAAGGCTGCGGTCGGAGGCCTCGATCATGCTGCGCTTCTTTCCGCACTCGCAGCGCACCACGAGGTCGCCCAGGTCGCCGCTGGTGCCCTGCTCGTCGAGCCACATCTGCTGGTGGCAGGAGGTGCTGCCGTGGACGAAGAAGCGCCAGTTCAGGTCGTCGATGTGGCCGTGCGAGCAGGCGGCGACGAAGCGCGTGGCGACGACGGGCCGGTTGTCGAAGCGCCCGTTGACGAGCGCCTGGCGGCGTACCAGCCGCCGTGAGCGGACGCGCTCGCCGGGGGGGATGTGCTCCTGGACCACGAACCACTCGGGGAAGCGGTAGACGGTGATGCCGGTCGGCTTCGCGCCAGGGGCGTCGTCGGCGGCGGGCGGGGCGTAGAGCCTGGGGTTCACGACGCCGGTCATGCGCTGGAGCGTGCGCGAGAGGCGCGGCTCGACGATCTCCTCGAGCTCGCTCGGGTGCGGCCAGCCGTCGAGCCCGCCGACGATCGCCGAGTGGCGCGGCAGGTCAAACAGCGCGCCCGGCCCGTAGGTGGTCAGGAGCTGGCCGCGGCGGAGCTGCCCGTGTGCTTTCTTCGCCATGCTACTCCTCCACCAGCTGGTTGTTGGCGTCGCGCAGGAACAGGTTGACGTCCGGCTCGACGTCGCGCAGCGAGCGGCTGGCGCGGAACTTCCGCTCGTGGTCCGAGTCGAAGCGCTTCTCCAGCGTGTCGTGGAGCAGCGGCTTGCCGCTGCCGCGCGTCTCGTACGGCTGGTACTGCACCGCCACCGTCGCCTCCTGGTAGGTGTCGACGATCGTCCGCCACGAGTCGAGCAGGTCGACGATGCGGTTCTGCACGGCCAGCAGGCGCTCCTCGCGCTCGGCGTCGTCGGCGAACGACTGGCGCTCGACGCGGGCGCGGAACACGTCGATCAGGTAGCGTTCGAGCGCGGCGCGCGCGTGGGCGATCTGCATCGCGCCGCCGGGCGGGCTGAGCCGCGCGTCGGCGTGGCGGGCCAGCGCGACCATCGCGCCGGCGAAGCCGCGGTCGATCGCGCGGGCCGAGAAGGGCGTGACGCTGCCGGCCTCAACCGAGCGGTAGAAGGTCTCGTGGTAGTGGCGGAAGCGCTCGTAGTGCGAGCGGTCGCGCGGCTTGTGGATGTTCAGCAGCGTGACGACCAGGCCGGGCCGCTTGTCGTCGCGGCCGACGCGGCTAGTGGCCTGGATGTACTCGGCGGTGAGCATCGGCTGGCCGATCACCAGCATCAGCCCAAGCCGCTGGATGTCAAGGCCGACCGAGATCATGTTGGTCGCCAGCGCGCAGTCGACGCGGTCGCTGCCCTGGTGGAAGGACGCCTCGAGCCTGCGCCGCGCCTCGGCCACCTGGTCGGTCGAGACGCGCGAGGTCAGCTCCAGCACCTCGCTGAAGCGCGCGCGGTCGGCGAAGAGGCCGCTGGCCTCGTTCACCCGCTTGCGCGCGCCGTAGCTCTTGACGGTGTTCTGGACCTCCTCCTCGAGGATGCGCCGCGCGCCGCCGAGCTCGCGCAGGTTGTTAAAGTAGCCGAGCACGGTCATGTACGGGTCGGCCGGGTTGGCGGGGTTCCCTTCGCCGCCGGCGTCCAGGTAGGCGCGCTGGGCCGCCGCCATCAGCGCCAGCCAGGCCTTGCGCATCATGACCTTCGGGCTGCGGCCCTGCGCGGCGATGCCGACGTACTGGCGGGCGGGGGTCTCGCTGCTCGGCGCGGTGCGGGCGAAGAACGAGTCGCGCCGGTCGGGGCCGGGCGGCGGGAAGATGTGGGTGAGCGGGCGGCCGAACAGCGCCAGGATCTGGTCCTGCGCCCGGCGCACCGTGGCGGTCGAGGCGATGATCTTCGGGCCGGCGGGCTTGCCGTCGATCGTGCGGGTGCAGAGCGCGTCGATCGCGGTCTCGTACAGGCCGGCCATGGTGCCGAGCGGGCCGGAGATCAGGTGCAGCTCGTCCTGGATGATCAGGTCGGGCGGGGCGAGCGGGCGGTGGAGCGGCTGGCCGCGCTTGGGCTCAGACGCGCCGTAGAAGCCGCTCGCGTCGTGGCGGTCGGCGCCGCCGAGCAGCGCGCCGCTCTGGCCGGTCCAGGGCAGCGTGGCGAACTTGTCGACGGTGGCGATCAGGAAGGCCGGCAGGCGGCGGTAGACCATCTCGTCCACGGCGACGATCGGGAGCGGGCGGCTGCCGGAGAACTCGCACTCGAAGTCGCTGCACACCACGCGCAGCTCGCTCGGGTGGTCGTCGTTGGGCAGCAGGCTGAACGAGGCCGGCGTGAAGCGCGTGCCGCACCAGGGGCAGTTCTCCAGCGGGATGGGCGAGGGGTTGCTCTTCGGGCTGCTCTTGAAGCGCCGCACGAGCGCGCGGGCGGTGTCGTCGCGCCTGTCGCCCTTGTGTCCCAGGATGTTGGGGGTAGCGGCCTTGCCGACCCACAGGCCGATCTCGAACGGCCAGCTGCCGTAGCGCTGCGGCTCCTGCTCACGCTCCAGCTCGAGGGCGCAGACCAGGCCGGCCGCGCGCGCGAGCTGGTCGAGGGTCAGTAGGCGCAGGGTGTAGCGCATGATCACGCTGACGCCCGCGCCGCCCTTGCCGCCGTCCCCGGAGGCGCGGAGGCGGCGCAGGACCATCGCGAAGGCGGCCAGCCCCAGGTAGGCCTCGGTCTTGCCGCCGCCGGTGGGGAAGAAGAGCAGGTCGACGCTCTCGCGGTCGCCGTCGAGCGGGTCGGCCAGGGCGGGCAGGTTGAGCAGGATGAAGGCCAGCTGGAAGGCGCGCCAGCGCGGCTTCTCGATGTCGAGGCGCTTCTTCAGTGCGCGCGCGATGGCGCGGTTGGCGGCGCGGAAGGCGTCGAGCGCGTCGGGCGAGCTGGCGAGCAGCGCGATTCCGCGCGCGATGCGCGCGGCGGCGACCTCGGCGTTCTGCACCAGCACCCCGGCGGTCTCGCGGCGCTGCTCGGGGAGCTGCGCCGAAGCCGCGAGCTGCGCGGCGAGCCAGGCGCGGTAGGCGTCCACCAGCGGGCGCAGGGCGGCCTCGGCGGCCACGCCGTCGGGGAGCGCGCCGAGCACATCCATGTCCAGCTCGACGCCCGGCACGTCCACGGTGGCGGTCTTCTCGACGGCGGCGCTGGGGATCCAGGCGGTGCAGATGCGGTGGCAGGCGCCGTCTACAAGCTCCCAGTCGGCCGAGACGCCGTGGCCGACGGCGTACTCGGGGTCGTCGGCGTAGTGGAGGTCGGCCACCATGGCGTCCCACTCGTCGGCCTGCATGCCGCGCAGGTTCGGGCGCGGCACGAAGGGGTGCTCGCAGCGCACCTCGATCTCGGCCTGGAAGGCGTAGGCGGGGTCGGGCAGGTCGTCGGCGGGCGCGCGGCGGTTGACGAGGTAGACCGAGACCGAGCGCGTGCCGGGGGGCAGTGGGAGCGCCTGGCCGTTTGCGTGGATCGGGCGCTCGATCACCTGGTACTGCAGGCCGCCCGATCCCGAGATCGTCTCGGCCTTCTGCGGCCCGCCGGTCAGCGTGACGGCGAGCGATGTCTCGCGCGGGGTGCGCTGCCAGACGCGGGCGGGCGGCTCGCCGGGGGCCTCGAGCGTGGCGAGGGCGTAGTCGCCCCAGCGCAGCGCGATGGTCAGCTCGCGTGCCGCGGCGGGCACGAGGAAGGTCAGGCCGATCGAGGAGGGGAAGAAGCCCTTCTTGGCCGCGCGCCGGTCGTCGTTGGCCTCCTGGTCGATCCCGGTCTGCTCGGCGACCGCCTCCGACTCATCGTCCTCGTCGGGGTCGCTGGCCTGCTCGCTGGGGGTGCCGGAGGGGATGAGGAAGCCGGTGAGGTACCAGATCGCGGGGCGCAGCGCCTCGGGGAGCTGCTCGTGCTCCAGCGCGTGCCCCACCGGCGGGCCGACGAGGTCGAGCGCGAGCGCGTCGACGAGCTGGGCGCGGACGGCGAGGGTGGGAGGTGGGTTGCACATAGGTGTTTGCTGATGAGCCGCGAAAGAACACAGAGAACGCAAAGAAGATATGAACCGCCTACGCTGGGACGCTTATGTCTTCCGTTCGCTACGATGTGTCAGGATATACTTCTTGATCTCGAATCTGTATGAGCCAAGCCGAAAGAGAGCGCTCTTTGTGCTCTTTGCGCTCTTTCGTGGCCCCAAGAACGCTGTCCTGAGATGAGCCACAAGAGCACGCAGAGACCGCAGAGACCAAAGCCGAAAGAGAGCGCTCTTTGTGCTCCTTGCGCTCTTTTGTGGCCCCAGCCTCAGTCGTCGAACATACGCTGCGTGCCCTCGGGCTGCTTGCGCCGCTTGCCCGCGCCCTTGGTCTTGACCTCGCCAGCCGACTTCTCCTCCTGGGCACGCTTCGCGTTCAGCTCCAGCAGGCGCGCCAGCACCTCGTCGCGCACCTCGTCCGGCCAGCGGTAGCGGTAGGGCTTCTTCTTGGTACCCCACTCCTCCTCGTCGATCTCGTAGTCGAGCAGGAACTCGCAGTCGGTCGGGATGTCGCGCCAGCCGTAGGCGTCGAGCACCGCGCGGTCCATCGCCGCGTGCAGCTCGCGCAGCCGCTCGATCTCCGGGTCGCGCTCGTGCGGGTCGTGGAAGCGATTGTAGGTCCTGGTCAGCCCCTCGTCGTTGCGTACCATGAGCGCGGCGCGGAACTCGTAGTATTCCTTGCCGGCCGCCTCTAGGGCCAGGTGCGTCTCCCAGCCCTCGGGGAACGGGAAGGTCTCGAAGCAGTCGGTGGGTGTGTAGCGGAACCCATCTCCAATGGTTGAGCCGAAGAACCGCGCCCAGAACTCATGGGTACGAGATTGTATTATACAGAATGCAGAAAAACTTGCTATTGGAAACACTATCAACGAATGTGAAAATATGCGTGAAGAGGGTTGAATTGCGACTGTATGCCATGAAGACACACTTGAGAGTGCCATACATCTTTCTGTGTGAGCTAAAGCGGTTTGTAATGATGCTGAATACGTGCCGAACTGCCACCAGAATTCCCGCCGCCTATCTGCAACTGAATACCCACCTAAATTCCCTCTAGACGGCAAGACCTTTTCCTTGAGTATTGCCATCAGATCAGGCCAAGCACTGATTGCCTGTAAATTCATCATATCAAAATTGATCACATAGCGATGATTCTCTTGTCGAGGATCGGTGTTGATTTCCTCACCACCTATATAGGAAAATATACGTTCACCATTCCTCGGGTTCTTTTTTATCAAATCGTGCATTAACTGGATTGGAGAAGATTCCCCTGAACTATCTTTATCGCTAAATGTGAATCCATTTCCATATATCTTGTGGCCGAGGTAGCTCATTCCGGCATTTGAAGCTAGTATCTCGGGATCCATTTCTTTTGTAGCTGGAACAAGGAACGAGTTAATACCTTGAACTTTGCGACCATCGAATATAATGAGTCCATCGAATTCGCCTTTGAATATGTGTACGACACTCACAACCACTGAAGCAGCGCCAGGCCAGGGCATTCGTTTTGAAGCGCAATAGATTTTGCCGCCATTGATGCAAATCCAGCGCAAACCGGCTATTCGCGTATCGCCTTGCGCAACAGTATTCGTTGCAAGCAACCCGAGTGTGCCACTGGTGCGAACGAGAGAGAATGCCTGTCGAAAGAAATGGGCAACCAGATCGACAGCCTTT
>JBDLTZ010000126.1:0-25059 GCA_039805565.1 Chloroflexota bacterium | reverse complement strand
GTCCAGACTGGCCATGCAGTTGGGGTTGGTGTGGTAGTTGGTGCCCGGTGCCACGCCAAAGTAGCCGGCTTCGGGGTTGATCGCGCGCAGGCTGCCGTCGGCCTGGGGCTTGATCCAGGCGATGTCGTCGCCGATGGTGGTGACCTTCCAGCCGTCGAAGCCCGCCGGCGGGATCAGCATGGCGAAGTTGGTTTTGCCGCAGGCGCTGGGGAAGGCCGCGGCCACGTGGCGCTTCACGCCTTGCGGGTTGGTCACGCCCAGGATCAGCATGTGCTCGGCCAGCCAGCCCTCGTCGCGCGCCATGTTCGAGGCGATGCGCAGCGCGAAGCACTTCTTGCCCAGCAGCGCGTTGCCGCCGTAGCCCGAGCCGTAGCTCCAGATCGCGCGCTCCTCGGGGAAGTGGACGATGTACTTCTGCTCCTTATTGCAGGGCCAGGCCACGTCCTTCTGACCGGGCTCCAGCGGCGCGCCGACGGTGTGGACGCAGGGGATGTAGTGGCCGCTCTCGCCGAGGACGTCGTACACGGCCTTGCCCATGCGGGTCATGATCCGCATGTTGACCACCACGTACGGCGAGTCACTCAGCTCGACGCCGATGTGGGCGATCGGGCTGCCGATCGGGCCCATGCTGAACGGGATGACGTACATCGTCCGCCCGCGCATACAGCCGTCGAACAGCTTGCCCAGGGTCTCCTTCATCTCGCGCGGTTTGACCCAGTTGTTGGTGGGGCCGGCGTCGGTCTTGCTCAGGCTACAGATAAAGGTGCGGTCCTCGACCCGCGCCACGTCGCCGGTGTCAGAGCGCGCCAGGAAGCTGTTGGGCCGCTTCTCGGGGTTCAGCCGGATGAAGGTCCCGGCCTCCACGAGCTTCTCGCACATGGCGTTGTACTCTTCCTGCGAGCCGTCGCACCAGTAGATGCTGTCCGGCTTGCAGAGCTCGGCCATCTGCTGAACCCAGGCGCGTAGCTGCTCATGCTTGACGTAGGCAGGGGCCTCTACGGTGTCGATGAAGGATGGCGTGTTCACGGTGCCTCCTGTGTGATGTGTCGTGTGCCGCTCGGGGCGCTGGGGACGTACAGCAAGGAGCGATGGGATGACCATGTGGTCGTCGCCCCGGCCTCCCTGCCGGTCTTCGCTCGTCTGCGCTCAGCGCTCACGGGCCTGGCAACATAGTACCGGCTCAAGCCCCCCCTTGCTTAAATGACATGACAACCGTTGTGAAAGATTACGCAACGAATCAGCGGCCCTCAAGGGGTATCCATCCCGCAACCACGGGTGACCGAAGGGTACCGCCCTCACGCGCGGCGGCGTGATACGATGACGCAGAAACCCGAACAGCCAGCGCACCGAGGAGGTCGATGATGACCACTTCCCCCGCCCGGCCCCCGCGCCAGCACGGCGAGCCGGCCCGCTCCCAGGGCGACAACCGCGCGCGCATCTTGGAGGCCGCGATGAAGCGCAGCCAGCACCGGCCGGACGCGCTGATCGAGGTGCTGCACAAGGCCCAGGAGCTGTACGGCTTCCTCTCGCGTGACCTACTGCTGCACATCTCCCGCAGCCTGCGGGTGCCCCCCAGCCGCGTCTACGGTGTGGCGACGTTCTACCACTTCTTCTCGCTCGCGCCGCAGGGCGAGCACACGTGCACCGTCTGCTTGGGCACCGCCTGCTACGTAAAGGGGGCGGCGGGACTGCTCGCGGCCATCGAGCGCGAGACGGGCGTCCGCGCCAGTCACACCAGCGCCGACGGGCGCCTCTCGGTGATGACGGCGCGCTGCCTGGGGGCCTGCGGCGTGGCGCCGGCGGTGGTCTTCGACGACCAGGTGCTCGGGGGGCAGACGCCGGAGACGGTGCTGGAGCGACTGCGCGGGTGGCGTTCTTCGCACTAGCGTGCAGTTTTTACGCAGGGCGGCGCCCGCCCCCAGACCCCCTGCAAGGGGAGCGGTCTCGCATCACCGGGATCTCGGTCTGGTACAAGCACCACTTGCGGGAGTGGTTCGGCTGCGGCGCAGGCGTCCCTCCGACGGGGGGAGCGCGAGCGGGGGCCGGTGCCCCCCTCGCACACCCAAACACAGGAGCACACCATGGACCTCGCGGAGCTCCAAAAGATCGCCGATTGGGAGCGGCGCTCCCGCAAGCCGGTCCAGATCCGCTGCTGCACTGCCGCCGGCTGCCTCTCCGCCGGCGCCCAGGCCGTGCGCCAGCGACTCGAGCAGGCCGTGGTCTCCGCCAGCATCGACGACCACGTCCAGGTCTGCGGCGTCGGCTGCATGCGCCTGTGCAGCCAGGGGCCGCTGGTGCAGGTGGATCCCGACGGCCCACTGTACGGCCAGGTAGCGCCCGAAGACGCCCCGGCGATCGTGGCCGGGCTCGACGGCGGCATCCCGGTCAAGGGCACAATCACAGCGCCCGCCCGGCTCGACCCGCGCGCGCCGTTCTTCAGCCGCCAGCGCGCGGTGGTGCTCGAGCACTGCGGCCTCGTGGAGCCCGAGCGCATCGAGTCCTACATCGCGGTCGGCGGCTACCGCGCCCTCCACCACGCCCTCCACGAGCTGACCCCCACGCAGGTGCTCGACGCCGTCACCCACAGCGGGCTGCGCGGCCGCGGCGGCGCCGGGTTCCCCGCCGGCCTGAAGTGGGCCACCGTGGCCAAGGCCCAGGGAGCCCAAAAGTACGTCGTCTGCAACGGTGACGAGGGCGACCCCGGCGCGTTCATGGACCGCAGCGTCCTCGAGAGCGACCCGCACCGCATCCTCGAGGGGATGGCGATCGCCGCCTACGCCGTGGGCGCCTCGCAGGGCTTCGCCTACATCCGCGGCGAGTACCCGCTCGCTATCCGCCGGCTGGAGATCGCCATCCGCCAGGCCCGCCAGCACGGCCTGCTCGGCAGCGCGATCTGCGACTCGGCCTTCGACTTCCGCGTGGACGTCCGCATCGGCGCCGGCGCCTTCGTCTGCGGCGAGGAGACCGCGCTGATGGCCTCGATCGAGGGCCGCCGCGGCACCCCGCGCCCCCGCCCGCCCTACCCCGCGGAGTCCGGCCTGTGGGGCTGCCCCACGCTGATCAACAACGTCGAGACCTTCGCCAACATCGTCCCGATCGTGCGCGAGGGCCCCGAGTGGTTCGCCGCCATCGGCACCGAGAAGAGCAAGGGCACCAAGGTCTTCGCGCTGGCCGGCACGATCCGCAACACCGGCCTGATCGAAGTGCCGATGGGCACCACCATCCGCACGATCGTGGAGGAGATGGGCGGCGGCGCCCCCCAGGGCGCGATCAAGGCGGTCCAGACCGGTGGCCCCTCCGGCGGCTGCATCCCAGCCGCGCTGTTCGACACGCCGGTGGACTACGACTCGCTCCAGCAGGCCGGCTCGATCATGGGCTCGGGCGGCATGATCGCGGTGGACGACGCCAGCAGCATGGTGGACTTCGCGCGCTACTTCATGGAGTTCTGTGCCAACGAGTCGTGCGGCAAGTGCGTGCCCTGCCGGGCCGGCACCGCGCAGATGCTCCGCCTGCTCACCACGATCCACGCCGGCCGCGGCACGCGCGCGGACCTGGTCCAGCTCCGGGAGCTCTGCGACCTGGTGCGCCGCACGAGCCTCTGCGGCCTCGGCCAGAGCGCGCCCAACCCGGTGCTGAGCACACTGCGCTACTTCCCGGAGGAGTACGAGGCGCTGCTTCAGCCGTGATTCCGGAGCCAGTTATGCCTGTAAAAACACTGACAATCGACGGGCAGGCCGTGAGCGCGGCGGATGGTCAGACGCTCCTCGAGGCCGCCCGCGAGGCCGGCATCGCCATCCCGACCCTCTGCCACCTCGACGGGCTCTCCGACGTGGGCGCCTGCCGCCTCTGCCTCGTGGAGGTCGCGGGCTCGGGCCGGCTGGTACCCGCCTGCGTCGCCGTGCCCGCCGAGGGCATGGAGGTGCGCACCGACACGCCGCAGCTGCGCGCCTACCGCCGCATGATCGTCGAGCTGCTCCTGGCCGAGCGCAACCACGTCTGCGCGGTCTGCGTGGCGAACGGCCACTGCGAGCTCCAGGACCTCGCGGCCGACCTGGGCATAGACCACGTCCGCTACGCCTACATGCACCCGTCCTGCATGGTGGACATCACCCACGAGCGCTTCGGCATCGACCATAACCGGTGCGTGCTCTGCACCCGCTGCGTCCGCGCCTGCGATGAGGTCGAGGGCGTGCACACCTGGGACGTGGCCGGACGCGGCGTGGCCTCGCGCGTGATCACCGACCTGTGTCAGCCCTGGGGCGAAGCCGCCACCTGCACCGGCTGCGGGAAGTGCGTCATCGCCTGCCCCACCGGCGCGATCTTCCAGCGCGGCGCCTCGGTGGCCGAGATACGGCGCGACCGCGGCCGGATCGCTGAGATCGTGAGCGCCCGCGAGCGCCGGTAGGCCCTCGTCCACGCGCGTCAGCGCAGAGTGGGAGTTTGGGGAACAGACTCAGATGTGATGAGAGACAGGGTTGCACTCCCTGAAGGTGGTTGACCATGCCACTGCTGAAACTAGCCACAGTCTGGCTCGGCGGCTGCTCCGGCTGCCACATGTCGCTCCTCGACGTGGACGAGTGGCTCCTTGAGCTCGCCGCGCGGGTGGAGCTAGTCTACAGCCCGCTCACCGACATCAAAGTGTACCCGGAGGGCGTGGACCTGGCGCTGGTGGAGGGTGCGGTGGCCAACACCGACCACCTGGAGATGATCCACACGGTCCGTGCCCGCACCCGCGTGCTCGTGGCGCTCGGCGACTGCGCCGTGACCGGCAACGTGACGGCGCTGCGCAACCCGCTCGGGCCGCCAGAGGCGATCCTGCAGCGCGTCTACGCCGCCTCGGGTCCGCTCCCTGACGCGCCCGGCATCGTCCCGCCGCTGCTCGAGCGTGTCCTCCCCGTGCACGCGGTGGTGCCGGTGGACCTCTTCCTGCCCGGCTGCCCGCCGCCCGCGCCGCGCATCCGCGCTGCGCTCGAGGCGCTCCTGGCGGGCGAGGCGCCGCCCATCGCCGCTCGGTTTGGGTAGAAACAAGCGAGGTGGCCATGTCCCAGCGCATCACGATCGACCCGGTGAGCCGCATCGAGGGCCACGCCAAGATCACCCTGCACCTCGACGACGCCGGCCGCGTGGCAGAGGCGCGGCTGCACATCACCGAGTTCCGCGGCTTCGAGCAGTTCTGCGTCGGCCGGCCGCTCTGGGAGATGGCCGGCATCACCGCGCGCATCTGCGGCATCTGCCCGGTGAGCCACGTGCTCGCCTCGGCCCGCGCCGGGGACCAGATCCTCGCGGTGGATGTGCCGCCCGCCGCCCAGAAGCTGCGCCGCCTCATGAACCTGGCCCAGATCGTCCAATCGCACGCGCTCAGCTTCTTCCACCTCAGCGCACCTGACCTGCTGCTCGGCATGGACGCCGACCCGGCCCGCCGCAACATCCTGGGGCTCGCGGCCGCCGAGCCGGAGCTGGCGCGCGGCGGCATCCGGCTGCGCCAGCTCGGCCAGCAGATCATCGAGGCTCTCGGCGGGCGCAAGGTCCACCCGGCGTGGGCTGTGCCCGGCGGCGTACGCTCCGCCCTCGCGCCAGAGCCCCGCGACGCCGCCCGCGCTCGTCTGCCCGAGGCCCGCGCGACCGCGCTCGCGGCGATCGAGCGCTTCAAGGGCCTGATCGGAAACTACCGCGATGAGGCGCGGGCCTTCGGCGACTTCCCCTCGCTCTTCATGGCGCTCGTCGCCCCCGACGGCTCGTGGGAGCACCACGACGGCAGCCTGCGCTTCGTGGATGAAGCCGGGCGCATCGTGGCCGATATCCCGCCCCAGCGCTACCAGGAGCTGATCGCCGAGCAGAGCGAGCCCTGGTCCTACATGAAGTTCCCCTACTTCCGCCCGCGCGGCTACCCCGCGGGCATCTACCGCGTGGGTCCGCTGGCGCGCCTCAACGTCTGCAGCCACATGGGCACGCCGCTCGCCGACGCCGAGCTTCGCCTGTTCCGCGAGCTCGGCGCAGGCGCGGTCACGTCGTCCTTCTTCTACCACTACGCGCGCCTGATCGAGATCCTGGCGGCGCTGGAGCGCATCGAGCTGCTGCTCGACGACCCAGACATCAGCGGTGCGGGCAGCATGATCCGGGCGCGCTCGGAGGTCAACCGGCTCGAGGGCGTGGGAGTGAGCGAGGCGCCGCGCGGCACACTGTTCCACCACTACACGGTGGACGAGCACGGGCTGATAAAAAGTCTCAACCTCGTCATCGCAAGTGGCCAGAATAACCTGGCGATGAACAAGACCGTGGCACAAATCGCGCAAGGGTGTATCATGAAGGGATACATCTCAGAAGGGGCGCTCAACCGGATTGAGGCCGGCGTGCGCGCCTACGACCCGTGCCTCAGCTGCGCGACGCACGCACTAGGCGAGATGCCGATGGTGGTCACGCTGCTCGGTTCAGACGGGGCAGTGCTCGATGAGGTAAGCAGGTGACGGATCGAAGCAAAGATCAGGCGGGATGGAATGCTGAAGCCTGGGGCGAGCCGCTTGTCGCCCTCAGCCAGCGCCACGCGGCGCTCGTTGTCGGCTACGGCAGTGACCTGCGGAGGGACGACGGAGCGGGGCGCTGGGTAGCCGAGGCGATCGGGTCGATCGGGATGTACGGTGTAAGGACACTAGCCGTACACCAGCTTACGCCCGAGCTGGCCGCTCAGCTGGCGGAGGTCCACACAGCGATCTTCGTAGACGCCCAGCGGGGCGGGAGCGGCGTCCTCGTCCATCCGCTCCACGACGTCGGCCCGCTGCGTATGAACCACACCAGCTCGCCGGAGTGGCTGCTCGAGCTGTCGGAGAGCGTCTACGGCCACCGCCCGCAGGCCTGGATCGTCAGCGTGCCTGCCCACGAGCTGGCCCTCGGCGAGGGCCTCTCCGCGCATACGCAGCGCGCATGCTACGCCGCTATCCAGGAGGTCCAGCGCCTGATACACGCCGCCTGGGCGTAGCGCAGCGAACAACGAGGTTGTAGCCACAACGCGCACAGAGGGCACAGAGACAGCTTTCGTCAGCCTCTGTGCCCTCTGTGCGCACTGTGGCAGAAGTCAGCCTCACGCTCTAGCGCTGTGCGATCGGTATGAACTGCTGGCTCAGCACGGTGATCTCACGCAGCGCCGCGCCCTCCACCTGGTAGCCTACGTACTCCTGGACCACGCCGGCCTGGAGCCGGTAGACCCCCGGCGATGTCATCCGCACGTACCCCACTACCGTCTGACGCTGCCCCGGCTCGAGCGGCTCGTTCAACCCCCAGCGCCACGGGTAGTCCGACGTTGCCCCGGCGCAGCGCCCGACGTTCGCCGTATCCCAACCGGCCATCCCCAGGGTCAGGCGCACCCGGCTGGTCTCCTTCGGGAATGCCGGGGTCTCACCGGACGAGTCGCCGGCGAAACACTGCCCTTGCCCGTAGACGTGCACCGCCTCCACGGAGCCTGGGTCGCCCGAAGTGCCGATATTGGCCTGTGGCTGCTGCCCGTACAGCGTCGACGGGCCGGTATTCTCGACGGTAAAGGTCACCTTGAGCAGCTCGCCGACTACCAGGGTAGTGCGGTCGTAGGTGACATCGACCAGCCGGACGCTCGCCTCGGCGTCCTCGCGCACCCACTTCACTGTGTCGAAGATAATACCGCGCCAGGCGCTCAACGGCTCGCCCGTCAGGTCCTTCAGCTCCGCCGCGCCGCCGGTGCCGGCATTGAAGGTGTAGGCGCCAAGGTCCACCCAGCCGTCGGATGCCGCCTGATTCACCGCGCGCTCGGAGGTGCCCCCGGCGTGAGCGATGCGGTAGACAGCCCGCTCGGTGACCTGTGTCGGGCCACAGCCACGCGGCACATAGGCGTAGACCCGGTAGCGGCCCGTCGCGGCGAGGTTCGGCCGCCAGGTGGCGCTGTTGGTGCTCTCCGCCGCTAGATTCGTGGCGAAGGTGTAGAAGGCGTGGCCGGCCATGCCACACGCTGCCTCGTACCACTGAGCATTGCTGCGAGCAAAGCCAGCATCGAGCTCATCCACCTCCACGCCATCAGGCACGGGCGTGGCGCTCTCCATCAGCTGCCGCACCCGCTCGCGCAGCCCCGGCAGGAGCGCCATCGTCGCATCGCCCGGGCAGGTGGTGTGGCCAGGGGTCACCTGGCGATGCCCGGCGATGTTCGGCACCACCGCGTCCGCGTTGAACGGCTTGCAGCGGCTCGAGATATCGCAGCCGCGGTAGTACGAGCGGCCGTTCGGGTCGATGTCCTTCTGATCTGCCTTCCAGGCCATAAGGCGCACCAGCGAGTCGAGCGTGGCCTGTGCGGGCGCCGCGCTTGTGTAGGTGCCGAGCATCGCTACGCCCATCGAGCCGAAGTTGCCAGTGTCATGGAAGCCCACTGCGTCGTCGCCGCCGGCGCGCCCCTCGTAGATCACGCCGTTGGGGTCGATCAGGTAGTTGTAGCCAATGTCGCCCCAGCCACGGGTGATCGCGTGGAAGGACCAGATCGCACGCACCCGCGCCGCCCAGCTCGTCTGCCCCGGCAGGAGCGTGCTGCTGTCGGCGGTGTGGTGGACGACGATGTGGGTGGTGGCGGCGTACTTCACCGTCGCCCGGCTGCTCTGCCCGTCCGGGCTGCCCCACTGCGTGCGCGAGACCACGGCGGGCTTGCCGGCCAGCTTCTCGGTGGCGGACAGGCGCGGCATATCGGCGGGGATGTCGGGGCCGCTCAGGGCGTCGACGGTGTTCACCTCGACGCGCCGCAGCTCGGGGAGGCCCCCCTCCGGCGAGGGAGTGACCACGGCGCGCACCTGGTAGAGGTGTGCCATGGCGCCCACGTCCACGATCTGGCTCCAGAGCACGTCCGGGCCATCCTCGGGCACATAGAGGTCGTCATTGGCGACGACCTCCTCCCAGTGGCTCCACGCGGCGCCATCTACCGAGGCGCGCACGAACAGCGCGAGCGAGGCGCCGGGGGGAACGCTGGCCTCGCGGCGGATCAGGATGTGGCTGAAGGGCTGGGCCGCCGCCGTGGGCGGCCAGAGGTGCTCGGCGTCAGCGCTGAGCTCGGCGCTCTTCTCCAGCACCAGCACCACTTGGTCGGGCTGGAGGTCGCCGGCCGCCTGCTGACCCATGCTTGGCCGAACGAAGGCCGCCAGCAGCGCGGTCAGGAAGATGCACAGGGCAATGCCGGCGGCGGTGTAGCGGGATCGGGCGCGCATGAGCAGGGCTCCTTGCAGGAAACGTGACTGTCTACAGTTCTATAGTAGAACGGGCCGCAAGCGCTTCGGTGAGAGGCGTCTGACATCAGGCTGAGAGGAGCCTCACGAGCGCGCGGAAGAACACTGATTTAGCTGATACTAGCGCACAATAGCAGCATCGACCTTTGTAATGTAACCGTCATAGCTGGAGACGTGATGGCCGCCGGGGTCGGCACCAAGGTCGCGTGGTACAATACGGCACAGTTGTGCATCCGTTCGAGTAGAGATAGAGACTCGCATGGCTGAGCTCGCGCTTCCCCCCGATTGTACCATCCTTGCCATAGAGACCTCGTGTGATGAGACTGCTGCCGCGGTGGTACGCGGCGGCCGCACCGTGCTCTCCAACGTCGTCGCCACGCAGATCGACGAGCACCGCCGCTACGGCGGAATCGTGCCCGAGGTCGCCTCGCGGCAGCATATGCTCGCGCTCGACGCGGTGGTGCGCGAGGCGCTCGCAGCACTCCCAGGCGGCTGGGCCGACGTCCACGCGGTGGCGGCCACCTACGGGCCAGGGCTCTCTGGCGCCCTGCTCACCGGGCTCAACGCCGCCAAAGCCATGGCCTGGATGCGTGACCTGCCGTTCGTCGGGGTGAACCACATCGAGGCCCACATCTACGCGAACTGGCTGGCGCCGGACGAAGGACAAACGACGACCGACGCCGTCGGCGCGGTGGCCGCTGGTCAGCGGTCGGTGGTCGCCCCCCCGCAGTTCCCCCTCATCGCCCTGGTGGTGTCGGGCGGGCACACGCTGCTGGCGCTGCTCGAGGGCCACGGCCGCTACCGGCTGCTCGGTCAGACGCGCGACGACGCGGCCGGCGAGGCGTTCGACAAGGCGGCGCGCATTATGGGCCTGGGCTTCCCCGGTGGCCCGGCCATTCAGCAGGCGGCCGCGAGCGCCCCGGGCGGCGTCACGCTCCCGCGCGCCTGGCTGCGCGACAGCTACGATTTCTCGTTCAGCGGGCTGAAGACGGCCGTGCTGCACCAGGTGCAGGAGCGCCAGAACCGCGAGGCGAGCCTCCCACGGCGCGATGACCGGCGCAGGGCCGACGACCGACGACCCACGACCGATCACAGACCAAGGACGAAGGACCAGAGTGCGCCCGCCACTCCTACCAGCTCCGAAGCCAGCACGAGCACGCCTTCGTCCGTGGTCGCAGGTCCTTCGTCCGCCCCCCAGGACCGCTTCGTCGCGCAGCTGGCCTTCGCCTTCCAGGAGTCGGTGGTGGACGTGCTGGTGACGAAGGCGGCGGACGCGGCGCGCGCGCACGGCGCCACCGAGGTGCTGCTTGCCGGCGGGGTTGCCGCCAACGCGCGCCTGCGCGAGGAACTCGTGCGGCGCTCGCCGGTGCCGGTGCGTGTGCCGGCGCTCAGCCTCTGCACCGACAACGCCGCCATGATCGCCGCCGCCGCGTTCTACCGCTTTGCGGACGGCCGCCAGGACGGTTGGGACCTGGATGTGGTGCCGAACCTACGGCTGGCATAGCGACCCTCGCAGGCTGGTGTAGAATAGACTCACCGCAACCAGCCAAGAAAGCGAGTGCGCCGTGGCCAGCCTCCCGATCTTCGACGGACACAACGATACGCTCCTCCGCCTCTACGGCGCGGCGCCGGGCGCAGACTCGTTCCTCGAGCGCGGCCTGGGCCACATCGACCTCCCGCGCGCCAGAGAGGGCGGCCTGGCCGGCGGCTTCTTCGCCGTGTACGTCCCGGCCGACCCCTCTGTGCCGCAGCCTGAGCAGTGGGACGTGCTGCCGCCGCCGCTCGGGCTGGCCTACGCGCAGCGCGTGGCGATGGGCATGACCGCCACGCTCCTCCGGCTCGAGTCCGAGTCCGCCGGCCAGCTCAAGGTCGTGCGCGCCACCGACGAGCTCGAGCAGTGCATCGCGTCCGGAACAATGGCCGCCATCTTACACTTCGAGGGCGCCGACCCGATCGACCCCGGCCTGGACGCGCTCGAGGTGTTCCACCGCGCCGGCCTGCGCTCGCTCGGGCTGGTCTGGAGCCGCGCCAACGCCTTCGCCGAGGGCGTGCCCTTCCGCTTCGGCGCCTCCCCCGACACCGGCCCCGGGCTCACCGACGCCGGACGCGAGCTGGTGCGCGCCTGCAACCGACTCGGCATCATGCTGGACCTCTCGCACCTCAACGAGCAGGGGTTCTGGGACGTGGCGCGGCTCAGCGACGCGCCGCTGGTGGCCACCCACTCCAACGTCCACGCGCTCTGCAGCACCACCCGCAACCTCACCGACAAGCAGCTCGACGCGATCCGCGAGTCGGACGGGATGGTGGGGCTGAACTTCGCCGTGGTGTTCCTGCGACAAGACGGCGCGCAGGACCCCGACACCCCGATCGAGACGATGGTCGAGCACATCGACTACCTCGTCGAGCGGCTGGGGATCGAGCGCGTCGGCCTGGGCTCGGACTT
Organism: Chloroflexota bacterium; assembly: GCA_039805565.1. Taxonomy (GTDB): domain Bacteria; phylum Chloroflexota; class Chloroflexia; order Chloroflexales; family Roseiflexaceae; genus CALJIC01. The sequence continues at coordinate 13,392 of JBDLTZ010000126.1, read as the reverse complement.
CGACGGCGCCACGATCCCGCAGGCGATCGGCGATGCGTCGGGGCTGCCGCGCCTTGTAGAGGCGCTGCGCCGCGCCGGCTACGACGACAACTCGCTGCGCAAGCTGGCCTACGAGAACTGGCTGCGCGTGCTGCGAAAGACGTGGAAGTGAAAGCCCTGGTCCTGGCGGCGGGGGCCGGCACCCGCCTGCGCCCCCTGACCGACGCCTGCCCCAAGCCGATGCTGCCGGTGGCCGGCCAGCCCCTGCTCGCCTGGACCCTCGCCTGGCTGCGGCGCTACGGCGTGACCGAGGCGGCGCTCAACCTGCACCACCTGCCCGCGGTCGTGCGCGCCGGCCTGGGCGATGGCTCGGCCTTCGACATGCGGCTGCGCTACGCGGAGGAGCGGGAGCTGCGCGGCACCGCCGGCGCAGTTCACGGCTTCCCCGGCTTCTTCGACCAGCCCTTCCTGGTGATCTACGGCGACCTGCTGCTGGACCTGGACCTGGAAGACCTGATCGGCTTCCACCGTGAGCGCGGCGCGCTGATGACGCTGGCGCTCAAGCGCACCGCCACGCCCCACTCGCAGGGCATGATCGAGACGGGCGCCGACGGCCGGGTGCTGCGCTTCGTTGAGAAGCCGCGCGCCTGGGACGGCGGCGACACGGCCAACGCCGGTGTGTACGTCTGCGAGCCCGAGGTCGCGGCGCGCATCCCGCCCGGCGCCAGCGACTTCGGCCACGATATCATCCCGGCGCTGCTGCGCGCGGGCGCGCCGGTGTACGGGCGCCCGCTCTCGGGCTACCTGCTGGACATCGGCACTCCCGAGGCGTACGAGCAGGCGCAGCGGGACTGGGAGGAGCGCTGAGCATGCGACGCGGGCTGAACGTAACCCTGCTGGCGCTGCTACTCCTCCTGGCCGCGTGCGGAGCGCAGGGTCCCGCCGCACCCGCATCAGCGGTCCCAGCCGCACCTGCCTCGGGAGATGCAGCTCAGCGGCCACCCACCGCCGCGCCCACTGAGACCCCCGCGCCGCCCACCGTCACCCCCTCGCCGGAGGCTGCGGCGAACGCCCCGTGCGGTTACACCTGGGCCAGCGCCGACGCGCCAGGCGTGCCGGAGAAGGCCCAGGCCGCGCTCACCGCCGCCGGGGTGAGGGCCACCGCTGTGCGCGCCAGCGTCTACGGCGAGAACTGCGTCGACCCGCAGAGCGGCGCGGTGCGCGAGTTCCTGCCCATGGGCACCACGGTCGAGGTCGAGCTCCCGGTGACCGACCTCGCCGACCAGGATGCGCTCGGGACGCTGGCGGCCCAGGTCGTCGCGGCGCTGGCCGGTATCGGTGAGACGCCCGGTCCGATGCCGGAGGCCCGCCTGATCTTCGCGGCGGGACAGGAGCGCAAGGGGCTGCAGTTCAAGCTCGCCGACGCCCAGGACAGGCTCGCCGAGGGGCTCACCGGCGGCGAGCTGCTGCGCGCGCTCGGGTACGCGCCATAGCGGGTGACGACGACCGACGCCGCGCCCCTGCACTATGTCAGCATCCCGCGCGCCGCCACCGGCCAGATCACCGCCACCTCGCCGTCCCGCACGCCCACCACCTCGCTGAACAGGTTGCTCACCACACACGCGTGGTTCGGCACCACCGTCACCCGCTCGCCCACCTCCGGGCGCCGCGCGCAGGCCGTGAAGTCCACGTGGCCGTGCTCCTCCGACAGCCCGTAGAACGACGCCTCGGGGTACTCCAGGATCAGCCCGTGGCCCTCCACGCGGAACACGTCGGATGAGAAGGTCTTGCTGCCGCCGTCCAGAATGCCGCGCGTGGCCGTGGGCCGGCTCACCACCGTGCAGTGGACGGTGAGAGCGCACTCCTCCAGGCGCATCGCCCCGCTCGCCACCATGTTCCGATCGCCGTAGACATAGGTGCCGGCGCGGTGCTCGGTGACCTCGCGGCACGCATGGGCCTGCCACATCCCCGGCGAGCCCCCGCCGCTCACGCGCTCCAGCGCGACCCCGTGCGGCTCGAGCAGCGCCCGCGTCTCTCGTACGAACGGGTCGGTGCGCGGACCGCTCGGGTAGGTCATGAGCCCGCCGAAGCGCAGCCCCGGCGAGGACGCGATCAGGCGCGCCAGATCGGCCGCCTCCTCGGGCGACTGCACCCCCGCCCGCCCGCCTCCCGTGTCGCACTCCACCAGCACCTCGAGCGCCAGGCCGGCCGCGTCGATCGCCGCACTCAGCCCGCGCACCGTGGTGGCCGAGTCGGCCGTGACGCTCACCCGCGCGCGGCGGCAGAGGCGCACCAGCCGCTCGAGGCGGGCGGCGCCCAGCAGGTTGTAGGTGATCAGGATGTCCTTCACGCCCGCCTGGGCCATGACCTCGGCCTCGCCGAGCTTCTGGCACGTCACGCCCACCGCCCCGGCGTCGAGCTGCATGTGCGCGATCTCAGGGATCTTGTGCGTCTTGATGTGTGGCCGGTTGGCGATGCGGTGCTCATCCAGGTAGGACTGCAGCCGCACGATATTCGCCTCAAGCCGGACCAGGTCCACCACCGCCACCGGCGTCTCCAGGTCCTCGACACGCATAGCGCCCTCCTTCTGGCACACTTCTTGCCGGCATTGTAGCGTATCCGAACCGTGTGTACAGAGAACATCTATGCTCGAAACCTCCCGCCTCCCGGAGCGCCGCGCGTCCGACGCGGGGTACCGCACGCTGATCGACGCGATGCCGCAGATCATGTGGGCCACCGACGCGAACGGCTGGCACTACTACTATAACCGCCGCTGGTACGAGTATACCGGGCTCAGCGAGGCCGACTCGCTCGGCTTCGGCTTCACCAACGCGCTCCACCCCGACGACAAGGAGCGGACGCTCGAGCGCTGGCAGCGCGCCTGGGGCCACGGCGAGAGCTACGAGATCGAGTACCGCTTCCGCAGCCACGACGGCGCCTACCGCTGGTTCATCGGCCGGGCGTCGCCCGTACGCGCCCCCGGAGGCGAGATCGTCGAGTGGGTCGGCACCTGCACCGACATCGACGACCAGAAGCGCGCCAGCGAGGCGCAGCGGTTCCTGGGCGAGGCCAGCGCCCTGCTGGCCGACACGCTGGACTACGAGGAGACGCTGGCGCGCGTCGCCCAGCTGGCCGTGCCGCATATCGCGGACTGGTGCGCGGTGGACATCTGCGAGGCCGACGGCCAGCTGCGCCGGCTGGCCGTGGCGCACGTGGACCCGAGCAAAGTCACGCTGGCCTGGGAGCTCAACCGGCGCTACCCATTCAACTCGAGCGCGCCCACCGGCGTCGCCAACGTGCTGCGCACCGGCAAGTCCGAGATGATCTCCGAGATCCCCGAGGAGCTGATCCGCACCGTGGTGAAAGACCCGGAGCTGCGGGAGATCACGCTCAGCCTGGGGCTGCGCTCCTCGATGGTCGTACCGCTGGTGACGCGCGGCCGCACGCTCGGCGCGATCTCCCTGGTCGCCGCCGAGTCGGGCCGCCTCTTCTCACGGAGCGACCTGGAGCTGGCCGAGGACCTGGCGCGCCGGGCGGCGGTGGCGGTGGACAACGCCGAGCTCTACCGCGAGCTGCACCAGTTCCGCGCCACGCTGGACTGGACGGCCGACTGCGTGTTCATGTTCGATCCGGAGACGTTCCAGTTCTTCTACGTCAACCAGGGGGCGGTGGACCAGGTGGGCTACACGCACGAGGAGCTGCTGCGGATGACCCCGCTCGACATCAAGCCCGAGTTCGATGAGGCCCGCTTCCGCGAGATGGTAGCTCCGCTGCTCGCCGGCGAGCGCAGCCTGCACACCTTCACCACCATCCACCGCCACAAAGACGGCCACGACGTGCCGGTGGAGATCGCGCTGCAGTACGTGCGGCCGGAGGGCCAGGACGGGCGCTTCGTGGCGGTGGTGCGCGACATCACCGAGCGCAAGCGCGCCGAGGAGGCGATGCGCGAGAGCGAGCAGCGCTACCGCGAGCGCAGCGAGGAGCTGGCGCGGGTGGCCGAGGCGCTGGAAAACCGCAACCGCGAGCTCGACCAGTTCGCCTACGTCACCTCACACGACCTGAAGGCCCCGCTGCGCGGCATCGCCAACCTGGCGCAGTGGGTCGAGGAGGACCTGGACGAGGCGGTGACGCCGGAGGTGCGCCAGCATCTGGAGCTGCTGCGCGGCCGGGTGAACCGCATGGAGGGGCTGATCGACGGCATCCTCCAGTACTCGCGCGTGGGGCGCGTGGCCGTGCAGCCCGAGCGCGTGGACGTGGGGCAGCTCGTGGCCGACGTGGTGGATCTGCTGGCGCCGCCGGAGAGCGCGACGGTGGAGGTAGCGCCGGACATGCCCACGCTCACCACCGAGCGCCTGCCGCTCCAGCAGGTGTTCCAGAACCTGATCGGCAACGCGCTCAAGCACGCCGGCCCGGCGGTGCGCGTGCGCGTGAGCTACCGTGACCACGGCACGTCCTACGAGTTCGCCGTGACCGACGACGGGCCCGGCATCCCGCCGCAGTATCACGGCCGCATCTTCGGCATCTTCCAGACGCTGGCCTCGCGCGACAAGGTGGAGGGCAGCGGGCTGGGCCTCGCGCTGATCAAAAAGATCGTCGAGTACCGGCGAGGCCGGGTGTGGCTCGAGTCCACCGAGGGACAGGGTACGACCTTCTTCTTCACCTGGCCGAAGGACACGTGGTATATGCTGGCCCGCCCCCCAAGCTGAGCCACAGAGCTCTAGCGAAATGCTACAGACTGTGGCATCATGAAGCCGCGCACGAGCAGCGAGAAGGCGCGATTATTCCATCACCGCTGTAGGACGATCGCGGTGCGCTCTGCGGCTAGCGGGGTCCCCCGCTAGCCCACCGCACGCTCGTGCGGACCGATCAGCGAGCGGACCTGCTCGAGCAGCGTGTCGATCCGAAACGTCCCGCGCAGCGCGACGCTGTCACACGCCGCGATATCGGCCGCATGATCGCGCAGGCGCTCCTCGTCCGTGGAGTACACGAGCGCCGGGACGCGGACCGTGGCGGGGTTGCTCCGCATCTGGCGCAGCGCCTGGACCCCCGCATCGCGGCTCTCCATCTGCAAGTCGAGGATAATGAGGTCCGGCGGGAGACGGCGGGCCAGCTCGAAGGCCAGCACTCCGGCCGAGCAGCAGACTACGTCGTACCCTTCGTCCGTCAGCAGATCGTTGAGCATCTCGCGCATATCAAGCAGATCATCGGCCAGGATGATCAGTTGTCGATCCTGCATAGCCGTCTCCTGTTCGCTGTACGGGCCGAGCGGTCAATATGACCAACCGTTCAGGAAGCAAGGAGACTAGTGCACTGGGCGTGCCAGCCCGTAGGAATAAGTGAGCGTGCGTGTCAGGTACTTTCCCGACACCTGGAGAGAGAGAGGACTATGCAGGGACCACGGCGGGACTGGGTGCTCGGGGGTATCTTCCTCGCGCTCGGGCTGCTTGCGCTGGTGCTGGCGCTGACCAACGACCGCATTATCCTGGGCACAGGGCTGTGCCTGGCGCTGGCCGCCATGTTCTTCGCGCGGGCGCGCCGCGGCGGGAGATAGCGGGGCAACATCGCCCTGCTCCCCCCGCCGCCCCGACAACCCGGTGCTGCTCGGCGAGCATCAGCGCCTCCGGCGCATCGATCCGGCGCGGCTCTGAGGAGCGCTACAGCGGCTCGCCGCTGTCAAGGTGCCGGCGGATCACCTCCGCCACCCGGTAGGAAGTCGTCTGCGTCGGCTCGGCCCAGGCGCGCAGGCGGTTCTTCGTCAGGCCGAAGGCCAGCCGCCGCTCCGGGTCGGCGAACCCGAGCGACCCGCCGTGCCCGCCGTGCCCAAAAGCCCCCGGTCGCCCCATCGCCGCGTCCCGGCCCCCGGCAGGGTCGCCGCCCAGCCAGTAGCCCAACCCCATCGCAACCTTCCCGCCGAACAGCTCCGGCAGCCCCTCGGTCTGACAGGCCCGGATGATGTCGATCCGCCCGGACGACAGCAGGCGCACCCCATCCAGCTCGCCGTACCCCGCGAGCATCGCGTAGTGGCGGGCCACCGCGCGGGCCGACATGATCCCGCCCGCGCCCGGGATGGACGCGCGGCGCACATCAGGCCGATTGAATACCTCAGCGGTCGACACCTGCAGCGGGGCGATCCGGCGCGCCATCTCCGGCATATCCTCCGGCGGCAGCGCGCTCCGCAGCGGCGCCACACGCGGCTCCGCACGGCCGGTGATCCCCAGGTAGAAGTCCTCGATCCCCAGCGGCGCGCACAGCTCCTCGCGCGCGAACTGCGCGATCGGACGGCCGTCGACGCGGCGGACGATCTCGCCCAGGATCCAGCCGAACGTGTAGGCGTGGTAGCCGATCTGCGTGCCCGGCTCCCACAGCGGCTCGTGCGAGGCGATCGCCGCGCACATCGCGCCCCAGTCGGCCATCATCTCGGGGGTCACGGCCGCCGGCATCTGCGGCACACCCGCGGTGTGCGTGAGGGCCTGGCGGACGGTCACACCCTCCTTGCCGGCCGCAGCGAACTCCGGCCAGTAGGTGGCGATCGGCGCGTCGTACGAGAGGCGGCCGCGGTCGGCCAGGATGTGGACGCAGGTGGCGGCGAACCCCTTGGTGGTCGACCACGAGGTGAACAGCGTCTCGCCGTCCACCGGGCGCCCGGTGGCCTCGTCGGCCAGGCCGGCCCAGGCATCGACGACAAGCCGGCCGTCTACGTAGGCGGCTACTTGGAGGCCGAGCTCCTCGCCGGACGCGACGAGGTCGTCGATCGTAGCCTGGACGCGCTGGTTCAGCGTGGGTGACATGTCAGTCTCCTTACAACGCAGGGTATCGGGCGGAAACCGCCTCAGTGTAGCACAGCGGCCCGCTGGGGGTAGGTCACTCGCTCCTGCATGTGATACCTGCCGCAGCGCACGCCAGGGGATCTACCTCAGGGACACAGCCGCTCGACCACCGCTCCACGCGCTCGGCTTCTCAATCGGCTGAAGCGGCTGTCACGTGCCGCCCGCGCCAGGTGGCGGTGCAGCGCTGGGCGGCAGTGGCACGCGCACGATGAGCCTGGTGCCATTGTCGGGCGCGGCCTCGATGTCCAGCGTGCCGCCCAGCAGCTCCACCCGCTCGCGCATCCCCATCAGCCCTAGGCGGCCTGTCGCAGGTGACACCAGCACCTCGGACGGTATGCCGCGGCCGTTGTCCTCTACCGTTATCTGCACCCACTCCGCCTGCCACTGGAGCACGACACCCACAGTTGTCGCGCCGGCGTGCTTCAGCACGTTCGTGAGCGCCTCCTGCACCACCCGATACAGCACCGCCGCGACCTCGGGCGACACCGGCGCCTGCTCATAACCGGTCACCGCCAGCTGTGCCTGGACCCCGGTCTGCTCCGACCAGCTTGTGACGTGCTCCTCGAGCGCCGGGACCAGCCCCATCATATCCAGTACACGTGGCCGTAGCTCGCGCGCCAGGCGCTGGATATCGCGGTCGAGCTGGTTCGTGATGTCCTGAAGCTGGACGATACGCTCCGCCTGCCGCTCCGGAGCGGTGACCAGCGCCTCGGTGCGCTCCAGCGCGCGCCGCTCCAGCTCGTCGTGGGCACGGTGCAGCACCTCCTCCACCTGCTTGCGGGCGGTCAGGTCGCGCATCACCTTAGCGAAGCCGCGCACCGTCGAGTCACGTATCGGCGTCATCACCACGCTGGCGTAGAAGCGGCTGCCGTCCTTCCGGACATGCCAGCGCTCGTCCTCTGCGCGCCCGAACTTCAGGGCCTGCTGCAGCTCCTGCGTGGGGACACCGGCCGCGCGGTCCTCGGGCACGAAAAGCCGCGCGGCGTCCTGGCCAACGATCTCAGCCTCGGCATAGCCAAACATACGCTCGGCGCCGGTGTTCCAGTACGCCACCCGGCCCTCCGGCGTGACGGTCAGGATGGCATAGTCCTGCACGCTCTCGATCAGCAGGCGCAGCCGCTCCTCGCTGGCGCGCAGGGCCACCTCAGCCGCCCGGCGCTGCGTGATGTCGACGAACGTCAGCACCACGCCGTCGATCTGGTCGGTCTCGGTGCGGTAGGGCTGGATGCGCAGCAGGTACCAGCGGCCATCCCGGCTCGCCACCTCGCGCTCGATCGGCGCCAGCAAGGCAAGCACGCGCGTCACGTCCGAGAGGAGCTGGTCGTAGTCGAGCTGGTGCGTCAGGTGCGCGAGCGGCCGGTTCACGTCGGTCGCGATCAGATTGATAACGGCCTGGGCGCTGGGCGTGTAGCGTTTGATGCGCAGCTCGCGGTCGACGAAGATCGTCCCGATCGCTGTGGACGTCATCAGATTCTGCAGGTCGCTGTGCGCCCGGCTGACCTCGTCGACCTTATGCTTGAGCTCCTGGTTGACCGTCAGCAGCTCCTCGTTGATCGACTGCAGCTCCTCCTTGCTGGTCCCTAGCTCCTCGGTGGTGGCGCGCAGCTCCTCGTTGCTGGCGAGCAGCTCCTCGTTGGTTGCCCGCAGCGTCTCCTCCACCACGCTGTGCTCAGCCACCACGGTGTCGAGCTGGTGCTGAAGGTGCAAGACATCCGCCGCAGTATCTGCCGTGCCTGCTGCGGGCGCGCCCTCCGCGCCCTCGTCGAAGAGCACAAGCGCGAACAACGCCTCGGTCGTGGTGTCGCGCTCCGGTACCACGCGCACAGTGAGACCTTCGCCTGTGTCTCCGAGGTGGACCCATCGGGTCGTCACAGGCCGGCCGGTCTGAAATGCTTGGACGAGCGCCGCGCTGAGCGCCGCGCGCAGCTCCGGCCGCACCAGGCGGAGCAGATTGAACGAGAGCGCACCGTCGGCCGGCTGGACGAAGCGACCGGCGCGCTCCGACAGGTGGACGACCTCGTACGCGGCGTTCACGAGCACGGACGGCGACGCATACCGCTCCAGCATGCGCTGGTGCAGCGCGCTGAACGCAATCTGCTCGCGCTCGACCGCTCGGTTCGTGGGCACCCGTGCGCCAGTCGCCCGCGCCGGGAGACGCAGGGAAAGCGTTGGCCCGACACCTGGTGCTCGCTCACTCACGCGGTACAGGCGGTGCTGCGCCACAACAGGAGTGAAACTCTCTCCGACGCCGGCCGGCGTTTCGCCAGCACCCAGAAAGAGGAAGCCGTTCGGTCGGAGCGCGAAGCGGAAGAGCCCCAATACCTGTTCCTGCGCTGTTCGGCTGAGATAGCTCAGCACGTTGCGGCAGCTGACGAGGTCGAGGCGCGAGAAGGGCGGATCGGCGATAAGGTTGTGTGTCGCGAACACCACCCGATCACGTACGTCGGGCGTGATGGAGTAGCCGCCCAGAGTCCGTGTGAAGAAACGGCGCAGCCGATCAGGAGCCACATCGGCTGCGATTGCTTCAGAGTAGCTGCCCGTGCGCGCGACGTGGAGCACACCCTCGTCAATGTCGGTGGCGAAAACCTGGGGGTGGGAGAGACGCACGGCGTACTCCAGGAGCAGGATCGCCAGCGAGTAGGCCTCCTCGCCGCTCGCGCAGCCGGCCACCCACACGCGCACCGTGTCGCCCACCGCCTTTCCCGCGAACAGCAGCGGGATGGCCTCTTCCGCGAGGGTGTCAAAGGCCGCGCGGTCGCGGAAGAAGTTGGTGACGTTGATCAGCAGATCGCGGAGCAGGAGCGTCACTTCTTCCAAGTGCGCCTTCAGGTAGTCACGGTAGGCGGGGAGATCCGGTGTGGTGGTGATCTGCATGCGGCGCGCGATACGGCGGAGCGCAGTCGGGCGCTTGTAGTGCGCGAAGTCGTGGCCGGTCCGCTCGCGCACCGTGGCTAGCACGTCGCGCAGCGCCTCCTCGGCCGCGTCACGGTCGTCCTTCACCGGCGCTCCACCCCCTGACGGCAGCGCGATGTGCTGGGCATTGTGCCACACCGCGAGCAGCTGCGTGGGCATCTCCGCGACCGGCAGCACGAAATCGATCATGCCGGTGTTGATCGCGCTGCGCGGCATGGACTCGTGCTCGGCCTCGCGCGGATCTTGCGCGATGGTGATGCCGCCCGCCTCCTTGGCGCGCGTGATGCCGACCGAGCCGTCGGCGCCGGCCCCGGACAGCACGATGCAGGCGACGTGAGTCGTGTGCGTCTCGGCGAGCGTCCGGAAGATGAGATCGATCGCGGCGCGGCGCCCGGAGGTGTGATCCAGCTCGGTCAGGACTATCTTCCCGTCGTCCATCAAGAGCTGCTTAGTCGGCGGGATGACGTAGACGGTCTCCGGCACCACGCGCACGGGCTCGGTCACCTGGCAGACCGGCATCGCCGTCGAGCGCTGCAGGACCTCTGCCAGCGAGCTGGCGTGATCCGGCGACAGGTGCCTGATGACGACAAATGCCATACCGTTGTTGTCAGGCATCGCGGCGAAAAACCGCTGGAGCGCGCCGATGCCCCCGGCTGATGCGCCCAGCCCGACGACCGGGAACGGCGGGTGTGCCAGAGGGGATACGGATGAGGTCGGTACTTCTTGTAGCACAGCCATCAGTAGCTAATGGGCCACTACCGAGGGGATGATCGTCACGCTGCGCCGGTCGAAGACTGACCAGGAGGGGGCCAGCGAGCGCAAGGGCATCCCAACTAGGCATTTTAGTATGCGCCAACTGCACTAAATACCACGCAAGCTGCTACATCGTTCAAGCATTTGCTTCCTTGAAAGTGATGCAGGAACGCAGTAACGTCTGTTGTGGCTACAGCTGATCACTCCGTTTCTCGGCAGTGAATGACACAAGCCTTAACGGCAGTGTAGCCAAAAACGGAAGTGAGACGAACAGGACGCTCTGCTTCTCGAAGGAATTAGGTAGAGGCTTCTCAATATAAGGAGGATGTATGGGCGGGGAAGAAACTACCTACAAGGTCGTGGTTAACCAGGAAAATCAGTTTTCAATTTTGCCGGCAGACCGGGAGAATCCCCTCGGTTGGTTTGATGCTGGAAGATCAGGTACAAAGGAAGAGTGTATAACCTACATTAAAGAGAACTGGACAGACATGCGGCCCCTCAATCTGCGCAAACTGATGGAGGGTAACGATAAGTAGGGCCTTGCACCCTCTCCCCGTTCCAGACGTACTTGGCGTGATGTGGAAGACTTTGACCCCGCCAATCGCGTGTTCGACCCGAACCCGTCCGTGGGCAATCGCCCGATTGTGGTGCTTCTGCCCGGGTGTCAGTTCCCCGTTGCGTGGCTTCTTGATGGGGTGTATTGGGATGGCACCACGTGGACGATAGCCCTGAAAGCCGAGGTCGTACCAGAGCCGGCTGTCCTTGGGGAAGCGATAGTCTTCATCCTCGGCGATCCGCTTGTCGCTACGCTTGCCCTCGGTGGTCCGGCTGAGCATCCGGATGCGGCGCGTGCGCTTCTCCACCACCACGACGTTCTTCACCGTGTGGCGCTTCTTCTTGCCGCTGTAGTACTGCTGCTGACGGTCCTTGTCTTTGGGGCGCTGGTTCGGACGCTCGGTGCCGTCGATGATGAACTCGAGCCCGGGGCACTGCCGGAGGATCGACACCAGTCGCGCCGGGCGGCGCTCGGGGAGGTGTTGCTCAGCACCGAGTGCCCTGTTCACGACGGGTGTGATCCGATGCACCCAGTCGCAGGCCTGGGTCTGGCTCATACCGAAGAAGAAGGCCTGGACGCGCTGGACGGGGTAGATGCGGAAGTAGAACAGGATGAACAGCAGGCGGTCGGCCGGGTCGCGCAGCAGCGGCTTCCGACCACCACCGGGCTGCCGCTTGCGTGGTGTCGGACGCTGGGCATCGGCGAGCTGATTGTGATAGGCAAGCGCTTCGAGGAACGCCGGCAGGAGGTCGCCAAACACCTCGGGATTGAGACCGGTCAGTTGCTGCAGGACGGTCGGCTTGTTCCGCACCCTGTCGAATGTCAGCATCCCGCACCTTCCTGTGTCCACCTGCCTATCCTGGCACCAGGATAGCCGGAAGTTTATTCCCGTTCAAGCCTAATGAAGGTGTTTTCGGCGAGCCGAATGACGTAGCCCCAATCGAGTTCGTCGAGGCAGGACAGGAACGGGTCGCCGGCATGGACACGGTCAGCGAGGAGGGTGATGGTACGCCCTGTCGGGAGTAGCATCTCCAGCCGCTGGAGTAGCGTGCGTGTCTCATCGGCCCAGGCAGCATCGGTGTCGTAGACCAGAAATCCGAGTGGCAGGCTGACGGCGTCGGTGGCCCAGCCGACTAGGACGAGATTGAAGTCGCCGCCGTGATTGGTCTGGTCCAAGGTCACGTAGATGTGGTCACCAGGGATGTGTGGCAGCAATTCGCTCAGGAACGGGTCATACACCTCGTCGAGCGTCAGGCGGGTATCACGAATGATGCGCTGAACCTGGGTGAAGTTGCTCTCGGGCGTCGCCTGGAAGATGCTGCCGGCGGCAATCGCCTTAAGCAGAAGCGATTGCTGTTCCAGAATGCCGGTCACAAGCTGGATCAAGCGCCGGCGGGCAACCGGGTCGAGATTGGGAAGGTGCGTGGTCAGCCACGGTTCGAGAGTCTCGACGGCCGAGCGCATGGCGTATACTGGAGTGGACTGGTTCATCAGGAACTCCGTTGATCAGGGCGGTAGCACTCCCGATCATACGGAGATTGGTGAACCAGTCAAACCTTCTTTTTCCCTTCACAATGCCGAAATCGCCCTGACTCCTTCTGATGTCATGCACCATGGGCCTCTATGTGCCATTTCATCACCGCAGTTCTGCCTAGCTCCGCGAACCAGTCTGTCCTAGCGGAGATCGCTGCCAAGCATGGGCGTGCGCTGAGACCCCAACGGAATGTGAGCGTCGAAGCTCATCTAAAACCCGGGGAGCACTACTTCCTCACTACTGCCAGTCACTGCGACTGCGGGACAACCTTAGGTGCTTTGGAGCGTCTTGAATCTAAGCTCGAGCGGCGCAAGAGTGCGGCGGACGACGAAGAGGCGAAGCTACGCCGCAAAGGCTGGAGTGAAGCAAAGATCACTCGGTGGAAAGAGCAAAAGGCTCAACATCTAGCAAGGCCCAAGCCGAACGTGGAGGCAACTGATTGGGAAGACTTGCTGAAAGACATGCTGGGCCATACCTCTTTCGTGGGCCTGCTGCTCCATTGGTATAGCGGCTCCATCGACGGTCGTATTGAGCTGCAAGGTCGTCAACCCGTTAAGGTATCCGCAGAGAGCCTCGGTCGGATGCAAGAGGACGTTCTCTATGAGTTTCGGGAAGAGGCCTAACAAGCAGTTCCAGCCGACGTCACACGCTCCGCTTCGCGGGTCGTGTGACGCGGCTGAACTGCGGCGTTCGGCGGCTCATATACCACTAGACTTGAACGGGAATAAGCTTCCGGCTATCCTGGTGCCAGGATAGGCGGGCGGACACCGGGAGGTGCAGGATGCTGACATTCGACAGAGTGCGGAACAAGCCGACCGTCCTGCAGCAAC
>JBDLTZ010000125.1:0-25352 GCA_039805565.1 Chloroflexota bacterium | reverse complement strand
CGCGTCGATCGCGTAGGGGTGAACCGCGCCGCCCCGCCGCACGCTCAGGTCGTCGAAGAGCTTGATGCCGCGCCACAGGATGCGCTGGCCGTCGAACTGCACGACCTTGTTCTGCTGCTGGAGCAGGCGTACGACGTCGGGGAGGTTGCCGGCGGAGACAAGGATATCGACGTCCTGGATGGGGCGGCGGTTGCCGTAGAGGTGGGCTGCGGCGCCGGCGCATACCCCCCAGACGATGCTGCTGCCGTCGAGCGTGCGCTGGACGACGCCAAGGTTGCCTGCGATGAGGGACATAGCTGCTCTGTGTGCTGAGGTGGAGGACGGGGCGGCGACGTGGGCGCTATGTCGATCATACTGCTGCGGGTGGTGGGCGCAAGTCGCCAGATAGTCCTGCCGGCGTACTAACCCACTGTTGATGACCCGGCGGTACGCTGGCCCATCTCGCCCCGGCGCTGGAGCCACGTCTCGCGGCTCAGGCGCATCTCGTAGAACTCTACCGAGAGGCCGCGCTGGGTGTGGCGGAAGAACGGCAGCAGGTGGGTGTACTGCGGCAGCTCGAGCACGCGCCGGTCGAATGACGAGCCTGCGTCGCGCCAGTCGCTCTCGACGTAGCTGAAGCCGAGGCGCTGGTAGGAGCGGACCGCGCGCACGTTGGGGGCGGCTACGTCGAGCACCATCACGGCGAAGCCCAAGTCGGTGAAGTAGGATTCGAGGAACAGCGCCAGGGCCTCGGTACCGTAGCCCTTGCTCACGTAGGGTGCGCCGAAGGTGATGCCGAGGCGGGCCTGCGACTTGCGCTCGTCGATCTCGCGCAGCGAGATGCGGCCCATCAGGTTGCCGGCGTAGTCCTCCACCGCCCAGCTGCGGCGCTGCCCGCCCACGTCGAAGAAGCTGCTCCAGCTCTCGGTGATCGAGAGCTGCCGCGGCAGGTTCCAGAGCGGGTCAAGCGGATCGTTGTACGGCGGCCACTCGTTGAGGATCTCGTCGTCGTAGCGCTGCCACGCACGGATAATCACCCGTGCGCCCCGTAGCTGCATGGCGCCCTCCTGTATCAGAGCGCGTCGGCGCGCAGGTCGCCGACCTCGCCGGCCACCAGGCGCACCAGGTCTGGGAGCACTGCGCCGGGCGTCGCTGGGATGACATAATCAGCCATCAGCGAGTAGACCGAGTCCTCGGGGGCGATTGTCAGCGCGAAGGCCCCGACGCGCCGGGCCACGAAGGGGAATGATGCCACCGGCTCGATGGCGCCCACAGCCCCCACGATGACGAACAGGTCGCACTGCTCTACGGCGCGCTGGGCTTTGCGCAGCTCCGCGTGGGGCAGCCCCTCGCCGAACATCACCACGTCGGGGCGCAGGGGGCTGCCGCAGTGGGAGCAGTGCGGAGGGATCTCGCCGTCTTCGTCCCAGCTCACCGCGGTGTGGCCGGCCTCATAGCAGCGGCTGCGGCGCAGGCAGCCGTTGATCTCCACCAGGTCCCGCGAGCCTGCCCGCCAGTGGAGGCTGTCGATCGTCTGCGTGATCAGGGTGAAGGAGGGGTAGTGCTGCTCGAGGTCCACCAGCGCGTAGTGGGCTGGGCTGGGCTCGGCCCCGTCTGCTGACCGGCGGCGGTGGTCGTACCACTCCCACACGAGGCGTGGGTTCCGCAGGTAGGCCTGTGGCGTGGCGAGCTCGGAGACGTCGTACTGCGCCCACTCGCCAGTGTGGGAGTCGCGAAATGAGGGGACGCCGCTCTCGGCGGCCATCCCGCCGCCGGTGAGCACGACAACCCGCTGCGCGGTTTTCAGCCGGTGCAGCACGTGTTCGGGCAGCGTGAGAGTCATCGGCGTGTCTCCTGAGATATCACTGTGATACAGGGGCTCCGTGGGCGTGGGGGTGCGGTGGGCGGTGATCGGTCCGTGCAATTTTACCATATGCCGCGCGGCCGAAGCTTCCTGCTGCGCCAGGGAGGTCTCTACACTCAAGACTCAGCACTCAGCACTCAAGACTCAGCACTCAAGACTCAAGACTCAGCACTCAGCACTCAGCACTCAGCACTCCGCCTCACTCCGGTCGCACAAACGTCGCCGACACCCACCCCTCCGTAGCGCGGCCGTCCACCTCGGCGCGGACCCGTACCCACGAGACCCCGTCGGCTGTCTCAGGGCCGCCCAGCTTACGGACGCGAGCGCCGTTCGGCAGCAGCCCGATCACGTTTGATTGGAGGCCCGGTCTATCACGCAGGTTGAGCCCCTCGATGTCGCCGATGCTCACCACCAGCACCTCGCCCTCGCCGCCCACCACGCCGGTGAGCCAGTCCGGCAGTGAGATGGCGGAGGCGCCCGCGCTGATCTGTCCGGCGGCGCCAGAGGCGAATGAGTAGGCAGCGCACGAGACGGCGAGAAACAGCACAACCATCACCGTCAGCCCCGTGAGCGACCTGCGCCGGGAGGGGTCGGGCTGCACTGGCACCACGCGGGGCGCTGCGGGCCGCTGTTCCTCCGCGGGGGCGGGGGAGGATGCCGGGAGAGGTGCAGGGGAGGGTGGCGCTGCGGGCTGCGGGCGCGAGCGGGGCGGCGGTGCCGCGAGTGGCTGGGTGTCCCCCGCGTAGGTGCGCCGTAGCTCGTCGAGCGCCTGGCCGAGCGCCGCGGCGTCTGCGGGGCGGCGCGAGGGGTCGCGGGCGGTGGCGAGGCGCAGCAGCCGGTCGAGCGAGGGGGCGTACATCAGCGGCTGGACCTGCGTCAGCGACGGGACCTCGGCCGTCAGGTGGCGCTCGGCGATCGCGCGCGGGTCGGTGCCGTCGAACACCCGCCGCCCGATCAGCATCTCCACTAGCAGTAGGCCGAGGGCGTAGACCGCGCCGGTGGGGCCGCTGGTGGTGCCTGAGGCGCGCTCGGGGGGGCGGTAGGCGGCCAGCTCCACCGCGCGCTCGGCGGGGGACGTGCACCAGTTCTCCAGCAGCTCCACGTGCCCCTCGCCCACCAGGATCACGTTCGCGCTGCTGATCGGCGGGTGGGGCACGCCGGCTGCCTGGCATGCGGCCACGGCGCCGACGATCTGGCGGAAGTAGAGCAGCGCCTCCTCGAGTGACAGCGCCCCAATCTCGCGCAGCGTCCGCCCGGCGACGTACTCGGTGATCATGTAGGGGCGGCCGCCCACCTCTCCGGTGTCGAACACGTCGAGCAGCGAGGCGTGGGCGCGTCGAGCGCTGCTCTGGGCCTCGCCCACGAATCGCTGGCGCAGCGGCTCCTGGTCCATCAGGTCGCGCCGGAACATGTGCACCAGCACTTGGCGCTGGAGCCGCTCGTCGTGGGCGCGGTAGACCACCGCGAGGCGGCCGGCGCCGAGCCGCTCTTCGATTCGGTAGCGGCCCTGTAGAACTGGCGTCGGGGGGGGCGTGGCCGATGTCATGTTGTCGCGCGTCATAGGGTTGGGCGCGCTGATATGCGGCGGATGGCGTACGTGCCATTATAGCACTCCACACCGGCTTTCGCACAGGCGGCGAGGTGTCCATCCGCCCTCAGGCCGATTGCATAACCTCGGCCGCGCGTGCTATAATCGCCGCATCGACGCGGACGGAGACAACGTAGGCCGAGGCTAGCTTTCAGAGAGCCGCCGGGTGGTGTGAGGCGGTAGCCGGGCAAGGGCCGAATCCCCTCCTGAGTCGCCGGGGAAACGCCGCGAGGCCGAACCCACGCCGGGCGCGCCCGTTACAGCGCAGCGAGAAGTTTTCGGTTTTGCGCTCTTCGGCCCGGGCTGGCAGCAGCTCAGGGCTCAGGGCTCAAGGCTCAAGACTTGAATGTGGGTGGTACCACGGAGGAGAGCCCTTCGTCCCAGTGTGGACGAGGGGTGTTTTGTTGTATGCTGCGACGTATCGAGCAGGTGGTCCTGGCAGCGCTGTTCGCGCTGGCCTACCGGGCGCGCGACCTGATGTGGAGCGTGCGGAAGCCGACGCTGATCGGCGCCTGGGCTCTGGTGACGCGCGGCGGCGAGGTGCTGCTGGTGCGCCACCGCAGCGTCCGCGCCGGCTGGTCGCTCCCGGGCGGCGGCGCAGACCCCCACGAACGCCTCGAGGAGGCCGCGCGCCGCGAGGTGTACGAGGAGTGCGGCGTGACCTCGCGCGTCGAGGGCGTGCTCGGCGTCTACGACGCGTTCCGCGAGGGGTACGTGAACTACATCGTGGTGTTCCTCTGCGTCACGCAGGGCGAGCCGCGCCCGCCGCGCTCGCTGGAGATCGCCGAGGCGCGCTTTTTCCCGCTCGGCGCCCTGCCCGATGACCTCGACCCGGCCTCGCGGCGCAGGATCGGCGAGTATCTGGCCGGGGAGCGCGGGGTGAGCAGGCCGTGGTGAGGGCGAAGGGCTACAGCATTCGATTTCATCGAGCAGGATGGCTCGAGTAGAAACCTTGCACGTTACACTTTATCTTTCTAGGAGCTACAGATGTCGAGGTACACCCCTGTCCTGGCGACGCTCGGGTACGTGATGTCGGCGGACGGCGAGTCGGTGCTGTTGATCCACCGCAACGCGCGCCCTGACGACATACACTACGGGAAGTACAACGGCCTGGGCGGCAAGCTGGACGCGGGCGAGGACGTGGCCGAGGGGATGCGGCGCGAGATCCGCGAGGAGGCGGGCATCGAGGCCGAGGAGCTGGTGCTGCGAGGCACGGTGAGCTGGCCCGGCTTCGGTAAGAACGGGGAGGACTGGTTCGGCTTCGTCTTCCGGGTGGACCGCTGGAGCGGCTCGCCGCTCACGTCCAACCACGAGGGAGCGCTGGAGTGGGTGCCGCTCGCCCGCTTCTCCGAGCTGAACCTGTGGGAGAGCGATCGGCTCTGGCTCGACATGGTCTTCGAGCGCACGCCGCGCACCTTCCACGGCGTCGCGCCCTACAAGGACGGCGAGCTCGTCTCGTGGAGCTATACCCTGATCTAGCCGCGGCTGCTCCGGAGGGGCACAGCGCCCACGCACGTCTTTTTTGTCCGCCCCTGAAGGGCGGGGAGGCTCGGAGGGGCGCAGCCCCTCCGAAAAATCTTTACAACATAGTAGGTGCTGTGGCACGCACCAGCGGCCCGCAGCACCCAGCGAGGAACAAACTCATGCTAGACATCAAGCTCATCCGCGAGCAGCCTGACCTGGTGCGCGCGGGGGTCCGACGGCGCGGTGACGACCCGGTGATCGTGGATCAGATCCTGGCGCTCGATACCCGCCGCCGCGAGCTCCTGAACGAGGTTGAGCAGCTCAAGGCTACCCGCAACGCCGTCTCGAAGGAGATCGGCAAGATGAAGGATGCCGCCGCCCGCGAGGCGAAGATCGCCGAGATGCGCGGCGTGGGCGACCAGATCGCCGCGCTGGACCGCCAGGTGGCCGAGGTCGAGGCTGCCTTCGAGCGCGAGATGCTGCTGACGCCGAACCTGCCGCACCCCGACGTCCCCGACGGCACGAGCGAGCACGACAACATCGTGGCGCGCACCGAGGGCGAGCCGCGCGCGTTCGACTTCACGCCTCGGCCGCACTGGGAGCTCGGCGAGGCGCTCGGCATCATCGACTTCGAGCGCGGCGTCAAGCTCAGCGGCAGCCGCTTCTTTGTGCTGAAGGGCGCCGGCGCCCGCCTCCAGCGCGCCCTGATCACCTGGATGCTCGACGTCCACATCCAGCAGCACGGCTACACCGAGATCGCGCCGCCCTACCTGGTGCGCGAGGAGGTGCTGGTCGGCACCGGCAACCTGCCCAAGTTCGGCGAGAACCTGTTCCGCGTCCAGGGCGTGGACCTGACGCTGATCCCCACCGCCGAGGTGCCGGTGACCAATCTCTACCGCGAGGAGATCCTCGAGCCGGGCAGCCTGCCGATCTACCACGTGGCCTACACCCCGTGCTGGCGTAACGAGCAGATGAGCGCTGGCCGCGATGTCCGCGGCATCAAGCGCGTCTACCAGTTCGATAAGGTCGAGATGGTCAAGTTCGTCGAGCCGGCCAGGAGCCAGGACGAGCTCTGGACGCTGATCGACAACGCCGAGGATATCTGCAAGGCGCTCAAGGTGCCCTACCGGCTGCTCCAGCTCTGCACCGCGGACCTGGGCACGTCGGTGATGAAGTATGACCTGGAGATGTGGGCGCCGGGGGTCGGCGAGTGGCTCGAGGTCAGCTCATGCGCGAACTTCGGCGACTACCAGTCACGCCGCGCGAACATCCGCTACCGCCCGGCGCAGGGCGCGAAGCCGGAGTTCGTCCACACGCTCAACGGCTCGGGCCTGGCCCTGCCGCGCGTGATCATCGCGATCATGGAGAACTACCAGCAGGCCGACGGCAGCATCGTGGTGCCCGAGGTGCTGCGCCCCTACATGGGCGGCCTCGACGTGATCCGCTAGAGCGGAATGCTTGGGGAGGGCCTGGCCCTCCCGGAGACCCCCCGCCAGCCTGTCAGCTTTGGCGGTTGCTATCTACCATTGCACCGAGGGAGGGATAGCGTGGGAAGCGTTGACGAGAAGCTGCGCCGCGGGTTTGACCTGGCGGCGCGCGCGGGTGGGGACGACGACCTGCGGGGCGTGGCGCTGCTGGCCCTGCACGGCGCCCTGGAGGACCACCTGGACGAGACCCTCGGGCGCATGCCCGAGCTCTCGCCCGAGGACCGCGCAGCGCTGGACGGGCCGGGCTACGGCTGGGTGACGCGCGCCAACCTCGCGCTGAGGTATAGTCTCATCACGCGCGAGCAGCGCCAGGCCATCCTCGACGCCAACAGCCAGCGCCAGGAGTTCGCCCACGGCGCGCCCTACGCTGGCGGGCAGCGCGCGATCGATACCTACGCGACGCTGGTGGCGGAGCTCTGCGGCCGCCGTCCCACCGCTGCCCACGCCGCCCGCCCCGCGGCCCGGCCCGCACGCCCCGCCGCGCAGCCGACCGCGGCCGTCGCCGCGCGCCCAGGGCGTCCCGCGGAGCGCACCACGGTCGGCGCCTCCTCCGGCTGGGACAATCGGGCGAAGGTCCGGAGCGCACGCCGCTCGGACCTGCTGCCGGGCGATCTCCCGGTGCGCGGGCTGCTGGCGACCGCGGTCCTGCTGGTGCTCCTGTTCGTCGGCTGGCGCGCGCTGAGCTGGTCCCCGCCCGAGCAGGAGCCGGTGATCTCTGGTGCGCCGCTGGCCTCCGCGATCCCCTCCAGCCCGACGGCGCCCCCGCCGACGGCGACCCCGGCGGTGCGCGAGGCCCGCATCGTGAACCTGGGTGGGGCTATCGGCTTCATGCACGAGCCGGCAGGCTTTAGCACGCCCACGCAGCCGCCGCAGCTCCCCGAGGGCACGCTGGTGCGGCTGGTCGACGTCGCGCCGGTGAGCGCCGAGGGTGCGACCTGGGTGCGGGTGGCGTTCGGGGGGTACGAGGGGTGGGTGCCCGAGACGAACCTGGAGGCGGTGGCTCCCGCCGATGCGGCGACGCCGAGCCCGGCTGGCCCGTAGCCAGATGCTTGTCTGGATCGGCAGAGTGCTCAGGGGCCAGCGCTCAGCGCCCGCGCGATTGGATGATCGAGACCCCGCCGTTCCGCAGGTCGCGCTGCACCACGCGCCAGCGGCTGTGGCGCTGCGCCACGAGCAGGAGCAGGCTGAGCAGCCCGCGGTGCGAGACCGCCGCCACCGACTCGGCCGGGGCCGCGGTGATGTGGGCGAAGGCGCGCCGCGCCCGGCGGTAGCCGTCCAGCCAGGACTCCTCGAGGCCGCGCGGCCAGAGCATGCGTGCGTAGGAGCGGAGCCAGAAGCGGCGCAGGGACTGCGAGCCTTTGCGTCGGTCGCTGGGCTGCGGCAGCACCTCGCGCAGGTCATCCACCAGCTCAGGCTCGAGGCCGAGCCGCTGAGCGATCACCGCCGCGGTGCTGCGGGTGCGGAAGAAGGGGCTGGCGTACAGTCGCTCGATGCCTCTGTCGGCCAGGGCTGCGGCCACGGCGTGGGCTTGCTGCACGCCGAGCGGCGTGAGCGCGGCGTCGGGCGACCGGCGCAGGATCTCGTTGAAATCCTCACCGGTCATCCGCCGCTTCAGGTCCAGCGCATTCTCTTCGCTTTGGGCGTGGCGGATCAGATAGACGCGCACTCGGCCCCTCCACGATCTCATGCTCCGACACGGCGGTAGTGTACCACGAAGCGTTGGGCAGCTACGCGCCTGTGAATCGCCGCAGGACCAGGGCCGAGTTGTGGCCGCCGAGGCCGATCGAGTTCGAGAGCGCCGCGTCTACCCGGGCCTCACGCGCCTGGTTCGGTACGTAGTCCAGGTCACACGAGGGATCGGGCTGCTCGAGGTTGATGGTCGGCGGGATGCGCCCGTCGCGCACGACGAGGGCGCACACCAGCGCCTCGACCGCGCCGGCGGCCCCCATCATATGGCCGAGCATGGACTTGGTGGAGCTCACGGCCAGACGCCGCGCGTGCCCACCGAACACGGCGTGGATCGCGCGCGTCTCCGCCATGTCGTTGAGCGGGGTGCCGGTGCCGTGGGCGTTGATGTACCCTACAGCCTCGGGCGCCGCGCCGGCCTTCCGCAGCGCCATCCGCATCGCGCGCGCGGCCCCGGCGCCGGTCTCGTCAGCGGCCACCATATCGATCGCGTCGCACGAGTTGCCGTAGCCCACGATCTCACACACGATCGGGGCGCCGCGGGCAAGGGCGTGGTCAAGGCTCTCCAGCACCACCGCCCCCGCGCCCTCGGAAAGTACGAAGCCGTCGCGCCGCGCGTCGAACGGCTTGCAGGCGTAGGCCGGGCGCTCGTTGTCCCCGGCCAGGCCACGCATATTGCTGAACGAGGCCATGATCGTGGGGTGGATGGGCGCCTCGCTGCCGCCGGCGACCACCACCTCGCAGTCGCCGCGACGGATGGTCTCGAAGGCCTCGCCGATGCTGTGCCCGCCGGTCGAGCAGGCCGCCGTGACAGCCATGTTCGGCCCCTGGGCGCCGAGCTGGATGGCGATCATGCCGGCGGCGGCGTCCGGGATCATGTTGGCGATCAGCGTGGGGGCCACCCGGCGTGGGCCGCGCTCGCGCAGCGCCTCGTGGTTCTCGAAGATCAGGTCCAGCCCGCCGGCGCCGGTGCCGAACACCACGCCCACTTGCTCGCGGTCCTCGCGCTGCATGTCGAGCCCGGCGGCGCGCACCGCCTCGAGCGCCGCGTTGAGCGCGTAGCGCGTGTACAGCGAGGTCCGCCGCGCCTCGCGCTGGTCCACGGCCAGGTCGAGCGCGAAGCCCTTGACCTCGCCGGCGATCCGCACCGGCAGCCCGGAGGCGTCGAAGCGCGTGATCGGCGCCACTCCGCTCTGGCCGGCCAGCAGCGCCCGCCACATCGATGGGACATCGTTTCCGACCGGGGTCACCGCGCCGAGACCCGTGATGACTACGCGGCGCATGGGAAGGCTCCTCTCAGACAGAGACCGGCTCGCCCTGCGTCTCGACCGGGGTGGCGACGAGTTTCGCCACCTCTGTGTCGCTCAGGCTGATCGGCTTGGCGTCCGGCGTGATGCGCTTGACCAGGCCGGTGAGCACCTGGCGCGGGCCGATCTCCACGATCGTGTCGACGCCCTGCGACACCATCTCCTGCACCGAGCGCGTCCACTGCACGGGCCGCGTCAGCTGATCCGAGAGCTCGCTCCGCAGGTCGTCCACGCTGGTGAGCACCTTGGCGCTGATGTTGGCCACCAGTGGCACCTCCGGCGGGCGCAGGTTGATGCGGTGCACTAGCTCGCTGAAGTGCTGGGCAGCGTTCTGCATCAGCGGCGAGTGGGCGGCGATGCTGACCTGCAGGCGCTGCACGAGCCGCGCGCCGCGCGCCTTTGCCAGCTCCATCGCCCGCTGCAGCGCGCTCAGCTCGCCCGAGAGCACCGTCTGGCCGGGGGAGTTGGCGTTGGCGAGCGACACCATGCCCTCGGACTGCGCCTCGCGCACCACCTCCTCGAGCGCCTGGTCGTCTAGCCCGATCACCGCCGCCATGCCGCCCGGGTTGTCCCGGGCCGTCTCCTTCATGAGCCGGCCGCGCTCGCGCACCAGCTTGAGGGCGTCCTCGAAGTCCAGCACGCCGGCGGCCACCAGCGCGGTGTACTCGCCCATGCTGTGCCCCGCCACCAGCCGCGGCGAGAGCACGTAGCCCAGCGGGCCGAAGCGCTCCTTCAGCGCCTCCAGGCAGGCGATGCTGACGGTGAGGATGGCCGGCTGCGCGTTGTAGGTGTCGTCAAGCTCCGCCTGCGGCCCCTCGAAGCAGAGGGTCGAGAGCGGGAAGCCGAGCACCTCGTCGGCCTGGCCGAAGACGCGCCGCGCTGCCGGGGAGGCGTCGTAGAGCTGCTTGCCCATCCCAACATACTGGGAGCCCTGGCCAGGGAAGACAAAGGCGATCCTGGCCTTCATCGTGTTGATGATGTCCACAGTAACCCCTCCTCACATGAGTTGGCACAGGCAGCGCTGACGCAGGCCAGTGCCGGCCGCGCATCGTTGCGTGCTCGTCGGAATAGAACAAGGGATGTACTCGGGTCGGGAAGTATAGCTCTAAGGATATAGTATGTCAAGTGATTGCATTGATATCGTGTAGATGTCGCGGAGGGGGAGGCCGGTCTCGCGGGCGATCCGTGCGCAGTCCTCGTACTCCGGGGCGGCCCCGAGCAGCTCGCCCCCCCAGCGCCTGAGCTTGACCCGCACCGGGCCGTGGGGGGTTGCTGCCGTGACTACCTCGCGCTCGCCGACGTGCCGCTCCACCGGGCGCCGCCGCACGCCCAGGGTGGTGGTCTCGCGCAGCACCAGGGCCACGGCCTGCTCCTCCAGGTGTGCCGGCACGAGCGCGCTGAGCAGCACACCGGGCCGCCCCTTCTTCATGAGGATCGGCGTGAGCCAGGCGTCGAGCGCGCCCAGCGCCATCAGCCGCTCGCAGGCGTAGGCGATCTGCTCGGCCGGCTGGTCGTCGATGTTGGTCTCTAGGAGCACGATCGAGGAAGGGGCAGCGGGCTGAGACGAAGCACCCGGGACGGAAGACGAAAGCGAGCTGGCCTGCGACCCGTGGCGGTCGGTGGTCTGTGGCCGATGGTCACCCGTCGCCCGTCGCCCGTCGCCCGTCTCCCCGAGCCACACCCTGAGCGCGTTCGGCCGCTCGAGGTCGCGGGCGCCCAGGCCGTACCCCACGCGCGCCAGTCGCATGGCGGGGCGGCGGAACTGCGCCAGCGCCGCCAGCAGCGCGGCGCCGGTGGGCGTGACCAGCTCGAAGGGCGTGACGTCGGCCGTGGTGGGCGCCTCGGCGGCGGCGAGCAGTGCGATGGTAGCGGGGGCCGGCACGGGGATCCAGCCGTGCGCCGCGCGTGCCCAGCCGCTTCCCAGCGGCAGCGGTGAGGCGTAGACCTCCTCCACCCCCAGCAGCGCCAGCCCGGCCACCACCCCCACGATGTCCACAATCGCGTCGAGCGCCCCGACCTCGTGGAAGTGGACCTGTTCGGCCGGGATGCCGTGGACCCGCCCCTCGGCCTCGGCCAGCGCGGCGAAGACGCGCATGCTCCGCTCGGCCACCTCGGGTGCCAGCGCGCTCCCCTCGACGATCGCGCGCACGTCGGACAGATGCCGATGGACGTCCTGCTCGGGGGCGTGCACGAGGGCGCGCGTGCCGGTGAGATAGCCCCTGGCGCCGCGCTCGGCGCGGACCTCCCAGCCCTCCAGCCCGAGCTTGCCCAGCTCCGCCCGCAGCGCGTCGACGTCGAGGCCGGCGTCCAGCAGCGCGCCGAGCGCCATGTCGCCGCTGACCCCCGAGAAGCAGTCGAAGTAGATTGCCCTGGGCATACTGTCCCTCTCCGTGTACCCTGTCCCGCGGCGCAGTATACCATGCGGCGTCTCCCGCCCTCAGTAACCTTTCGTCTTTCTGCGGCGCTTTCTCTCTACCCACAGGTGTGCACGGGCCACCCCAACGGAGAGGGGAACTGCGTGTCGCATCACCCCCGTATTCCGCGTGCCCTCGTGCTGCGACGACGACTCTCTCAAGGGGCACTACGCCCCCGCGATCGGCATGACCGTCCAGTGCGCCGAGGTGGTCGAGCCGACGATCAGCTCGGCTGTCTTCACCCCGCCCTACTGGAGCGCCATCCAGGGCTCTGCCGACCGGCACGCCACGATCGGCAAGGCGCACACCGTGAAAGACGTCCTCTTCGGCGGTTTTGGTGGTATCATCCTCGTGAGCACCGTTGGAGAAGGAGGGCGCCATGCCCAGTATGACCCTGCTCGGGGTCGGCACAGGCGTGCCGGACCAGGACCGTGAGAACACGCACATGGTGTGGGACTCCGCCGACGGCCTGCTGCTCGTGGATGCCGGCGGCAGCACCTACCAGCGCATCTTGCGCGCCGGGCTCGACCCGCACCGGCTGTGCGGCATCGTCCTCACCCACTCCCACGCCGATCACATCAACGGCCTGCCGGCGCTGCTGTTCTCACTCCGGCTCGCCGGGTTCAGCGAGACCCTCGCGATCTACGGCAACGAGCCGACCCTGGCGATGGCGCAGCGCGTTCTTGCCGCCTTCGAGCTCGGCGAGTACCAGGCGTCTGTGCGCTGGGAGCCGGTCTCGGGCGGGCAGGAGGTGCCGCTGAGCGCGGCGAGCTTCCGGCTCCGCACCGCCCAGACCGTCCACTCGCGCCCCTGCCTCGCCCTGCGCTTCGAGGACCCCGCCAGCGGCCGGGCGATCGTCTACTCGGCCGACACCGAGCCCTGCGACGCCGTGCGCGACCTCGCCCGCGGCGCGGCCGTGCTGATCCACGAGGCCACCACGCCCGAGCCGTTCCCCGGCCACACCTCCCCGCGCCAGGCCGGCGAGGTGGCCGCCGCCGCCGACGTGGCCCAGCTCGTGCTGGTACACTTCAGCCCGCGCTGGACCATGAGCGCCGCGCAGGCTATCGACGAGGTGCGCGCCGGCGGCTTCCGCGGTGAGGCGACGATCGGGCGGGAGTTCGAGAGCTACACGCTGTGAGGCCGGAGCAGGTATGAGCCACGAGCAGAGACACATTACGTTCTACGGCGAGGACATCCTCGCCGTCCTTGAGCTGGAGCCGAACGAGACCTACGTGCCGGTTGCCGGGCTGTGCCAGGTGCTCGGGCTGGCACGCGAGGCCCAGGAGCGGCGCGTGCGGGGGCACGCCGTCCTCTCTGAGGGCGGCCGCGTGCTCGAGGTTGAGGCCGAGGACGGCTCCTCCGAGCACGCCCTCTGCCTGCGCGTGGATCTCATCCCCCTCTGGCTGGCCGGCGTGGAGGCCGCCGACGCCGATCCGGCCCTGCGCCCGCGGCTCGAGCTGTTCCAGCGCGAGTCGGCCTCCGCGCTCTGGCAGTCGTCCAAGCCGCAGGGGTTCGGCCCGCAGGACGCGCTGCTCCCCGAGCGTCACCAGCAGACCCCCGCCGAGCAGGCCTACGCCGCGGCCCTCACCCAGGCCATCCTCGCCCGCCACCAGATGCTGATCGAGCGCCAGCTCGACACGCGCTTCGCCTACGACGGCGCCGACCCGTTCGCGGCGGGCGGCGGCGTGGACGACCCGCAGGCCGAGCTGCTGGCCCGCGCCGTCCGCCGCGTGGCGCTGGCCGCCCAGGAGCGCACCCGCCGCAACGAGTACCCCGGCATGTACAGCGGCCTCCACCGCCAGTTCAGCATCTCCTCCTACCGCCGCATGCCCCCCTCGCGGCTCCACGAGGCGCTCGAGTGGCTCGATCGCTGGCGGGGCGACCTGATGGGTGAGCCGGAGCCGCCGCCCGACATCTAGGGCGGCGGGCGTTTGCTATAATATCTGCGTCATCACCCCGCCGGAGATCAACCGTGGCTTCCATCGAAGATATCCAGCCGTTCGCCGCCACCGTGCGCGCCAACGTCGCGCGCGTGATCGTCGGCAAGGCCGACGCCGTCGACCTGCTGCTCGTGGCTCTGCTCTGCGGCGGGCACGCCCTGCTCGAGGACGTCCCTGGCGTCGGCAAGACCATGCTCGCCCGCGCCCTGGCCGTGTCGCTCGGGCTCTCGTTCCGCCGCCTCCAGTGCACGCCCGACCTCCTGCCGAACGATGTGCTTGGCGTGTCGGTGTACAACCAGCACGAGGGCGCCTTCGTGTTCCAGCCCGGGCCGATCTTCGCCAACCTGCTCCTGGCCGACGAGATCAACCGTGCCACGCCCCGCACCCAGAGCGCCCTGCTCGAGGCCATGGGCGAGGGCCAGGTGACGGTGGACGGCGTCACGCGTGAGCTCGCTCAGCCGTTCCTGGTGCTCGCCACCCAGAACCCGGTGGAGTTCGAGGGCACGTTCCCGCTGCCCGAGGCCCAGCTCGACCGCTTCCTGGTGGAAGTGTCGCTTGGCTACCCCTCGCCCGAGGAGGAGCTGGCCATGCTCACCGCGCTCGAGGGCGCCCACCCGATCGGGAGCCTCACGCCGGCCTGGGACGGCGCGCGCCTGCCGGAGCTCCAGCGGGCCGTGTGGGGCGTCCACGTGGACGAAACGCTGCGCTCGTACATCGTGCGGCTCGCCGGCGCCACCAGGCAGCACCCGGACCTCGCGCTCGGCGCCAGCCCGCGCGCCACCTTCGCGCTGTTCCGCGCCGCCCAGGCCCTCGCCGCGCTTGCCGGGCGTGGCTATGCCATCCCGGACGACGTCAAGGCGCTTGTGCGCCCCGTCTGGCGCCATCGGCTGATGCTGCGCCCCGAGAGCAGCCTGCGCGGGCGCACCACCGCCGCCGTGCTCGACGGCGTCCTGGCGGAGACCCTGCTGGAGATCTAGCAGCCTGATCGGTGTGCTCGACAGCGTCTGGCCGAGGCCCTGCTGGACAGCGAGTAGCCCCGTGCGGCCAGCTCACGACGCAAGGCTCAAGGCTCAAGACTCAAGACTCAAGGCTGCGTATGCGTGACCTCCTCTGGCCGCTCATCATGCTGTTCGTGCTGGCCGTTGTGCTGCGGAGCGAGCTCTTCTTCTACCTGATCTACGTCCTGGCAGGTCTGCAGATCATGGCGCGTTTCTGGCTGCGGCAGGGCGCCCGCCAGCTCACCTGGCACCGCAGTGCCCCCGCGGCAGCCTTCCCAGGCGAGCGCCTCACTGTGACGATCGAGCTCGCCAACACCGGGCTCCTGCCGCTGCCCTGGCTCGCGCTGCACGAGAGCCTGCCGCCCGCGCTGCACACGCCGCCGATGATCCGCGAGGTGGTCTCCCTCGGCGCCGGCGAGCGCCGCACTCTCAGCTACACCCTCGTCGGGCGGCGGCGGGGCTACTACCGGCTCGGCCCCCTGAGCCTCCAGACCGGCGATGTCCTCGGGCTCGGCGAGCGCTTCCTCGCCGGCCAGGCCCCCGACGCGCTCACGATCTACCCGCACGTGCTCCCGCTCGAGGAGCTCGGCCTGCCCGCGTCTCTGCCGTTCGGCACCCTGCCCGCCAGCC
This sequence comes from Chloroflexota bacterium, assembly GCA_039805565.1. Taxonomy (GTDB): domain Bacteria; phylum Chloroflexota; class Chloroflexia; order Chloroflexales; family Roseiflexaceae; genus CALJIC01. Next base: position 9,995 of record JBDLTZ010000125.1, on the reverse strand, counting down.
AGCGCCTGTTCAGCGACCCCGCCCGACCGGCCGGGGTGCGCCCCTACCAGCCCGCCGACGGCGTGCGCCGCATCGACTGGAAGGCCACCGCCCGCGCCGGCGCGCCCCAGGTCCGCCGCTACCAGCCTGCCATCGCGCTCGAGACGCTGGTCTGTCTGGCGTTCTCGCGCGAGGAGTACGGCAGCCGCTACGCCTACGACACGATGGAGCGCTCGCTCACCGCCGCCGCCTCGATCGCCGCCCACCTCGCCTCCCGCCGCCAGCCCGTCGGGCTCTGCACCACCGGCGTGGACCCGGCGCTCGGCGCGCCCCCGCCCCCGCTCCCTGTTGCGGGCGGGCGCTCACATCTCATGGAGGTGCTTGGGGTCCTCGGGCGGCTCGAGCTCGCAGAGACTGGCGACCTGCCCGCCGCGATGCGCCAGGCCACCGCCCACCTCGGCTGGGGCAGCACCGTGGTGGTGATTACCGGCCAGCGCGGCGATGCCCTGATCGCCGAGCTCCTGCCGCTGCGGCGCGCGGGCCTGAATGTGGCTGTGGTGATTGCCGAGCCGGATCCCGAGGACCTCGGGCTGCCGCGCCGCCACGGCATCGCCGCCTACGGCCTCTGGCGCGAGGGCCGCCCCCAGAAGGCGTTCGAGCCCTGAGGGGCAGGCGGAAGCGAAACAGTGGTATCATTTCGCCACGTCTACGCTTCAACACAGTCTCAGCCCGAAGGAGTTCCTGTCATGTTCCGCCAACCCCGCGCGCCGCCTGCGGCGACGTGGTCTCCTACGAGATCCTGCTTGACAGCAAGGGTGGTGCCCGCGCCGACCGGGTGCGCGCCATCCTGCCGTTCTCGCGCCACGTGAAGGTGGGTCGCACCGAGTTCGACCACCCCGCCACCTGGGTCAGCAGCCTCGGCGAAGACAGAATCACCGTGATGTTCGGGCGGGTGCGCGGCGGCGAGGAGCGGCGCGCCAAGATCTTCTTCGAGATCAGCCAGGGCGTGCCCGAGGGCGCCCTGCTCCGCACGCGGGCCACGGTGCGCTACGAGGGTGACCAGGACGAGAAGCTGCGGAGCAACTACACTGTTCTCACTGTCGGCTGCCAGGATGTCGACTCGCAGCCGGGGGCGGCCGTCGAGCCGGCCGCGGCGCCCGCCGGCACCGCCCTGACGTTCCGCGCGCGCAACGACTTCATGTCCGAGAGGATCTTCACCTGGATCAACCTCTCCGGCGGCGGCGTGCGCGAGTCGAAGCTCAACGGCGTCGCCGGCGAGGACGGCTCCGCCGAGCTGCGGCTGGGCGCCAAGAAGCTCGCCCCCGGCCAGTACAGCCTCGTCATCTTCGGCGAGTCCAGCAAGAGCAGGGCGTTCGTTCCCTTCACGGTACAGTAGCACTTCCGCCGCGGCCCGCGGCTGTCATAAGGAATAGACATCATGAGCCCAGCAGACAACCTTCCGGCCACTGTCGCCCCTCACGTCCGCGGCGCGCGGGCCGCGGTGGCCCTCGAGAGCACCGTCATCTCGCACGGCCTGCCCTACCCCCACAACCTCGAGCTCGCCCGCGCCATGGAGGCCGAGGTGCGTGAGGCCGGCGCCGTCCCCGCGACCGTCGGCGTGGTGCAGGGCGCGCCGCTGGTCGGCATGGCCGACGCCGATATCGAGCGGTTCGCCCAGGCCGAGGGCGTGCTGAAGCTCTCCCGCCGCGACATCGCCTACGCCGTCGCCACGGGGCGCGACGGCGCCACTACGGTGTCTGCCACAATGGCTCTGGCCGCCATCGGGGGCGTGCAGGTCTTTGCCACGGGCGGGATCGGCGGCGTCCACCGCGGCGCGCGCGAGAGCTGGGACATCTCGGCTGATCTGACGGAGCTGGCCCGCACGCCGGTGCTGGTGGTCTGCGCCGGCGCCAAGGCCATCCTGGATCTGCCCGCCACCGTAGAGTACCTTGAGACCGTGGGCGTGCCCGTGCTGGGGCTCGGCACCGACGAGCTGCCGGCCTTCTACAGCCGCTCTAGCGGCCTCAAGGTGTCGCGCGTGGCCGACGTCGCCGAGGCTGCGCGGGTCTGGCGGGCGCACCGCGCGCTGGGCGGCGCCGGCATGCTCCTCACCGTCCCGCCCCCCGCCGAGGTGGCGCTGGACCCCGCCGAGGTGGAGGGGCCGATCACGCGCGCCCTGGCCCGCGCCGAGGTCGCCGGCATCCGCGGGCAGGCCGTCACGCCCTTCCTGCTCGCCGCCATGGCGGAGGAGACCCACGGCGAGAGCATACGCACCAACGTGGCGCTCCTGCGCCAGAACGCCCGCGTCGCCGCCCAGGTGGCGCTTGCACTCAAGGAGATCGGCTAGATGTCGCGCAGCAGCACCCGCCGCCCGCCCGCCCGCGCCGCCGCCAAGCGCAAGAGCAACACCGGCCTGATCGTCGGCGTCGGAATCGCCGCCGTCGTCCTCGTCGCGGCGATTGGCCTCGCCCTGGCACGAACCGCGGAGCGCAACATCGGCCAGAAGATCGCCGATCAGGGGCAGGGGCTGCACATCCAGAACCCGGACGACCCGCTGCCCGCGCCGTGGAACTCGAACCCGCCCACCTCCGGCTACCACTGGGGCGGCGGCACCGCGCCGTGGGGCATCCTCACCGAGCCGGTGGCCGACACGCTCACGGTGCACAACATCGAGCACGGCGGCATCGTCATCCACTACCGCCAGGGGCTGGACCAGGCCGCCGTCGTCGAGCTCACCGAGGTCGCCCGCGGCCTCCTGCGCCAGAACCCGTGCGTCGTCATGGCCCCGCGCGCCGACGACTCGATCGACTCGCCGATCGTGCTGACGGCCTGGAACTACCTGCTGCCGCTGGAGGGCGTGGACGCCGAGCAGATCCGCGCCTTCTTCAGCGCCCACATCGGCCGCGGCCCCGAGGCCGTCTGCCGGCCGGTGTGATGAATCCGCACCCGTCGCGGGCGGGGCGGGCCACGCACCTGTCGTGCGCCACGCACCCGTTCCGCACCACGAGCCCGTAGGGGCGCAGCAGCAACCCGAGATCTACCCCACGAAGCAATCTCGGCTACTGCGCCCCTCTCCTCCGCCCGCGCCGCGACGGCCACGATGGACACGCCGCCGGTTGCTGCTACTCCCCTCCCCTCCGCCGCGCCGCCGCCGCCGCCACCCCTGCCGCCACCCCCGCCGCCAACCCGGCGCCCACCCACAGCCGCCGCCGGCCCATCCGGTCCCCCAGCACTGTGCGCGCCGTGTTATAGCCGCTCGCCGCGAACACTCCGCCCCCAGGGTGCGTGCTCGCGCCCGTCAGGTACAGGCCGCCCACCGGCGTGCGGTACTGCGACAGCTCCGGCAGCGGGCGGAACATAAACATCTGGTCGAACGACATCTCCACGTGCATGACGTTGCCGCGCAGCAGCCCCAGCCGCCGCTCCAGGTCCAGCGGCGTCTGGATGAAGCGGTCGATGATCTTGCCGCGCATGTTCGGCGCGTAGCGGTACAGCACCTCCAGGATGTTGTCCGCCACGGACTCGCGGATGTCGTCCCACTGCTGCCCGCCTGCCAGCTCGTACGGGAAGTACTGCGCCCAGATGAACACCGTGTGCTTCCCCTCCGGCGCCACCGTCGGGTCGATCGCCGAGAAGGTCATCGCGATGATCGGCGGCTCGCGCGAGGGCAGCCCGCGGCTGTAGTCCGCGAAGGCGTTGCGCAGGTACTCTAGCGAGGGGCTCAGCATCTGCAGGCCGTGGTGGCTCTCGTTCGGGCGCCCGCCGCTCGGGAAGCCGGGGTAGTCCGGCAGCTCCTCCGCCGCGCAGCGCACCGTCATGCCGAAGCCGTTGCCGATGCGGATGTTCCGCACCCGCCGCCCCAGCCCCGCCGGCAGGTGCTCCTCGCCCACCAGGTCCAGCATCGTCGTCACGACGTGCGCGTTCGACACCACCAGCGGCGCCGAGACCTGCGCGCCGCTCGCCAGCTCCACCCCCTGCACCTTCCCGCCGCGCACCAGGATGCGCCGCACCGGCGCGTCCAGCCGCACCTCGCCCCCCGCCGCCACCAGCGAGCGCGCCATCGCCTGGGTCAGCATGCCGCTGCCCCCCTTCGGGTGCGCCGCGCCGCTCTGGTGCATCATCGCGTACCAGCCGAAGTGGTCCCCCGAGGCGATCTCGTCCGGCGGCGGCCCCGACTGCGCCCCGAGCCAGGCCATGAACCCGCGCATCGGCTCGCTCTCGAAGCTCTCGGTGATCAGCTGCCCGTACGAGGTCATCAGCTTGCGCACGGTCTCCATCGTGCCGCCCAGGCCGCCCTGGCGCATCTGCACCCGCGCCATGCGCCCCACCAGGTCGGTGAAGCTCGGCGGGTTGAGGAAGGTCTCGAAGATCGCCTCGTTCAGCGGCCGCCACTCCTCCACGAAGCGCCGGTAGCTCTCCGCGTCGCGCGGCGACACTGTGGCGATCGACTCGCAGGTGCGCTCCACGCTGCGGTACAGCCCGATGGCGCCGCTTCCGTCGATGAGCGGGTGAAAGGCGTACGGGTCCATGTCGCAGTACTCGAGCCCGTGCTTCTCCAGCTCCAGGTCGCGGATCACGGGCGTCAGGCGGATCATGATGTGCGCCGAGGAGCCGACGTCGATCCGGTAGCCGGGGATCATCTCCTCGGTCACCACCGCCCCGCCGACGATCGGCCGCCGCTCGAGCACCAGCGTCCGCAGCCCGGCCCGCGCTAGGTAGCCCGCGCAGGCGAGGCCGTTGTGCCCTCCGCCGACGACGATCGCGTCATAGTCGTATGTCTGTGGCATGTGCGGATGATCCTGTCGCTTCAATCAGAAAGCTTGCTGCTGGCGCAAAGGGACGCCGTAGCTCCCCGCTCGCTCTACCGTCCAGCCCGCGCCTGTGCAGCGTGGGCCTCCCACCGTCCCGGCCGGTGCGCCCCACGCTCGGCTGCGCCCAGGGGATTGTACCGCTCTTTTCGCTCTGCGGGTCTGCGCGCTCGGCGCCCGCGCCCTGTGCTACCATGCGCCCCAGAAGGAGGAAGCACCGTGGAGTTTGCGCTCAACTACTCGCCCCAGGCCGCCGACCTGCTGCGCGCCGGGGGGATCGCTCTGGACCGCTTCAAGTGCCCCGACTGGCCCGACCTGATCGCCACCGCCGCTGAGCTGCGGCCGGTGTACATCCACTTCCCGCTCGTCGCCGGCTCCCGCCGGCCGATCGACTGGGCTCAGGTTGCCGAGCTCCTCGAGCGCACCGCCACCCCGCACGTCAACCTGCACCTCGCGCCGGATGTCTCGGCCCACCCGGACATCCCGCCCGACTCGGCCGAGCCCGCCCATGCGTCGCTCATCGCCGAGCGCATGCTCCCCGATGTCCTCGCGGCCTGCGAGCGCTTCGGCCCCGAGCGCGTGGTGGTGGAGAACATCCCCTACCGCTTCCCCAGCCGTGACTTCCTGCGCGCCAGTGTCGAGCCGGCCGCGATCCGCCGCGTGGTCGAGGAGGCCGGCTGCCGGCTGCTGCTCGATATCTCGCATGCTCGGATAACGGCCCTGCACACCGGTGTGGATGCCCGCGCCTACATCGAGTCGCTCCCCGTGGCCCGGCTCGGCGAGCTGCACATCACTGGCATCGGCCTGCACCAGGGCCAGGTGACCGACCACCTCCGCATGTCCGAGGGGGACTGGCCCGATGTCGAGTGGGCGCTGGGGCGCATCCGCGAGGGCGCCTGGGGCGCGCCGCGCATGGTGGCCCTGGAGTACGGCGGCATCGGGCCCCTGTTCGAGTGGCGCAGCGATGCAGCGGCCATAGCGGTAGACGTGCCGCGGCTGTATAATCTCGTCCACCCGCAGCCTATCGTTGTACCGAGGTAACGCATGCCCGCCCGCCTCTACCAGAACCCGCACGTCACCGACTCCACCATCGCCGAGGTGGACGACCGCGCCCCGCTCGAGCTCCACCGGCGCCTGCCCGGCTACGCCCCCACCCCGCTGGTCGAGACGCCCGCGCTGGCCGCCCGCCTCGGCGTGGGCCGCCTCTGGGTCAAGGACGAGTCCTGCCGCATGGGGCTGCCGGCCTTCAAGATCCTCGGCGCCTCCTGGGCCGTCGAGCGCGCCCTGACCGCCCACCTCGGCCGGCTCGCGCCCTGGGACACCCTCGCCGAGCTGCGCGCGCAGGTCGAGCCGCTCGGGCTTACCCTCGTGGCCGCCACCGACGGCAACCACGGGCGCGCGGTGGCGCGCATGGCGGACGCCCTCGGCTGCGCCGCGCACATCCTCGTGCCCCACGGCACCGCGCAGCCCCGCATCGACGCGCTGATCGATGAGGGCGCCCATGTCACCGTGGTGGACGGCACCTACGACGAAGCGGTGGCGCGCTCGGCGGCGCTGGCCGGGCCGCGCAGCCTGGTGATCTCCGACACCTCCTGGCCCGGCTACGAGGACATCCCGGCCCAGGTGATCGCCGGCTACGGGACGATCTTCCACGAGGTGGACGCCGCGCTGGCGGAGAGCGGGGAGCCCGGCCCGGACGTCGTGCTGGTGCAGATGGGGGTCGGCGCGCTGGCGGCCGCGGTGATCGGCCACTACCGGCGGCCCGGCGGCCCGGCGATCGTCGGGGTCGAGCCGGCGCGCGCCGCCTGCGTGCTCGAGTCGCTCGCCGCCGGCCGCATCGTCGAGGTGCCCGGCCCGCACGACTCGATCATGGCCGGCCTGAACTGTGGCGCGCCCTCGCTGATCGCCTGGCCGCTCCTGCGCGCCGGGCTCGACGCGGCCGTTGCCGTGGACGACGACCACGCCCGGAGCGCGATGCGCCTCCTGGCCGCCGAGGGGTTGGTGGCGGGCGAGACCGGGGCGGCGGGCGTAGCTGGCCTGCTGGCCCTGGCGGACTTCCCCGAGGCGCGCGCCGCGCTCCGCATGGGGCCACACAGCCGCGTGCTCGCGCTCTTGACCGAGGGCGCCACCGACCCCGCCGCCTACGCGCAGATTGTGGGGGCGCCACCCGCGGGCTGCGGCGAGCGCCGGCGCTGCCCCCTCTGCCGCGGAGGCTCCGTCCGAGGCTGGGGCGCGAGCTAGCCGCGCCCCGCCACGCGGCCCACCATCTCGCGCTGCGCCGCCAGCTCCAGCGTGTCGTCCAGCGGCGGCAGTACGGCCCCCGGGCCGTAGCGCCGCCGCAGCGCCGCGCCGATCAGGTGGTCCGCCAGCTGGGGGTTCTTGGGAAGCAGCGAGCCGTGCATGTACGAGCCGATCACCCCCCGGTACACCGCACCCTCGCCGCCGTCCTCGCCGTTGTTACCGTGCCCGGCCAGCACCCGCCCCAGCGGCCGCACCCCAGCTCCCAGGTACGTCCGGCCGCTGTGGTTCTCGAACCCCACGAGGCGGACCGGAGACGTGCGTCCTTCCTCCAGCGCCAGCTCCGCCTCCACCACGATGTTCCCGATCAGCCGCGTGCCGCCGCCCACCGTGTGCAGGTCCAGCGCGCCGATCCCCGGCAGCTTCTCGCCGGTGTGGGTCAGGAAGTAGTGCCCCAGCAGCTGGTAGCCGCCGCAGATCGCCAGCAGCGCCAGGCCGCCCTCGATCGCCGCCCGCAGCGCCGGCCCCTGCCGCGCCACGAAGTCCTCGGCTATCAGCGCCTGGCCGCTGTCCTGCCCGCCCCCGAAGAACGCCAGGTCGACGCTCTCCCAGTCCACCGCCGCACCGGGGCCCACCGGGAGCACCTCCAGGCCGATCCCGCGCCAGCGGCAGCGCTGCGTCAGCGTCAGCACGTTGCCGCGGTCGCCGTAGATGTTCATGTGGTCGGGGTACAGGTGCGCGAGGCGTAGCGCGTTGCTCATGGAGCCTCCCAGTTGTCTCAGTCGTCCTGTGATCATAGCACACAGCGGAATAATGGAGCCTTCTCATCGTTTGGCGTTGCACGACAGGACGCCGCCATCTTGTAATGAAGCGGTACCTCCGCCTCCAGGGGCGGCTCCGTATACTAGAGCAAGAGCACAACCATCTCGATCACGCCAGCCGCTCAGCGTTCCGTGTTCCACGTTCCGCCGGAGGCGACCATGGCAGGCTACACCATCCACCTGAACACCTCGGTCGAGCTTGGCGCGACCGTCGAGCGCCTCTGGCCGCTGCTCTCCGACACCGACCGCGTCAACCGCATGCTCGGCCTCCCGGCCTTCGAGCGCGCCGAGCCGGCCGAGGACCTGGCGCAGATCATCGGCGGCCACTACCTCGGCGTCCCGGTGAGCTGGCGCGAGTACCCCTTCGAGTGGGTCTTCGAGCAGGAGTTCGGCGTCGAGCGCGCCTTCGCCCCGCCCATCCCGGTCGACCGACTCGTCACGCGCACCCGCCTCACGCCTCTCCCCGGCGGTCGCACCCGCGCCGAGGTCTACGTCGGTCTCGCGCCGCGCGGCCCGCTGGGTGGGCTCGCCGCGCGCCTCGTGGTGGGGCGCCAGTTGCTGCGCGACCTTCGCTCCGCCTACCACAGTCTCGGGGCGCTGGCCGCGGCGGCAGAGGATGTGCCCCCGCCCCCCGCCCGCGCGCCCTCCGTCAACGCCGGACGCCTCGCCCAGGGCCTCGCCCATCTCCGTGAGCTCGGCCTGCCCCCTGCACTGATCGGGCGCCTCGACACACACCTCCGCGCGGCCGACGACCCCGACGTGCTCAAGATGCGCCCCTTCGCCCTGGCCGACCGCTGGGGCGAGCCGCGCCTGGAGGTGCTGCGCCTGTTCCTCTACGCGACCCGCGCTGGCCTGCTGGACCTCGAGTGGGACGTGCTCTGCCCGAGCTGCCGCGGCCCCAGCGCCCGTGCGCGCACCCTCTCCGATCTCGCCGCCGAGGCCCACTGCCCCTCGTGCAACATCCGCTATGACCTCGACTTCGACGAGTCGGTCGAGCTGCGCTTCAGCGTCAGCCCGATGCTGCGCGAGGCTGAGGACCTGGCCTACTGCATCGGCGGTCCGGCAAGCACCCGCCACATTTTTGCCCAGGTCTGGGTGCCCGCGGGCGGCGCGAAGGAGCTCCGGCTGCGCCTCCCGCCCGGCTCCTACCGCGTCCGCAGCCGCCAGCTCGAGGGCTATGGGCTGTTTGCGGCCGGCGACGGGGACACTGCCCACGGGAGCACTGTTCGTCTTGCCGATCGGGGCATTTCTGCCGATAGGCCGGGGCTCATAGCCGGCGACGTCACGCTCTCGCTCGCGAACGAGACCCAGCGCAACCTGCTCGTCATTCTCGAGCAGACCGCCTGGAGCGCCCAGGCCGCCAGCGCCGCGCTCGTGACGGCCCTCTCCGAGTTCCGCCAGCTGTTCTCCGCTGAGGTGCTCGCGCCCGGCCTCGGGCTCGCCGTCCGCACCCTGACATTCCTCTTCAGCGATCTGAAGGACTCCACGCGCATCTATGATCTGGTGGGCGACTCGCCGGCCTACGCTCGCGTGCGCGACCACTTCGACGTGCTGCGGCAGATCATCGCCCATCACCGCGGGGCGCTCGTTAAGACCATCGGCGACGCCGTGATGGCGGTGTTCCCCGCCGCCGATGATGCGGTGCGCGCCTCGCTGGCGATCCAGCGCGCCTTCACCGCCGGTGCGATTGCGCGCGGCACTCCGGCTCTGCGCGTCAAGCTCGGCCTGCACCGCGGCCCGTGCATCGCCGTCAATGCCAACGGCGTGCTGGACTACTTCGGCTCCACTGTCAACATTGCGGCGCGCGTGCAGGGGGAGAGCATAGGCGGTGATATCGTGCTGACTCAGTCGGTCCTGGGAGACCCGGAGGTGCGCGCGGTGCTTGCGCGCGAGGAGCCGTCCGTCGAGATCTTCCGCCGCGAGCTCAAGGGGATCTCGCAGTCACCCGAGCTTTACCGGCTTTGGCCGCGCGCCGAGGACCCCGAGCCGGGAGAACACGCAGCTGTAGCAACCCTACGTGATGTGTAAGCGCGCGTCAGCGCAGAGCGGGAGTTTGGGGGCGCAGTCCTCGAAGCATAACCCTCACGAATCCGGTAGGACTGCAATATACACACTGGGCGAGAAGGAGAAAGGAGAAAGGCGGGGCGGG
>JBDLTZ010000124.1:0-67368 GCA_039805565.1 Chloroflexota bacterium | reverse complement strand
ACCAGCATCCCGGCCACCCCGAGCGTGGCGGGGACTCGAGTGGCTTGTCTACGTGCTAGTCGCGCTGCTAATCGGCGTTCGCTTCTTCACCGAGCAGGTGCCGGTGCTACCGCGGGTCTTTAACGCAGTAGACTTAATCGCCGTGCCGGTACTGCTGCCCCTCTGCGCGCTGTGGGTCTTGGTGCGCGGGCGTCTGCGCGTCTACGGCGCGACGATCATTGCGCTCTGCTGGTGTGTCCTCATCGCGTGGGTCATCGCCTGGGCTGCGAACATCTCGGAGGTACACTGGCTCGGCGCGCTGCTCTTTGCCGCGGGCCTGCTGACGCCGGTGCTCTTCTACCTGATCCTGACGAACCTCGGGCTAGACCGGCGGTTCAGTGAACGTATGCTGCGCCTGCTGAAGCTACTGCTGCTTGCGAACCTGGTGATCGGCACCGTCCAAGCCGCCCAGGGCATCGGCGGGGAGTCGCACGACTTCGTGTTCGGAACGTTCGGCTACAACCAGAACCAGCTCGCCTTCTTCCTCATCATGATGGTGAGCTACTCGATGGCGCGTTGGCGTTACCGCAGGCTCAGTCGGTTCGACCTAGCCATTATGCTGTGGAGCGGCATGCTCTTCCTGCTCTGCGCCTTCCAGACCCTGTGGCTGGTGTTCGCCGCTGCCACAGTGGTCGTTTTCGGGCTGGTGATCGAGCTGCGTAGCCGCCTGTTCGCCGGCAAGCTCCCACGCCGCCTCGTACTGCTGGCCATGGCGGGTGTGCTCCTACCAATGCTCGCGCTGTCCACCATTGGCTTCGCGCGGTTCAACGTGCTCAACACACTGAGCCAGATCCCCACCTACTTCAATCAGCTGGGCAAGGTGCAGTTGCTGCGGAGCGTGCCGCAGGTCTGGGAGCTACGGCCGTACTCACTCATCGTGGGCACAGGTCCGGGCACCTACAACAGCCGCGCGTTCCGTAGCATCGCCATCGTACCGTATGCAGCTACTGGTGCCAGCGACGTGGCGGCCGCTTTGGTGCCGCCATTCTACCGCAGTGAGCTCTCGGCGCGCTTCATCCTCCCATACTTCCAACGCGGCATCTTCTTCCTCTCGGGCGCCAACACCGACGGGCCGTTCACGAGCTACGTGTCCGTGCCAATCGAGCTCGGTATGCCGGGAGGGCTGGCCTACTTTGCAATCTACGGCATCATTGCGCTGCAGCTAATACGCTCTATTCGCAGCAGTGTCGATATTGAGCAGCGCGTCCTCGCCAGTTGGGCGTTGATGGGACTGCTGATGCTCTTGGGTCTGGCCGCGATCGACAACTATCTCGAGACCACTCGCTATACGCTGCTCGTCTGGCTCGTAGTCGCCGTCTGGCGTATCCACGGGCGCTCCAGCTCTGTCACTACAACCACATGATAAAACAACTCAAACATACGCTGAAACACACCTGGCTCTTCCCGCGATACATCGGGCTCGTTCATATGCTTCCCGCCTTGGAGCAAGCACGAACCTATGTATCCGGGACCATGCTCGATATTGGCTGCGGCAGGCGCCAGTACCAGCCGATCTTCGAGCAAAAGGTCGACCGCTACATCGGCGTGGACTGGCCGGTCAGCCTCGAGCACGCTACCCCCGACACAGTAGCCGACGCACTGCACCTGCCCTTACCACATAGTATAGCCGACACGGTGCTCGCGACAGAACTGATGGAGCATCTGCCAGAGCCGCATCTGTTCCTTGCCGAGGTCGCCCGCGTGCTCAAGCCGGGCGGCATTTTTATCCTGTCCGTCCCGTTCCTCGAGCCGCTCCACGAAGAGCCGCGTGACTTCTTCCGATTCACCCCCTACAGCTTACGCATACTGCTCGAGCAACACGGCTTCACAGTAGAGCAGATCTGGCGACGCGGCGGCTGGGGCTCGGTAGTGATCGGCTCGCTGGTCAGCAAGGCACTCTATGACTGGGCCAACCCGGCCGACGCTGCGGGAGTGCGGCGCAACCTAGGGGTCCGAGTCGTGCTGACGCTCCCGCTGTGCGCGCTGATACAATTTGTCGGATACTCGCTGGATCGTTTCGTATCAACGTCGAAGTACACTCTCGGGTATGTTGTCGTCGCGCGGCAGACGACCAATTAGAGGTGGATGGCACTATGACACTTCAACGAGAACACGTACATTTCTGTTGCTTTTAGAAGTGGATGGCACTATGACACTTCAACGAGAACACGTACATTTCTGTTGCCTATCGTGCGGAGGAGAGATCGACCTCTCCAGGCAGTATAGCGAAGATGAGCAGGTCAGGCAGTGTGCCTCCTGCGGCCGGCAGTACTCAGTCGTCAACGGCGTCACCCGGTTCGTGAACACGGACGCATACACTTCGAGCTTCGGGTTCCAGTGGAACACTTTTAGCAAAGTGCAGCTCGACTCATACAACCGCACAAACTACTCCGAACAGCGCTTCCTAGACATCACCGGCTGGACCGCAGACGACCTGCGAGGTAAGCAGGTGCTCGACGCAGGATGTGGGGCCGGGCGGTTCGCTGAGATCACGGCCAGAAAGTACGGGGCCTTGTTGCATGCCATCGATCTGAGCAGCGCCGTTGAGGCGTGCCATGTCAATCTAGCGGGCACGGAAGCGGTGGTGAGCCAAGCATCGATCTACGAGCTCCCTTTCGCGCCAGCCACGTTCGACTATGTCTACTGCATCGGCGTCATCCAGCACACCCCAGACCCAATCAAGAGTATTCGTGCACTCTGTAAAATGGTGCGGCCAGGAGGACAGATCGGCCTCTGGATATACGCACTGACTTGGAAGAGCCTGGTGGGGACATCAGGCTTCAAGTACCTGCTTCGGCCGTTCGTGAAACGGCTCGCGCGCGAGAAGCAGATCGCCTTCTGCCACGGCCTGGTCGACGCGTTGTACCCGCTCCTGTTCGCGGCTAAACACGGCGGCCTCTTGGGTAAAGTCATCATGCGCCTGTCCCCAGTGGCCTCGTCGTACCTGCAGCACATTGACCTAACGCCAGAGGACTTCCGAACCTGGATGTTCCTGGACACCTTTGATATGTATACACCTGCCTTCGACCAACCGCAACGCTTCGAGACCGTGGTGCGCGTGCTGGCGGAGGAAGGATTTGTCGATGTCAGGCGGCACCCGCATGACGGCGTCGCCGTCACCGCGACCCGTCGGCAGTAAGCCTGAGAAACCGTATGTGTGGTATTGCCGGAAAGCTCTGGTACCGGGACACCGTGGCGTACGATACAGCATCTCGCCTGATGTCGCGCATGTCAGGAAGTATGGCGTATCGCGGCCCAGATGCACAGGGTAGCTGGGTCGAGCAAGAAGGGCGCATCGGCTTCGCACACCGCCGTCTGGCGATCATCGACCTGGACCTTCGCTCCACCCAGCCGATGCAGAATGAGGACGGCGCCGTCCAGGTCACCTTCAACGGGGAGATCTACAACTACCAGGAACTGCGGGAGAGCTTAGCCCGCACGCAGCGGCACACTATCCGCACCAGCAGCGACACCGAAGTTCTCATCCACCTCTACGAGGAGCACGGGCTGGACGACGCTCCTGCCTACCTGAGAAAGCTGCGTGGCATGTTCGCGTTCGGGCTATGGGACGCGAACACGCGAAAGCTGCTGCTGGCGCGCGACCCGATTGGCGAGAAGCCGCTCTACTACGCCGAAACCGGCGATGGTCTGGTGTTCGCCTCGACGATCGGAGCATTACTAGCAACGGGCGAAATCGCGCGCGAGGTCGATGCCGGGGCACTTGAGGCCTACCTGTCGCTCGGGTACATACCAGCGCCGCTCACCGCGTTCGTTGACATCCGCAAGTTGCAGGGCGGGCACTACCTCGTGGCTGACGCGACGGGTATCAGGCACCTCGCGCCCTACTGGGAGCTGGACTTCAGCCGCAAACTGAACCTGCCCCAATCGGAAATCGAGCGGCAGATCGTTGAACGCCTCGACGAGTCTACACGCATGCGTATGATGAGCGACGTACCGCTCGGTGCGTTCCTCAGCGGGGGCGTTGACTCAAGTGCAATCGTGGCCTTGATGGCGCGCCACTCATCACGGCCGGTTAAGACGTTCTCCGTCGGCTTTGCCGGTAGCCCACTCGATGAATCAGACCACGCGCGCGAGGTAGCGCGGGCGTTCGGCTGTGACCACACGCAGCTCACGGCTGAGGTTCGCCCGGGGGAGCTACCAGCGATTGTCCGGCACTACGAGGAACCGTTCGCCGACGCCGCCGCTATCCCGACATACTTTATGTCGCAGGTCGCGCGGCAACATGTGACGGTGGTGCTCAACGGCGACGGGGGCGACGAGAACTTCGCTGGCTACACTCTACGGCACCGCTCCTTCGCGCTTGCGGAACGCCTGTCGCTACCCGCCTCAGTCGGGCATGCGCTCGTGGCGCTCGTCGACTCGCTCCCAGCCCTAGCGAGTGAGGCGAGCCTGCCATACCGCTTTCGCAAAACCGCCCGGGTCTTCGGCGAGCGGGGTTGGCGGCGCAACCTGGCACTCTCCGAAATCTTCCCCACGAGGGACCTAGGGCGCTGGCTCACGCATGGCAACCACAGTATCACGGGGCTGCAACCGCTCGACCACACCTGGCAAACGGCGCAGAAGTTCAGCGGGCTGGACCGCGAACTGTACTTCAGCTTCATGCTGCACCTCCCCGACCAACTGCTGGTGAAGGTTGACCGCGCCTCAATGGCCTGGAGCCTCGAGGCAAGGCCTCCACTGCTCGACCCTGACTTCGTACAATTCTGCGCTAGCATCCCAGCGGCGTGCAAGCTGTACCGCGGGCAACCGAAGCACATCTTCAAACGAGCGCTGCGCGGGATTGTGCCCAATAGTGTCCTCGACCGGCCCAAACAGGGCTTAACTCCGCCGCTCGGCACCTGGCTACGCGGCGAACTACGACCACTGCTCGAGCAAACACTTCTGGGCGAGGACTCATTTACGGCGCGGCTGCTGCACCGCGATATCGTTAGGCGCTTGGTGAACGAACATGTGTCAGGCAAGCGCGACCACCAACGGCGGCTGTACGCGCTGCTCAACCTCGAGCTATGGGAGAGGCAGTTTATTCGTGGACAATCCTTCTAGCGGCGGAGTGCATGCCCCAATGCCCGTGCGAGTCTTGCTCCTTGGCCCTCTCCCGCCGCCAATGAGCGGGCCGGAACTGATGACCGAAGCTCTGGTGCGCCATCTCGGCAGCCACCCGGAGATCGAGTACGTCCACCTCAATACGCAAATCTCGCGGTCGTTGGCCGACAAGGGAAAGCGACCCCTGGCGAAGATGCTGAAGAGCCTCGGCCAGATCGTGCGGTATTTATGGCTGCTCGTGACCTACCGGCCGGGTGTTGCGTACCTACCGTTGACGAACTCCAGAAGCTTCGCCGGCTTCCTCCGCGATGCACTTGTCATGGTGCCGGCTATGCTGATGGGTGTGCGGGTCATATTCCGCCTGCACGGGGGGTACTGCCATTACATGCACTATAATGGATGGCGCGCGTGGCTTGTCCGGGCGGTGCTGGGACGGGTGACCATGGCTATGGTGCAGGGGCGCAACCTGACCCGGCTGTTCGATGGCGTCATTGCTCCCGAGCGGGTTGCCGTGGTCGTTAACGGGGTAGAGGGTGCGCCATTTGCCACCGCGCGCGAACACATGCTCGCATCCAAGCAGTGCAGCGAACGGCCAACTGTGCTGTTCGTTGGGTTGTTATGCCGAGAGAAGGGCGCGCTCGATATCCTGCGTGCAGCGCCACACATCCTGGGCACGACATTCGTCTTGATGGGCGAATGGGCCTCGCCGGAGGAGCGCGACGAGGCGATGGCGATCGTGCGCGAGCGGGGCCTCGCGGAGCGCGTGTCGTTCCCAGGAGTGCTGAGCGGACAGGCAAAGTACGACGCGTTCGCCCGCGCCGACGTCTTCGTCTTCCCATCGTACTACCGTGTCGAGGGGCACGCAGTGGTCACCGTCGAGGCGCTGGCGGCAGGCCTGCCAATTATCTGCACCGACCACGGCGCACTAGGAGAATCCGTCCAGGATGGCTGGAACGGCTACATTGTGCACCCCAGAGATCCTTCCGCTCTGGCTGAGCGAGTGAGGCAGGTACTTAGCGACCCGGAGTTACGCCGGGTGATGGGCGAGCGTAGCCGCGCGCTCTACGAGGAAAAGTTCACGCTCCCCCGCTTTGTCGAAAGCTGGGTGGGTACTCTGATACAGGGAGTGGCGCCACATACGGACGTGCGGCACCTAGGCTAATATGCGAATACTCTATCTCAACCACAATGTCGCCAGGAAGGGCGGCACGTTCTACCGGGCGTACCATACCGCCCGCTATCTCGTCCGACGCGGCCATGAGGTCACGCTTCTGACCATCTCCGCAGACCGCCGCACCGGCTTTGAATATGAGTGTAGTGAGGGTGTGACTATCATCCACACCCCCGACTTGCTGACTGGTGTGGGCCGAACCGGGTGGGACTTGTGGGATACGGCCTGCCGCGTGGGCCTGCTCCACGGACGCACCTGGGACATCATTCACGCATGGGACTGCCGACCAGCGGTCATCCTCCCCGCCCTCTATGCCCGCGCCCAGTCCCGGTCGGTGGGCGGCAAGTTGGTGATCGATTGGTGCGACTGGTGGGGACGTGGTGGGACCCAGGCCGAGCGCCCAGGGCGCCTGACAAAACTCTTGTATGGGCCAGTTGAGACGTTCTTCGAGGAAGCATTCCGCAGCCAGGCCGACGCGACAACCGTCGCGAGTCGTGCCCTGCATAAGCGGGCGCTCGGGCTAGGTGTGCGCCCAGATCCCCTGCTCATTATGCCAGGTGGCTCCGACACCGAGACGATCAAGCCGCTCGATCGAGGCGCTGCACGGACAGAGCTCGGGGTCCCGCAAGACGCCTACATCGTCGGCTACATGGGCGCGCTACCACTGAAGGAAGTCGACCTACTCGTGGAGACGCTCGCCATCGCCCGCAGGCAGATCCCGCAGCTGCGGTTTATGGCGATCGGCGTGAGCGTAGCCGGATCAACCCTGCCACTGCGTGATGTCATGGGCAGTCGACTGGGCGATTGGATGATCGAAACTGGCCGGGTGCCATTCGCTAAGGTGAGCGAGTACCTAGCGGCGTGCGATGTGCTGGCGCTACCCATGCGCAACAACATCTCGAACGTGGCGCGCTGGCCCTCCAAACTCAACGACTACTTAGCCTCTGGCAGACCAATTGTGGCAACATCGGTTGGCGAGATCGAAGCTTTCGCCGGACACGGATTCGGCATCTTCACTCGGGACACAGCGCAGGATCTGGCGGCTGGCATCGTACAGTTCGCGAACGATGCGAACCTGTCGGAACACTGTGGCGCTCTGGCGCGTCGGCTCGCTGAGGGGCAGCTCAACTGGCATACTATCGTCTCGGATCTCGAAGCGCTGTATACGCAAGTGTATGATCGGGCTTGAGCCGTGCTCTCGCTCCAGCCGGAGGATATGTGAATGAATGTGTTAGTTACGGGGGCCGGTGGCCTGATCGGTTCGGAAGCCGTTGAGTACTACGGCGGGCAGGGACACGATGTCGTTGGTATCGACAACAACATGCGCCGCTCGTTCTTTGGCAATCAAGGCGACGTCACCTGGAATATCCAGCGTCTGAAAGACGCTGTCCCGCGCTTCCGCCACGCGGAGGTGGATATCAGGGACCGTCATGCGCTGTCCGAGCTCTTCCAGAAACGCTTCGACCTCATTATCCACTGCGCGGCGCAACCCTCGCACGACAAGGCGAAGGATATCCCGTTGGTGGACTTCGAGGTCAACGCGTTGGGCACGATGAACCTGCTCGAGATGACGCGCCAGCACTCGCCCGAGGCTGTATTCATCCATATGAGCACCAACAAGGTCTACGGCGACGCACCCAATGAGATCGAGCTCAGCGAACTCCCGACGCGCTGGGACTATGCTCGGCCAGAGGACTACGACGGTATCGCTGAGACATGCCGCATCGACCGGACCACACACTCGCTGTTCGGCGCCTCGAAAACTGCCGCAGACGTTGTGGCACAGGAGTACGGCCGCTACTTTGGGCTTAAGGTGGGCGTGTTCCGCGGTGGCTGCCTCACTGGGCCTTCGCACTCGGGCGTCGAACTGCACGGGTTCCTCTCTTACCTGGTGAAAGTCGCGGTGCACGGCAAGCCCTACACGATTTTTGGCTACAAGGGCAAGCAGGTTCGCGACAACATCCACAGCTACGATGTGATCCGGCTATTCGACGCCTTCGCCCGTAACCCGCGCCCCGGCGAGGTGTATAATCTTGGGGGTGGACGCGGCAACAGTGTGTCTGTTATCGAGGCGATTGACCTGATCGAGCAGATCTGCGGCAAACGCATCCAGCACAGCTACGATGACCGCCACCGCGTCGGCGACCACATCTGCTACATCTCGAACCTGCACAAAATCCAAGCTGACTTTCCTGAGTGGAGCGTCACCGTCGACCTCCCGACAATCATCAAGCAAATGGTGGTTGCCGAGCATACGCGATTGGCCCTATGATGCTGATGCCAACTCCCGTCGCATCAGCATCGGTGGTAAGCCCTGGAGGTAAGGTGTGATTCCACGACGCTTCTTCTGGCTCTTCGACCTGCTGATCCTGGTTGTCGCGTTCGTGACGGCCTACTACCTGGTTCCGCTGCTACTGCCGCTGTTCGCGCCGGGTGGCTCGCTCCGCTTGCCATGGATGGAGGTGCTCTCGCCAACTATCGGCAACCAACTGCCATCCTTCGCCGAGCTGTTCTGGATCTTCGTGATAGTGGCTCCCGCCACACTCCTGTTCCTGGAGATGATCGGGAACTACGGCCCGCTGCTGAACCAGTCGTACACGCGGATCGTCCTCGGCGGCCTGATCGCACCGCTCGCTGGCCTGAGCGTGCTCGCGCTGGTGCTGTTCGCGTTCAAGGCGCCTACCTGGAGCCGCCTGTTCGTCTTCTCCTTCGTCGTCCTGAGCGGCCTGGTGATCTCGCTCTACCGCGTCGGGCTGGGGATCTACTTCCGCCGCCGGCGCGACGCGGGCTACTACGCCAAGAACGTGCTGCTGATCGGCCAGCAAGCATCGATCGCCTGGATGATGCGCTACTTCACCGATAGCATCAGGCCGTCGCACTACCGCGTGTTTGGCTATCTGCGCCTGCACGACGACGGCGCGCTACCGGAGGACGAGGCAGACGTGGCACCACTACTCGGCCAGGCACGCCACCTGGGGGATCTCCTGATCAGCCGGCCAATCCACGAGGTGATCGCCGTACACCCCACCGGCGGCGGGGCGTGGATCGAGCAGGTGATCCGAGACTGCGATGCCCTTGGCGTGCTGCTGCGGATCGTCCCTGAGTCGCTGCTGCTGGGCGAGCGCCGCACACTCCGCACACTCTACCCCTTTGAGACGCTCAACCTGCCGGCCGTGGTCCTGGCGCCACTGCACTGGGACTCGGATGCGCTGTTCGTCAAGCGGCTGTTCGACGTCGCCGTCTCATCCATCCTGCTTCTCCTGCTCCTCCCGGTGTTCGCGGTGATCGCGGTGGCGATCAAGATCACCACCCCGCGCCTGTCGGTCTTCTACCCCTGGCGCGTCGTGGGTAAGAACGGCGTTGAGTTCACGGGCTACAAGTTCACCACGATGCAGCCGGACGCCGACGTGGTGAAGTCCCAGCTGCTGGTGTACAACGAGATGAGCGGGCCAGTCTTCAAGATGAAGGATGACCCGCGCGTCACACCGCTCGGCAAGTTCCTGCGAAAATACTCACTCAATGAGCTCCCGCAGCTCTGGAGCGTATTCAAGGGCGATATGAGCCTCGTGGGCCCGCGCCCGGCGTTCCGCCACGAGCTGGACCGCTACGAGTTCTGGCACAAGCGCAAGCTCAGCGTCCGGCCAGGCATCACCTGCCTCTGGCAAGTCCGCGGCCGCAATAAGATCAGCGACTTCGACGACTGGGTACGCATGGACCTGGAATACATCGATAACTGGTCGCTCTGGCTCGACATCAAAATCCTCGCGCGCACGGCCTGGGCCGTGGTTGCCGGCACAGGCTCCTAGTATGCGCGCTGCCTGGCTGCTCGCGCTACTGCTGCTGGTCGGGTGCTCATCGTCGAGCCTCCCGCCACGCTCAACCACCACTCCACCCGCCCCCTCCCCCTCTGCCTCTCCCACTCTCGGGCCGGTGGGCGCCTCGCTACCACCTGGACAGATTGTGTTCACCTCGTTCCGCGACGGCGCAGACCAGATCTATGTGATGAACTCTGACGGTGGCAGCCAGAGGCGAGTCAGCACAGGAGAGGGTTTCGACGTATCGCCTGTCTGGTCGCCCGACCGAACGAAGATTGCGTTTGCCTCGAACCGCGATGGTGACTGGGATATCTACATCATGAACGCCGACGGCAGTGGGCTATACAAACTCACCGATAACCCGCGCGACGATGAAAGCCCCTCGTGGTCTCCCGATGGAGAACAGATCGCCTATGCGACCCTGTGGAACGACCCCGCTCTTGGGCCTAGCCGCGTCAACCTCAATTGGGATATCGTGGTGTCAGACCTGCTCGGCGCGAACACGATCAAGCTCACCAGTGACCCGTCCAAGGACTCCCAGCCGGCCTGGTCCCCGGACGGGTCGAAGCTCCTCTTCAACAGCATGCGCGCGGACGGCTACCAGATCTTCGTGATGAACGCTGACGGCTCCGAGCAGCGGCCGCTGACAACGCACCAGATCTACGCCGCCGACGCGGTCTGGTCGCCGGATGGCACGCAGATCGCCTTCGCGTCAGACATGGGGCTGAACGAGGATATCTACGTGATGGACGCCGACGGCACAAACATCCGCCAGCTCACGAAGAACGCCGCCTACGACCGCAAGCCGACGTGGTCACCCGACGGCCGCTACATCGTCTTCCAGCAGCACATCGGCGCGAGCTACCACCTCTACCGCATGCGCGCTGACGGCAGCGAGCTCGTGAAGCTCTCCACCACCAGCGACCACGACCGCGCGCCAGACTGGCGGTAAGGTCGTTCACAGCCCCAGCACCCCCAGCCGCATCAGATACAGCCCCGACACCGCCCCCCCCCCGAGCATCGCGCCGCAGAGCGAGGCCAGCGCGAGCGTGCGCCGCGGGTGCCCGTCCGGCCAGAGGGCGTCGGCCGCGAGCCCGGCGCAGAAGGCCACCACCGCGTAGACTCCGAAGAACAGGTCGATGTCGCGCTCGGGGCCAAGCTTCGGCACCATGAACACCAGGTAGAAGCCCTGCCACCCGATGAGCGCGAGCGCCAGCCAGAGCCGCGAGTCGCGCAGACACTCAGGGACCTCCCAGCGCGACCGAAGCGCCGCTGCGCCCAGGGCCAGGAGAAGGCCGGGGGCCACCAGGCCGCCACCCCACAGGTACATGGTCGCGACCTCGCGGAGGCGTGCGGGGGACAGGGCGAACGCGGGCCTGAAGAAGATCGAGTGCTCGCCGGCGACCTGTCCCTGGTAGCGCGGGTAGTTCCAGGCCTCCCCCAGGTTATACTCGCCATGAAGCGTCCGCAGGTAGTCGGCGACGCCGGGCGGCCAGAGCAGCGCAGCCAGGGCGACGTAGCCGAGGAGCAGCCAGCCGGCTGTGGCCCAGAGCCGGCGTGGGGCAGCCACGAGGTACCCGGCCAGGATGAGCGCCGCGAGCGGCAGGAAGCCGATGTACAGCAGCGGCAGCGCGGCAGTCACCAGCCCAACGGTGCGGGGCGCCTTGAGCTCCAACGGCCCCTCAAACAGCCACAGCAGCACAACCAGCATAGCGCCGGCGATCAGCGGGTAGTACTCCAGGTATCCTACGGAGAGCATCAGCCAGATCGGCGTGAGCGTCGGGAGCACAGCGGCCAGACGCAGCGGCTGGCGCTCAAGCGCGGCGATGGTGAACCCCGCTATCGTCAACGCGCCGAGGGTGGCCAGAAAGCCCTCTGGCGTCAGCATGGTTGCAGGCAGAGCTGCGGCGAAGGGCGGGAACTTCCAGACGCCCGCGTGGACCCAGCTGGCTACCGCCGTTCCGCCGAGCCACTTAGCAACCACCGTCCCCTCGCCGAGACGCACCAGGATGTACGCGCTGTCGCCGTAGGAGCGGGTGAGCGGCTCCCCGACGGCGGCGGCGCCGACCGCCACCACCGCCACGGCACCCCAGGTGATCTGCCAGAAGCGCGCGGGGGGGAGGCCGGCGCGGAGCCACGCGCCCCAGGCAGCAGCAACGGCGAGGCCGGCGACGACGTGGGGGCTGCTGAGGGAGGCGCGCAGGCCGACCGCGGGGCCAAACGCCGCGCGCGCCACGAGCAGCGTCAGGAGCATCGCGCCCAGGAACGCTACCAGGGCCAGCGACACTGGGGACCTGAGCACCCGCGGTAGCGCGGCACCGTGGAGGAGCGCGGGGGTAGCGTCCGCCCCGCGCGACAGACGTGATCGCATACTGCTCGACCCTTGCGAGGTGTGCGGCACTACAGCGTGGCCAGGAGCTCCATCTCGGGGCAGATGCTGTTCATCCGCGCCTCAGCCACCACCTCAACACGCGCGAAACCGCACTCCAGCAGCAGGTCGCGCAGCGTCGCCGGGGTGTACATCGCGAAGTGGTCGTCGCCCTCGTAGTCCTGACCGCCGAACGTCAGCAGCTTATACTCCGCGAAGGAAAGCTGTCCGCCCCGCAGCAACTCCATCATGGCCTCCCAGTTCGGGCAGGTGATCCGCACCCCGCCGCCCGGGCACAGGAGGCTTCTCCAGTAGGGGAGGATCACCACCCGCAGCTGGTGCTCGCGGAAGTGCTCGACGAGGTGCGCCGAGGCGATCTCGGCGAGCGTCCCGGGCTCGAACGGCAGCCGCCTGACGTCGGCGATAGCATCCACCTCTGGGAGCGGGCGGGCGTCGATGTTGATGTAGCCTGGAAGTGGCTTCTCGCCGCACCCCAGGTTCACGCGCACCTGGTCACCCATCTCGGCCAGTTTGCGCCGGAACGCCTCGGGGTCCAGGATCTTCGGTTCGGAGATCTCGGCGCCGCCTGCGGGCGCAGCGCGCTGCTCGCGGACGTCACGGGCGAGCATCAGCACCTTACGGTCCACCAGCCGGATCCAGTCGTCCTGGCCGCGCTGGTCGCGCTCCATGTTGCCGTAGGCCGCCGCCACATCACGCAGCAGGTGCAGCAGCTCGGCGTTGTGGTAGGACTGCGGCCGGCCGAAGACGCGCAGCGGGATGTTGACCAGCCGCATCAGGGTGCGCTTCAGCAGCCCGCCGTGGGGCTGGTAGAGGGGGGCGCGCAGGCCGGCGATCGCATCGATGCGCTGCATCAGCGCATCGGCGGCGGGCGCGTCGCCGGAGTCCTGCCGCCGCACCAGGTCGGCGTCCAGCCGGCGCAGGATCGGCTCAAGCTCGGAGGGGTGGAGCCCCACACGCGCTGCGGAGGACCCGGCGCTCTGCACCGGTGCGCCGTTGATCTCACCGTTTGTCATACAACCATCTCCAGTAGAGGCGCGCCTACGACGGGGGAGAGGCAGGCGGGTCGAACGCCGCGCCGCGCACGCTCACCGGCTCGTGGAACATGTACCACACAGGGCGGTGGGGCGCGAACGCGACGCTGAACACATACGCGATGTCGATCTGGTCGGCCGGCTGCCGCCAGGTCAGGTCCGGCGAACACTCGACGCAGGCCGCCAGGATGGAGTACGAGCCGGGCCCGAGGTGCACGGTGAACGCGAACTCGACGACGAACTGCCGGGCGCGGCCGTTCACCTGGAGCTGCTCGTCGGTCGTGGTAGTGCCGAACAGGTCCACGCGGTTGCGGTCGCGCACGATGAACGAGAACTCGAGCCCGGCGACCTTCGGCGCCACACGCTCGGCCGAGATCCGCAGACGCACGCACTGGCCGAAGACGGCCTCGGACACCGGGTCGCCCTGCTCGTCCAGCAGCTCCACCGCCGTGATGCGCGCCTTCTGGTTGCCGTAGCGCTCGTCCTCGCCCACCTGCGTGCCAACCTGCGGGTCACGTCGAAAGAGCTGTCGCAGCTCGGCGTCCTCAGGATCCGCAAGCCCCTCGGTGTCGGCGATCGGGTCTATATCATCGGGCAGATCCGGGGCCTGTTCGTCCCAGGACTGGCGCTCACGCATACGGGTGTGCGCCAGATAGCGCTCGACAGCTGCGCCGGCCTGGCCGAAGAAGCGCGCTTCGCCGCCGTCCAGCCACAGGCCACGCTGGCAGAAGCGCTTGATCGCCTCAGAGGAGTGCGAGACGAACAGGAGCGACGTCCCCTGAGCCACCAGGCGCTGAATGTGGCGCATGCACTTGTGCTGGAAGTAGATATCGCCCACGGCCAGCGCCTCGTCCACGATCAGCAGGTCGGGCTGGGAGAACGCCTGCACCGCGAACGCGAGCCGGACGACCATGCCGCTGGAGTAGAGCTTGGTGGGCTGCTCGATGAACGCCCCAATATCGGCGAAGGCGGCGATGTCGTCGAACCGGCGCTCCACGTCCGCGCGGCTCATGCCGAGGATCGCACCGTTGAGGAAGACGTTCTCGCGCCCGGTGAACTCGGGGTTGAAGCCGCTGCCGAGTTCGAGCAGCGCAGCGACACGCCCGACCACCTCGACTTCCCCGGAGGTGGGCGCGAGGGTTCCGGCGATGATCTGGAGCAGCGTGCTCTTGCCGCTGCCATTGCGCCCAATCACCCCCACCGCCTCGCCGCGGCAGACCTCGAACGAGACGTCGCGCAGGGCCCAGAACTCAGAGCCCCACGAGCGTCCGAAGCGCCCGAGCAGCATCTGCTTCAGGCGGTCCTGCGGCCGATCGTAGATGCGGTAGATCTTGCTGACGCCGCTGACACGGACAGCGAGCTTGGTGGGTAGCGCGGGGGACATCTCTGTCTGCGGCGCTCCAGTCGTGACGGCGCTCATAGGACGTCGGCGAAGGCGCGCCTGGTCCGCACGAACCAAGCATAGCCGAGGGCCATGAAGAGGCTGGTGACTACGAGCCAGAGGGCGAGGCTCGGGAGCGCGGGTAGCTCGCCCCACAGCGCCACGCGGCGGGCGTTCTCCACCACCGGCGCCAGTGGATTGAGCAGCAGCAGCGAGCGCAGCGGCGGCGGGACCATCTCCGTCGAGTAGACGATCGGCGTGAGAAAGAAGAGCAGCTGCATACCGAGCCCCACCGCCTGGTCGAGGTCGCGCACAAACACCCCAAGGCTCGCAAGCAGCCACATGGCGCCGAGGCAGAGGAACACCCCGGGGAGAAGCACCAGCGGCAGCAGGACGAGCGTCCAGGGCACAAAGCCGGCCAGGAGCCACTGAGCGACGACCAGGATCGCCAGGCTGACGAACATATGGAAGAGCGCAGCGCCGAACACGCTGATCGGCAGGATCTCGAGCGGGAAGACTACCTTCTTGACGAAGTTCGGCACGCTCGTGACGATCGACGGGGCGCGGCCAATGCACTCGCTGAAGAGGCCAAACACCGTCAGGCCGCAGAACGCGACCAGCGCGAAATCATACAGGCCGCCGACGCGGGACTGGGGCCAACTCGAGCGGAAGATCACACCGAAGACCAGAGTGTAGACCAGGAGCATGAAGACCGGCTTCGCCAGCGACCAGAAAATACCGAGGAATGAGCCGCGGTACCGCCCCTCGATCTCACGCCGGGTGAACTGATATATGAGCTCGCGGTTGCGCCACATGCTCCGCACAAGCGCGAGAGGTCCAAGCTCGTAGGAGCCCACGCCGGACCGAGCAGTGATGATGATTGACATATCGTAGCCCATTCAGATCGGCGGCGATTATAGCATGCGCCACGGCAACCGGCAAACGCGGCGGGCTGCAACTTCCGGCCCGCTGATACGTACTATCTTGTGTGAACGAGTGAGGGAGGCGCGGCACAGGGCCGCGAGAGATATATGGAAGAGATGATTCGCTGTAGCCGCTGCGGTGGACACAGCCCGGCCGACGGAAGCTTCTGCATCGAGTGTGGCGCGGAGCTCACGCTGGCTGCGACAGGGCCGACGCGGCGGATCGGGGAGGCCACGGTCTACACACAGCCGGCAGCGCCGTCGCCCGCGTTGCCTATCCAGCCCCCGCCGCCCCCGCCGCCCCTCCCGCCCATGCCTCAGGCGGCCCCGCGCCAGGACAACGGCCTCTCCGTGCCTATGATCATTGCGGGTGGGGCGCTGGCGCTGCTGCTGGTGCCGCGCTTTGGGGCGCTGATCCTGGTGGCGCTCGGCGTCGCGGGGCTGATGATGCGCGGCATGCTCAGCCGGCCGGAGCGGACGCTGCCGCTGCTGGTGCTTGTGGGCTTCATGGCGCTGCTGCTCACCGGAGGCAAGCTGTTCTGGCCGCTGCTGATCGGGTTCTTCGTCCTACGGGCGATCCTCGGCAGGAGCGGCTGGCGACACTGGTAGAGTGCTGAGTCGTGAGCGCCGCACGCCGAAGGCGTTTGCGGCGCAGCCGAGTGTAATCAGTGCTCCCTCTGGTCACGCGAGCGCAGGATCGCCAGTACGGCGGCCGCGTAGGCTTCCTCAGCGGTAGTGGCGCTCGTCTCCCACACGGTGGCGTCATATCGAACGGAGCAGCGGTAGGCTCCCCCAGCGTACTCCAGCACCAGCTCTGCCCCCTGCCCCCCGAGGCGCTCGATCGCCTGGCGCAGCTGCGTCTCGCTTGGCAGCCACACCGCATCGGTTGTGAACAGATAGTCGATCGCCCACTCGCTGCTGCCGTGGAACGTGAGCGCGGGCCGCCCCTTCAGCATCTCCACCGTGGTCATCTGCTGGCTCACCACGAACACCTGACCATCCAGATGACTGTCCGGGATCGCGAAACAGTCGTGCTCCGACGGCTGCCATGCGAGGCCGGCGCGCTTGAGCTCCCGCGCGAGATCAACACCGATCATCCTCTGCTCCCCTCAGAGACGCGCCGCCGCCAGCACACTCGCCGGCGCCCCACTCGTGTCACGTATGGCATCAATTGTACCACCGGCCCAGCTCACAGCGCGTGCGCGCGGTTGCGGCCGCCGCGCTTCGCCTGGTAGAGCGCCTGGTCGGCCAGATCCAGCAGCGCCTCGAGACGCTCACCGGGCTGAGGAAGCCCGCCGGATACGCCCAGGCTCGCCGTGACCTGCACCTGCACGTCCTCGACCGCGACCGGTAGTCGCCGGGTCTCCCGCAGGCGCTCAGCCGCCTCCACCGAGCCGGGGCCAGAGGTCCAGCAACGCGGCGTCGTCGTCCGTGACGCGCGTAGTCGAGCCAACCCGCGCGACGCCCATCGCGCCGATGAGCTCATCGCCCGCGAGCAGCGGGACGGCAAGGGCCGGGCATGGGGCGGGCAGGTTGGGCCCCAGGGCAGCGCCATGGGGCCCGTCCTATCGGGCTAGGCGGGCGTGACGCCAGCCGCTTCCATAAGTGCCTGGAGCGGCGAGTCGCTCACGTCGAGCGGCAGGTCAACGCGCGCGCGGCGGCGGCTGGACTCGTAGGTGGCGAAGATCAGCTCGGTGGCACGCAGGGCGCGACGGCCGGAGAGCTCGGGCTCGCGGCCGGTCTTGAGCGCGTCCACCAGGTCGAGCACGCCGCGCTTGACGCACTCGCCGCCGTGCAGGTTCTCGTCGGTGGGCACGGTCTCCCAGCCGCTCTGCCCCTTGCCCCAGACGCGCAGCACCGCCTCGTTGCTGTGGCCGAGCTCGATCGTGCCCTCGCTGCCGCTGAGCCGGATGATCAGCGGGTGGGGCGCGTTGTTGCCAGTCATGAGCAGGGCGTGGACGCCGTTACGGAACTTGAAGTGGCTGAGGCCCTGGCCCTCGACGGGGGCGCCGAAGACACGGTGGCTCCCACGCAGGTCCACCTGGCCGATCACCCACTCGACCGGGGTCTCTTCGTTGAGGAAGAGCAGCATGTCGAACCAGTGCGTGCCCCAGTCGAACAGGTTGCCGGTGGTAGCGTCGATGCGCTCAAGCGTCCCGATCGCCCCCTCCTGGAGCAGCGCCTTCGCCTGCCGGAAGGGGGTACCGAATCGACGCTGGTGGTTGAAGGTCAGCTGGATGCCGGCCCGCTCGCAGGCCTCGACCATGGCGAGCGAGTCGCCGTAGGTGAGGGCCATGGGCTTCTCGCAGTGGACGGCCTTGACGCCGGCCTCGGCGCACGCCAGCACCATCGGTGCGTGCAGGTGGGGCCATGTGCTGATGCTGACGATGTCGAGCTTCTCCTGGGCCAGCATCTCGCGGTAGTCCTGGTAGATCGCGTCACCGCCGTGGCGCTCCTGGAAGGCGCGGGCGTTCTCCTCGCTAATATCTGCCAGCGCGACGATGCGGCAGTCGGGCGAGGCCTTGTAGCCCTCGGCGTGCTGGTGGGACATGCCGAAGCCGGTGGCACCCTCGGACTTCCAGGGCTTGCCGCAGCCGATGATTCCTACGCGGTACATCGTTGTACTCCTCGATGAGGGTGAGGGGGCCTGCGGCCCCCAAAGAGTAATGGAGTAGTGTTCTTCGGAGGGGCTGCCCCCCTCCGAGCCTCCCGGCGATGGGTCGCCCCTCCAAGCCTCCCGGCGATGGGTCGCCCCTCCGAGCCTCCCGGCGATGGGTCGCCCGGACCTCTTACAGCCCCAGGCCGCGCAGGTACTCGCGGCTAACCTTGGCGCTCTCGAGGGCGCTGGGAAGCTGGGTGACATCAGTCTCGACGATCAACCAGCCAGAGAAGCCCGCGCCGCGGAGGATGTCGAGGACGGCGGGGAAGTCGATCGCTCCCCGGCCGAGCTCGGTCCAGATGCCGTGGCGCTGGGCCGTGCCATAGTCCCACTCCTCGGCGCGACCGCGCGCAGCCACGCCCGCGTCGATGTCCTTGAGGTGCATCGTCAGGATGCGCGGCGCGTAGTCGCGGCAGAAGGCCACCACGTCGTCGCCGGCCCAGGCCAGGTGGCCCGTGTCCGGCCCGAGGAAGACCAGCGCCGGGTCGGTGAGCGCCAGCAGGGCGTCGGTCTCCTCGCGGGTCTCGATCACGGTGCCGACGTGGTTGTGGAAGCAGCTGCGGACACCCTCGGCCAGCGTGATCTCACCGACGCGGTTGAGGGTATCGGCGAACTGGCGCAGCTCGGCGTCGCTCAGGGCGTCCTCACGGCGGACGTGGCCCGAGGTCTCACGGCGGGTCTTGCCGGAGGCGGTGGCGTAGTCGAAGCCGCCGGCGGCGACATACAGCTCGGTGCAGCCCACCTCGCGCATGAAGCGGGCGTACTGGCGGGCCTGGTCGAGGATCTGGTCACGGCGGTCGGCGCGCCAGAACTCGGCACCGAGGTAACCGGGGGCGGGGCGGAGCCCGAAGCGCGCGAAGAGCTCCTGGGCGTCCTGGGCGGTGGCGGCAGGGCGGGGGCCGGCGGGGGCGCCGGCGTAGCCGGCCTCAGCGATCTCGCTGAGCACCTGTTCCTCGGGCGTGGTGCGTGACCAAGTGATCTGGCCGCAGCCGACGAGCACGTTGTCCATGGCGTGTGGTCTGCCTCCTCAGTACTGGGCGTCGGTCAAGGGGCAACAGGCGCGCCAGAGGACCTCGTCTCACGAGGCCCTCCACCACGGCGTACGTCGCGTCGGCGCGCCCTGGAAAAGAGCATAGGGGATGCGCGGGTCTAGTCGCCGCGGCCGCGGCGGCGGCGGCGGCGCGGGGCATCAGGCGCGGTGGGCCGCGCGGGCTGGTCTGTCGGCGGGCTCGGCGGGGTAGGCCGTGGGTCAGACGGGGGCATCTTGAGCCGGGGCGGAGGGGCGACTTGCGGCCTCGCTTGCGGCGGCCTCTGGTCAGGCGGCCCGTCCTGCGGCCTCCCGTGGGGGCGCCGCCGGGGCAGTATGGGCTGCGGAGGCGGCTGGTCAAGCTCAGGCGCGGCCCCTCTGCCGGAGGGCGTGCGGAGCTGGCTAGGCGGCTGGGGAGCCGCGGAAGGCTCATAGTCATCGAGCCCCTCCTCGAGCATCGCAAGCGCCTCGAGCACGTCCGGGTTGTCGATCTCCTCACGCAGCAGGCGGCGCTCGCCGGCCGACTTCGGCGGCCGGCTCTCACGACGCTCCTGGCGGCGCTCCTGGCGGGCAGGGCGCTCCTCCTCGAAGGCGCGCAGCACATCGGAGCGCGCGGCCGGGGTGATGCCCTCCTCGTTGCGGCTGCGGGCCATGGCGGCCACGCGCTCGGCGGCCTCGCCGAGCTGCGAGGGCGCGAACTCCTCGTGGACGCCGCTGCCGGCCAGGGAGACAATCACCGTCTCCTTCAGCACGTTCACCGAGACCACCTCACCAGGGCCGTCGGGCGTCTGCACCCAGGCGCCCTTCCTCGGCAGCGATGCCTTGACCTGGACGTACTGCTCGTGCTCGTAGGAGAGGCAGCAGAGCAGCCGGCCACACACCCCGCTGATCTTCGTGGGGTTGAGCGGCAGATCCTGGTCCTTCGCCATCTTGATCGAGACGCGGGCGTAGTCCGGCAGGAAGGTGGTGCAGCAGAGCAGCCGGCCACACGGGCCGATGCCGCCGAGCAGCTTGGCCTCATCACGCGGGCCGATCTGGCGCAGCTCGATGCGGGTGCGGAAGGCGCGGGCCAGGTCGCGCACCAGCAGGCGGAAGTCCACCCGCTTCTCGGCGGTGAAATAGAACGTCAGCCGCGAGCCGTCGAAGCTGTACTCAGCCTTGACTAGCCGCATCGGCAGCGCGTGGTCGCGGATCTTCTCAGCGCAGCGCGTCATCACCTCGTCGTGGCGGGCGTTGAGCAGCCGCATGCGCTCGAAGTCGGCGGGCTCGGCGCGGCGCAGCACCGGCTTCAGATCGCCGACGACCTCATCCTCAGGGATGTCGCGCGGGGCGTAGGCCACCTTGGCGAGCTCAGGTCCGCGCACCGTATCGACGATTACGTGGTCGCCCTGATCAAGCTCAGCGATGCCGGTGGGGTCGAAGAAGTACGTCTTGCCGGAGTCCTTGAAGCGTATCCCAACGACGGTTGGCATGGTGTATTCTCACAGTATCCCGGTGCCGTAGCGCACGCGGCCGAGCACCTTGTAGGTTCGCACAAGCTGGGCCTTGCCCTTAAGCTGGAAGTTGCCCATCTCCTGCATCTGGAATGCCTCGCCTACCGCAGCGCGTGTGGCCTCGGAGACCAGAACTGAGTTAAGCTCGGCCTTGCCCTCGAGGCGGGAGGCGGTATTGACAGTGTCGCCGATCACCGTATACTCCAGCCGCTGGCGGGTGCCGAAGAAGCCGGCGTACACCGGGCCGGTGTTGATGCCGATGCGGAAGTCGAACGCCTTGGAAGGGTCAAGTTTCTCCACCAGGCGGCGATGCGCGTCGATCATGCCGAGCGCGGCGTCCACCGCGCGGATGGCGTAGACCTCGGGCGCGAGCTGCTCGCCCACCTGGGGCGCGCCGAACAGCGCCATGATACCATCGCCGATATATTTGTCGAGGGTGCCGGAGTGGCGAAAGATCACCTCGGTCATCTCGTGCAGGTACTCGTTGAGCAGGTCCTGCACCTCGCGGGGCGAGAGGCGCTCCGAGAGCGACGAGAAGCCCTTGACGTCCGCGAACAGCACCGTGACGACGCACTCCTGCGGCTCGCGCAGCCGGCCGTGCTCCAGGAAGTAGCTGGCCACGTCGTGGGCGACGTTCGGCGAGAGGAAGCGCTCAAAGAGCTGGCGCTGCTGCTCCTGGGCCCGCAGCTGCTCGGTAAGGCGCGCGCGCTCGATGTTCATGGCCGCCTGGTTGGCAACGGCTGCCAGCAGGTCGCGCTCGCGCTCGCCGAACTGGTCGCGCCCGGGCGAGTCCACGTTGATCAGGCCGATGGCCTGGCCCTCGCTGAGCAGCGGGACGCAGATCGCCGAGCGGATGTTGGCGCTGATGATACTCTGGGAGCCGCCGAAGTCCAGCCGGGCATCGCGCGTGAGCACCGCCTCGTGGCCGCTGAGCGCGCGGCGGGCGATCGTGGAGCTGATCACGACGTCCCCCTGCGTGGGCGGGTAGACCACCATCGGCACGAGCTCGGAGCCCTTGAACAGCATCAGGATCGCCCGCTGCGCCGGGACCACCCGCAGGACCTCCTCCATCACAGCGTCGAGCAGGTCGCGCAGCCCGACGATACTGTTGAGGCGGCGGCTAACGCGGTAGAACTCCTTGAGGTCGAGGGCGAGCTCGGGCAGCTCACCGGACTTCACCTCGCGCGACTCGGCGTCGAGCGGGAAGTAGCGGTTGTCGTCCAGCACCACGCTCTGGGCGGCGCGGTCCTCGAAGCGGATCTCAAACGGGCCGACCTGGATGATGTCGCCATCGTTCAGGCGCACCGCCTTGACGCGCAGGCGATTGACGGAGATGCCGTTGCGGCTGCCGAGGTCGTTGACCCATGCCTCGCGGCCGCGGAGCTGGACCTCGGCGTGCCGCCGCGAGACGATGGCATTGTTGAGGACGATATCATTCTCGAGGGCGCGGCCGATGTACAAGCCTCGCTCGGTGAGCCGGAAGGTCTGCTCCTCGCCGTTGATCTCGAGCGATATCCGGGCCATGGCGGCGCTCCTTGCGGGGGTGGTATCGATCAGTATAGCAGACGCCTAGGAGCGCGGCAAGGATTTCGCTCCCTGGCTAGGGCCTGCGGCGCGGCAGGATCACCTCGCCGGCGCGCGCTGCGATGCGCCGGAGGAGCGACGGGCGCAGATCCCCGAGCGACCGCTCGAGGCGAGCAGCGTCGGGCTGGCTCCGCCCAGCCGGCGCGTACTGCTCCGCCACGTAGGCCTCCACGATCTGGTCCACCGGCGCCCGCGCGGCGCGCAGCTCGCGCTTGAGCGTCTCGCCGTACTCGTAGGGGGTGGCCTCGGGCGGCTGCGGGAGGCCGGCCCAGCTCGCCATACGCTCCATGCGGGCGAAGGCCGCCTGGGCCGGCGAGAGGCCGCGCAGGCGCCACTCGAGGGTAAGCCACACGGCGGCGGCGAGCGCCGCGAGGGCAGCGATGACGCCGGCTACCGTGCCGAGCAGCGCGAGACGCTCCGCCATCCTACGGGCCTCGAGCTCGCGGCGAGCAGCCTCGAGGTCACCCCCACCTGCGCCCTGGCGCAGCTCCTCCTCCAGGCGCCGCAGCTCGTTCGGGTCGTTCATCGGCAGATCGCTGGTCGGCCGTGGCTCGGCGCCCTCTTCCGGCGCGGCCTCGGCTGGGCGCAGCGGCACACTCGCGTAGGGCGCGGGGGTGGGCTCGAAGCGCTGCCAGCCGTATCCCGGGAAGTAGACCTCGACCCAGCTGTGGGCGACGTTCTCGCGCACCACGTACGCGCCGTCGTCCGGATCAAGCACGCCGCCGGCGTAGCCCTGGACCCAGCGGGCGGGCACGTCCTGGGCGCGCAGCAGCACGACCATCGCGGTGGCGAAGTCGTCGCAGTAGCCGCGCCGACCCTCGAACAGGAAGTAGTCGGCCCAGTCGCGGCCCTCGGGCGGCGCCGGGCGGGTCTCGTCGTAGGGCAGGGCCCGCAGGTAGGCCTGGACGGCCAGCGCCTTGTCGTAGGGGTTATCGGCGCCGGAGTCAACGGCGATCTGCTGCGCCAGCTCGCGCACGCGGGCCGGGAGGGTCTCGGGGAGCTGGAGGTAGGGCGCGCGCACCCAAGCAGGGTAGGTGGCGCCGGCCCGGCGCAGGCTCTGCTCGTCAACCGTGGAGAAGAACGACGTCACCGTGTAGCTGCGGGTCTGGTCGAGCGAGACGTCGGCAACCACCGAGGCGGTCTCGGTGAAGTTCGGCACGAGCTCGCCGCCCACGGTCGTATAGCCGTGCTGGACGAGCGACGGCAGGCTGACGCTGCTGAGCTGGCCGCCGAAGGTGATCAGCCCGTCGTTGCGCGGCTGGACGAGCGCCACCGTCTGCGTGACGAGCTCGCGGGCGTCGAGCTCCTCCTGGTTCAGCGCCTGGCCGGCGGCGAGCGGCGAGCGGGCCTGCTCGGCGGTGGCCACACCCAGTGCCGCGCGGGCGCGCTCGCCGACCGTGCTCTGCCACTGGCGGCCGGCGTAGCGGTCGAAGGCCACAGCGCGCCAGTACTCGTAGCGGTCGGAGCGCACGCGCATCACCTCGTCCTCGCCGAGCTGGCGCGGGCCGCCAACGCCCACACCGCGCAGCGTGAAGCTGCCGCCAGTGCCGGGCGGGGCGTTAATCGTGCTGAAGGCGTCGTTCCAGGCCTCGCGCGCAGCGGTGAACGGCTGGCGGATCGCGCGCCAGGCGCGGGCGGCCTCGTCGCTGGAGACGTTGCCGGGGAGCAGAGCGGTGCCGAGCACCACCAGCACGCAGAAGACCGCGGCGGCCGCAACGAAGCGCGCGGGTAGGAAGTCGGGGAACTCCATGTGCACCGCGCGCCACAGGTCTTGCTGCTCGGCGATCTGCTGGAGCACCAGGAGCAGCAGCGCGGCGCCGAGGAACAGGAAAAACAGCAGGTCTGGCTTGGGGAAAGCGAAGGTGTAGTTGATCAGGATGACCACGCCGCTCAGCGCCACGGCGAGCCACGGGCGTCGGGCGCGGAACAGCAGCCAGGACGTCGTGTAGCCCAGCGTCCAGGCGAGCAGCGCGAGCACCACCACGAAGAGCACGATGTCCTCGCCGCGCCCGCCGGCCGCCAGGATGCGACCCCAGATCACCGCGCGGATCAGTATTTCGGTGGCCTGGTCCGGCCACGAGGCGAGGCGCTCGGCGGCGAGGGGGCCGAACTCGCGCTCGACCTGCGCCACGAGCGCGGGGCCAGCGCGCTGAACCGCCAGGGTCACGCCCAGGGCGGCCGCGAGCGGGTGGGCGAGCCAGGCAGGCATCCAGCCCATGCGGGCGAACAGCGCACCGGCCACCAACCCGAGCAGGGCCACCGGGATGAGGATATCGAGCCCAGCGGCCCAGCCGGCGTCCGCGACGCTGCGGAAAACGCACCACAGCATGAGCGCGGCGAGCAGCAGCGCCGGGATGACTGCGCCGAGCTGGAGGCGGGCCAGCAGCCGGCGGGGGGTGATCTCGTTGGGTGTTGTCGCGACCATAGATGGTATCAAACGCTGAGCGCTGAGCGCCGAGCGGCGAGCGGCGGGCGTGATGTGGTGCTGGGACGAGCCGCCCTCGCGCGGGCCAGCCTGTCGGCTCCTCAGGGGTCCATCCGGGCGAACAGCGCGAGCGCGTTCTCCCACACGGCGCCGGCCACCTCCTCAAGCGGGGCGCCACGCAGTGCGGCGAGGCGCTCGGCCACCAGGCGAACGTTGGCCGGCTCATTGCGGCGGCCGCGGAGCGGGTGCGGCGAGAGGTACGGGCTGTCGGTCTCGATGAGCAGGCGGTCCAGCGGCGCGCGCCGGGCGACCTCGTGCAGCTCGGCGGCCTTCGCAAACGTGAGCGGCCCGCTGAGCGAGAGGTGGAAGCCGACCTCGAGGCAGGCCTCGGCATACTCCCAGCCGCCCGAGAACGAGTGCATCACGCCAGGCTGACCGCGGGCGGTGTCGCGCAGGATGCGGAGGGTGTCCGCCTGCGCCTCGCGGCTGTGGATCACCACCGGGAGGCCGAGCTCCCGCGCGAGGGCCAGCTGCTCGCGGAAGATACGCTCCTGCTCGGCGGCAGGAGCGACATTCCAGTGGTAGTCGAGGCCGATCTCGCCGACCGCGACGACCCTGGGGTGCGCGGCGAGGGCGCGGAGCTCGTCGAGCCACTCGCCCACCGCGTCCTGCGGCACGTTGGGCTGCACGCCGATCACGGCGCAGACATCGGGGTGGCGCTCGGCGAAGGCCACGGCGGAGCGTGACGTCTCGAGACTATAGCCGATCTCGATGATGCGGGCGACCCCGGCGGCACGGGCGCGCCCGAGAGCCGCATCACGGTCTTCATCGAACTGCGCGGCGCAGAGGTGGGCGTGGGTGTCGATCAGGCGAACAGATGCCATAGCACGGGCATTGTACCACGCCGGCTCCGGGAGCGGGCGCTTCATCTCCCCACACACCAGCGTGGCACGCGCCCTGATATACAATACCGGTGTGGCGGGTGCCGCAAGGGGGCGCCCCGCCCGTAGCACCTGGAGGCACCGATGGACTTTGACCTCACCGAGGACCAGCTGGCAGTGCGCCGGCTCGTGCGCGAGTTTGCCGAGGGAGAGATCGCCCCGCGCGCGCGCCACGTAGATGAGACCGGCGAGTTCCCAGCTGAGACCTTCCGCAAGATGGGCGAGCTCGGCCTGATGGGCCTGCCCTTCGCCGAGGAGCACGGCGGCGCCGGGGCCGACAGCGTCAGCGCCGCGATCGCCGTCGAGGAGATCGCCCGCGCCTGCGGCTCGACGGCCCTGGCCTACGCCGCCCACGTCGGGCTCGGCTCCGCACCCATCGCCATGTTCGGCACCGAGGAGCAGAAGCGCCGCTTCCTCCGCCCTGCCGCCGAGGGCCGGTACATGGCCGCCTTCGCCCTCACCGAGCCGCACGCCGGCTCCGACGCCGGGGCCACGCGCACCACGGCGCGCCTGGAGGGGGACGAGTGGGTGATCAGCGGCGCGAAGATGTGGATCACCAACGCCCCCATCGCCGGACACCTGATCGTGACAGCCGTCACCGACCCCGGCGAGCGGCACAGCATCAGCGCGCTCATCGTGCCCGCCGGGTCGCCGGGGCTCAGCTTCGGCAAGCACGAGCCCAAGATGGGCCTGCGCGGCTCCGTCAGCACCGCCGTCGCGCTCGACGACGTGCGCGTGCCGCGCGAGAACCTACTCGGCCAGCGCGGGCGCGGCTTCGTCCAGTTCCTCCAGGTGCTGGATGGGGGCCGCGTGAGCATCGGCGCGATGGCCGTGGGCCTTGCCCAGGCCGCCTACGAGGCCGCCGCCGCCTACGCCCGCGAGCGGACTGCATTCGGCCGTCCGATCGGCGCCTTCGAGTCGGTCTCTAACATGGTGGCCGATATGGCCGTGGGCCTCCACGCCGCGCGCCTCGTGGTGTACCATGCAGCATGGCTGAAGGACCGCGGCCGCCCATTCAGCCAGGAGGCGGCCATGGCCAAGCTGTACGCCTCCGAGGTCGGCGAGCGGATCTGCCGTGACGCCATCCAGGTCTTCGGCGGCTATGGCTACAGCGCCGAGTATCCTGTCGAGCGCATCTACCGCGACCAGCGGCTGCTTACGATCGGCGAGGGCACCTCGGAGATCTTGCGCATGGTGGTCGGCCGCCACGTGCTCGGGGAGTTCGTCGGCACATAGCACTCACCACCCGCCATCCGTCATCGCTGCCCGGGCGGCCCGCCGCCCCTTGCTCGCCAGGAGCCTGAGTGCCAATCGAACCGACGCCAAGAGCCACTCCGCTCCCTCGCCTGTGGACGCTTCTCACAGGGCCATCACCGCTCATCCACGAGCCCGACCGCCGCCGCCAGGCGCGGCTCCTCGCCGCGCTGCTGATCGTGATGGTTGGGCTCGGCCTGCTGTCCGTTATTGGGACGACCCTCGCCCTAGGGGACGCACCACTGACGGACCCCTTCACCTGGCTGATCCTCGCAGCCTCCGCAGCGCTCATGCCGGCCTACGCCCTGAGCCGCACGCGTCACTACCCGGCCGCCGCTGCCTGGACTGCCGTGCTGATCACGGTGACAATCTTCGCCGCCATTGCGCTCTTCGGCGCAGAGGTCCTCAACCTGCTGGGCTACCTGGTTCTGCCGGTGCTGTTCAGCAGCCTGTTTCTGAGCACGCGCGCCTCCGCAGCCATCGTCATGCTCGGGGTGGCCTGTACGCTCTATGCGCCGCTGCTCGTGCCGTCCGCGTCGCTCATCTTCATTGTGAGCGAGCCGCTCAGCTTCTTCCTGATCACGTCGGCGCTCATCCTGATGGTGGCGCGCCAGCGCGAGCTGCTCGAGCGTGACAGAGCCACGGTCCTTGCGGAGGCCAACCAGCGCCTGCGCGACGAGATGACCGAGCGCGAGCGGGCGGTCGAGGCGCTGCAGGTGGCCGAGCTGCGCTACCGCTCGCTCGTGGAGCAGCTCCCGGCCGCCACCTACGTCACATCGCTCGCGGACATCTCCCGCATTGGGGGGCACAAGCCGATCGAGGAGTTCGAGTACATCAGCCCCCAGCTGGCGGCGATGCTGGGCGTGCCCCTCGAGGAAGCGCCGACGCTGCGGGCGGGCTGGCTCGACCGTATCCACCCTGACGACCAGGAGTTCGTGCGCGCGGACGCGCTACGCTTCAGCCTGACGGGAAAGTCCCTCCCGCTGGAGTACCGGCTGGTGGCGAGGGACGGGCGAGTCGTATGGGTGCAGGACCAGGCGCAGACAGTTCAGGGCACGACGGGGGAGGTGCTGTTCGTGCAGGGGCTGCTGCTCGATATCACGTCGCGCAAGCAGGCAGAGCAGGCGCTCGCAGTCGAGCACACGCTCCTGGCGCTGCGGGTCGAGGAGCGGACCGCCGAGCTGCGGCAGGCGAACCTGGAGCTGGAGCGGGCGGCCCGGCTGAAGGACGAGTTCCTTTCTAGCATGAGTCACGAGCTGCGCACGCCGCTCAACGCGATCCTTGGCTACACCGAGATGGTCCTCGAAGAGTGCTACGGGCCGGTCACCCAACGGCAGGCCAAGGCCCTGAGCACAATCGAGGCGAGCGGCCGGCACCTGCTGGCACTGATCGCGGACATCCTGGACCTGGCGAAGATCGGCGCGGGCAAGCTCGACATCGAGCGCCAGGCCGTCTCAGTGGTGGAGCTGTGCGAGGGAAGCATCCAGTTCATCACTCCAGCCGCCAAGGCGAAGGAGCAGCGCGTGCATATCATCATCGATCCGGCGGTGCGCAAAGTGACAGCCGACGAGCGCCGGCTGCGGCAGATCTTGATCAATCTGCTGAGCAATGCTGTGAAGTTCACCCATGAGGGCGGGGACGTGGGGCTCGCGGTCGAGGCCGGCCAGGACGGGGCAGTGCGCTTCAAGGTGTGGGACACCGGCATCGGCATCGCGCCCGAGGATCTGCCGCGCCTGTTCCAGCCGTTCACGCAGCTCGACAGCCGGCTGAACCGGCGCTACTCCGGCACCGGCCTGGGCCTCGCCCTGGTGTCCCGCCTGACGGAGCTGCACCGCGGGGAGGTCGCTGTGGAAAGCGAGCCCGGAAAGGGCAGCAGCTTCACCGTGACGCTGCCGAACACTGAATGCTGAACACGACACGCTGAATAGGTCAGGAAGTGATCGAAGTCGTACAGCGCCGACTGCTCCTCGACTCTCACAACTCAAAACTCAGCACTGGCTCTGCCCCAGGATCCAGCCTTCCACCCGGCGCACCTGCGCGTCGCACGGCTCCCCGGCGGCGCGCAGCCCCAGCACTACGTTGAGCCCACCGAGCAGGCCCACCGACGTGTCGAACGGATCGTCGCCGTCCGGCCGCGGCCCGAAGCCTTCCTCGATCGCCGCACGCAGCTCAGGCGCGAGCGTGACGCCGGCGCGCTCCGCCCAGGTCAGCAGCCCCCGCCCCGCCTCGACTCGCCCGTCCTGTGCGCGCTTTCCGCCGCGCCCCGGCGCCGCCCCAAGGTGGGCGTAGCACTCGCCGGGGTACACCTCGGCCACAGTGACACGCCCTGGCCTCAGCAGCTCCGCGAGGGAACCATCGCACGGCCAGATCGCCACATCCTCCCCGGACCGCAGCGCCGGCCCGAGCACATCGCGCCATGCCGAGATCGCCGCCTTCCCCACCTGCTGCGCGCCCAGCGTCCAGAACAGCGGGCAGCCCGCGCGCCTGCCGCCGTGTGCCCGGTCGCAGGCGCGCCACAGCTCGTCGGCCGACCCCAGGCCAAGACCGCGCACCAGGTGCTCGCGCCGCGCCCCTCCCGGCCTGCGGGGGTAGAAGGGCCGCCGCAGGCCGATCTCCTCCGGGCGCTCAGCCGGCTCGTAGAACTGCGACCACTGCCCGGCGCCGAGGAGCGGCAGCAGCGCCGGAAAGTGCTCCACCCCGGCGCGCGCCGCATAGGCCAGCGGGAGCCCGAGCGGCAGATCCAGCCCGAGCAGTACGGGTCGCCCCGCAGCCGCAGCCCAGAGCCGCGCGAGGAGCGTCTCGGGCGGGCCGGCCAGCGCCGGGGCGTGCGCCACGTATCCGCCTCCCGGAC
This sequence comes from Chloroflexota bacterium, assembly GCA_039805565.1. GTDB lineage: Bacteria > Chloroflexota > Chloroflexia > Chloroflexales > Roseiflexaceae > CALJIC01. The sequence continues at coordinate 37,321 of JBDLTZ010000124.1, read as the reverse complement.
TCGGGCGAGCCAGCGCGAGCCAGCGCTTGCGCGGGTGCGAGCCCCAGTCGCAGTGCGCCACCAGCGGCAGGCAGCCGCTCACGGCCCGATGACCGTGAGCTCGACGCCGCGCCCGGCGCCGATGATCGCCCCTCCTGGACCTCGCGCCAGCGGCGCCGGGGCGGCGTACCGCCCAGGCAGCGACGCACGCACGAGGTAGCTGTGCTCGTGGACCCCTGGCGCCAGCAGCGCGCTCGTGAGCACCAGCCGGTCGCCGCGCCGCGCCACGTGCCCCCAGCCACCCTGGCCTGGATCGACCAGCGTCAGGCCAGCCGGCAGCGGCTCTTCGACGGATGCGAACGCCCGCGCGCCGCCCGTCACGAGCGTCAGCCGCACTCGCACGAGCTGACCAGCCCGGAGCGCTCCCTCTTCCAGCCTCTCCCCACTCAGCGGGTCGAGGTACTCGCGCAGCAGGCTGTCGTCGCCCGCGGGCGCCTGGTCACCGGCCGGCAGCGTGACGCGGTAGGAGATCAGCACGCGCCCTGCCGATAGTACGTCAAGGGTCGGAGCATCGGGAAGGTCGGCGAGCGCGAGGGCCACATCGCCCGGCCCGGTGTCACTCACCCCCCCAGCCAGCAGCCGGTCGGCCCCGAGCCGCACTGTATACTCAGCAGGCGTCGTCGGCAGCGCCGAGGCCAGCGCGATCACGGCGCGGGCGCTTTCGTAGCCGCCAGGCCACCCCCTGACCGGACGCTGGGCTGCTATCCAGCGCAGCCCCTCCGCCGCGAGCGGAGAGTCCGGCTGGGCGTGCTCGAGAGCCAGGGCGGCGAGGGCCGTCAGCGCCACATCTGTCTGCGGCAGAGAAGCATCCACTGGGGCGGACCAGCGCGTGCCGCTCGGCTCCCGCCGCGCGAGCGACTCGAGTCGGATGAGCACGTTGCGCTCGGCGCGGGCCTCATCTGGGCTGCGGGCCAGCAGCAGGAACGCGAGGCCGTCCGGCCCAAGAGCCACCGGGTCGGCGGCGAGCTGGGTGAGCGCGGCATTGTCAACTGGGCCGTACCGCGACTCGACGAACAGCGCGTAGGCGCGCAGCGGAGCTCTGACGGCCTCGCCGGCGGTGAACGCCCGCAGCGCCGCCAGACCCTTCTCCACCGGCAGCTCCTGCGGGAGGTCGGCGTCGCGGGCGGCGGCCAGCGCCTCGAGCGCGACAGCCGTTGGGAACAGGTGTGACGGAGCGCCGGGCCACCACCCCCACCCGCCGTCCCGATTCTGCAGGTCAACGAGCCGCACGGCGGCCTCACCGGCCAGCGTGGCCGTGTCGCTCAGACGCACGGTGATCAGCAGCAGGCCGGCCTCGTCCAGCGTGGTGCGGTCGGGCGTGGCGGCGAGCACGTCAGCCGCCTGGCGCAGGAGCGCGGCGCTGCTCGGCACCACCTCGACATCCAGCCGCCCCCAGCCGGCGCGGGGTGCGTCCGGGAGATCGAGAGCGGCCGCGTGGCGTCCCTCAACCAGCGCTCCGCCAGCCGTCACTGCGACCGTTTCGGGTGGGAGGATCGGCACGCCTACCTGGTGCGCCGCGCTGCCGTCAGCACCCCCCACCTCCAGGCGCAGCTCGGCGGCGAGAGCATCGCCTCGTGCCTCCACACCCCAGTTCAGCCGCGCCTCACCGCCAGCCTCAAGCGTGACCTGGCGCGCCGCTGACGTCCCCGCCGCCAGGGCCGCCCCGCGCACACCCATTGACACCGTAAGCTCCTGTGACACGGCGTCCGTGCTTGCGAGCTCCGCGCCAATCGCAGCGCTGTCCCCAGCGCGAAGGAACGGCGGCGCGATCTGGCGCAGGAGGACCGGCGGCCCCACATCGAGCTCAAGCGCAGCCTGCCCGGCAGCCACTCGCTCGGCCGCCCAGACCACCGCGCGCAGCGGGCCAGGGTCGTCCGGCAGCCGAACCTCGACGCTGAGCACGCCATCGGGGCCGGTCCTGAGCACTGGGTTCCAGATACTACCGTGCGCTGCGCCAGGGTGGCATGCGGGCGCGGTACAGGTGGGCTCCACCTCTGCCCGCACGCTCCCGCCCAACTCCAGCGCAGCGGCGACCTGCCCGGTGTACACCAGGTACGGCGGCGCTACCGCCAGCACCACGCTCGCCGGTACGGGGAGGCCGTCGAGCGTCGTCGTGATGGTCAGCGCTGCGGTGCCCCCCGGGACGTACTGGCGAGCGTCACTCTCGAGCGTGACCTCGAGCACGCGGGCCGCGCGCGCCACTGGGAGCATCACCTCAGCCACGGGGGGAGCCACCAGACCCGAGGGGCTCTGGCCTGCGTCCCTCGCACCAGGCAGGAGCGCGGCCACGCGCAGGCCCGGCGCGTCCTCCTCGGTCAGCGTCACGGTGAAGGGCACGCCGGCGCGGATGGCCCGCAGCGTCCCGGTGATCTCTCCTGCCCGCGCGAATGTGACGAGCGTCCCCTCCTCGGCGGGCGCTGTCAGCAGGAGGGTCGCAGTCTCCCCCGGCCGGTAGCTCTCGCGGTCGGCGACCAGCAGCGGCCTTTTGGACAGCGGCGGCCCCCAGTCGGCGTACCCCGGCCGCGTGACCCAGAGTGAGGCTGCGGCGGTGGTGGGCTGCTCCTCCTCAGTCATGGCCCGCAGTCGGTACTCACCCGCCGTGAGGGCCAGCTCGATCTGCGCCCTGCCGTCAGGCCCGGCAGTCACCTCGAGCGCCCGCGCCAGCTCGTCACGGCGCTGGAGCTGACCCGCGCCAGCGGCCACGGGCACCGCCTCCCACGCGCGCCGGTAGACCTCGAGGCGCAGCGGCGCGCCCGGCAGCGCACGCCCCGCCGCGTCCACCGCGATCAGTTCGAACAGCGCCGGGCGAGCGGCAGCGGCTATCCGGCTGGGGAGGCGCAGACCAACGAAAACCTGGTCGGAGGGGGCGAGAAAAGTCTCTTCGACCACCGTGCTCGGCCCGGCGGGCTCGGCCACACGCGCCGTTATGTGGTAGCGCAGCGGCGCCTTGAAGGCGACCGGCAGATCTCCCGCGCCCAGCACGAGGCGCCCGTCGCGCGCCGTGACACCCTCCCCCGCACGCATCGCGACCGGCGAGCCTACGCCCACCTCGTCGTCACCGAAGCGGAAGCCCTCCACATCTGCCAGGGGCGCGAGCTCAGCGCTTAAGGTCCAGCTCACCGTAGCCCCGGCCACCGGCAGCCCCTCCGGCGTCAGCACCTGGACTGCGGCGCCGCCCGGATCTACCTGCAGCACCGAGACGGCCAGCGGCTGGGACACGGCGGGAAGCACTGTGAGGGGCAGCGTGTACGTGGTCCCGTCCACAGCGGCCGTGAGCTGGTAGTCGCCCGGCGGAGCAGCCTGGTCGAGCGTCATCTCGCCGCTGAACAGCCCGCCGCCGCGCACCACCAGCGTCGTGCTGCCGATCGTCTCGGCGCCCGGTGCGCGGCGCGCGGCCACCGCTACGCGCAGTCCTGGGGGCGGCAGCCCGAGCGTCTGCGTCACCGCATGCCGCACGAACCCGGCGAGAGGGACGCGCCCGCCCGGCAGGTACGCGAGCCGGCTCGTCATGAGGAACAGGCGGTGGGTCTCCGGGGCCGGCTCGCCGCCCCCGCTCGCTACCGCAGGCTGGTCGGATGCCGCGTAGACGATATACGGCTGGGTGCTCTCGGGGGCTTGCGCGCGCCACACGCCGTCCGGCCCAGATACCCCCTCCTGCACCAGCGCTCCACCCTGGTACAGCGCCAGCGGCACGTTGGCCAGAGCGGTCCCGCTGATCACATCGGTGGCCTGCACCAGCACGGCCCCCTGAGCTGACTGGAGCGCCAGCCGGGTGCGCGAGGCCAGCAGCAACGCATCGGCGCGCAGCCCCTCGGGGGAACGAACGCGCAGGTAGTAGGAGCCGGCCGGCAGCGCGCCGTCAGCGCCCGCCACCTCCACCCGACTCTCGGCCACCGCGTTGAGCGGGTCGGCCAACTCCACCGTCCACGAGCGGGCCACCGCCTGCCCGTACCGCTCCGGCTGGAACGAGGCCCAGTCCGCCTCGCGGAAGGCCAGGGCGCGTACCAGCGTGGCCGCGTCGAGCCGATACAGGTCGAGTGTCAGGCCACTGAGGTTCGTGCGCCGGACCAGCAGCGCGGCGGGGGCGCCCGGCCGAACGTAGACGAGCCCACCTCGCGCCTCGGCCAGCGACAGAGCCGGCTCCGCGGGCGCGGTGACGAGCCGCAGATGGTACTCGCGGCCGAGGGGCACCCCAGCGCGGTCAGTCAGGTCCGCGGGCAGGGTTACGGTGTACAGCGTGGCCGCGCGCAGGTCGGCCGCGACGCGCACCTCGGTGTCACCGGCCAGCACCTCGACCTCGCCGGCCGGCGGCGAGAACTGGATCGCTGCGCGCAGCTGCTCGGCGTCCATCGGCGTGCTGAAGATCAGGCGGACTTCGCGACCGGCGGGCAAGGTCTGTCCCTCGCCGGGGAAGCGCCCCACCAGCGCCGGGCGGGGAGGGGCGCTGAACGACCAGCGGAACGGCTCCGCCAGCGGGAGACGCTGCCCTTCGCCGGAGGTCGGCTCGAGCGCAGCCTGGTAGGTCGTGCCGGACTGCCAGTCAGCGGCGGGGGTGAAGGTGATCACCTGCGTGCCGCCGGGTAGCAGCGCACTCGCGAGGGCACCGGGGTGCGCCGGCGTAAGGGCAAGGCCTGCGCTGAGCACCGCGGTGTCGAGCGGGTGGGAGAGCATGAGGGTCAGCGGGGTGCGCGGCCCGGCCAGGCGCCCGCCAGGTGGGGGCGATGCAGCAACCACGCGCGCGGCGGGAGTGGCGAAGCTCCACGTGTAGGCACGCCCAAGTGTGCCGCCGGCCAGGTCGGCCAGCGACGGGTCGAGCGTGGCGGTGTAGCGCGTGCCCGGCCGCATCGGGGCATCCGGCCGGAACAGCGCGGTCCGCTGGTCGAGCCAGATGACACTGCCGGGCAGCGGCGGATCGAACTGGAGCGCCGGCAGGGAGGTCGATCGCAGCGTCGCCGCTTCGTCCACTATCGGGCGGCTGAAGCGCAAGCTCACCGGTGACGTGAGCCGGACGTCGGAGGCGCGGTCGGCCGGGGAAACAGCCACGACGGCGGGGGCGGGCGCGGTGCGGAAGCTCACGCTCGCGGGCGCTGCGAGCGGGCCGAACAGCCTGCCGAGTGCGTCGCCCGCCACTGTGACGCGGTAGGTCGTGTCGGGCGCGAGCCCGGCGGTTGGCGAGATCGTCAACGTGGTGCGGGGGACGTCCCACAGCAGGCGGGCCGGGAGCGGCGGCTCGACTCGTAGGGAGCGCTCAACGCTCGGGGTGTTCATCGGGCTGCTGAAGCGCAGCGAGACCGACGCGCGCGGCGAGACGCCGGCCACGCCGTCGGGCGGCTCAGCGGCGACGAGCCGGGGCTGGTCAGAGACGCGCGGCAGCACCACGAGCCGCGCGATGAGCAGCGCGGCCGTCAGCAGCGCGTACAGCAGCAGGAGGGCTATCCACAGGCGAGCGGCCAGGCGCAGGACGCGCACTCTCGCTCCTTTGCGGGCGCCGCGGCGGCACGGCGCCCGTGGCGGCGTGTGTTACGGCGCAGCAGTCAGCGAACGGGGCTAGTATAGCACGGCCCCTACCCGGCCACGATGTCGATATCCACACCGTGCGACAGCTGCTGGCTGAGCAGGGCGCCGGCGGTGCCGCGCCCGCCGTGCAGGGCGAAGGCCAGCGGCCCCTCGCCCCGGGCCTGCAAGCGATCACGGAGCGCCGCGTCGGCCGGAGCGTCAGAGGCGGGCGCGGCAAGCGTAATGCGCGTGCTGCCGAGGCCGAAGGTGACCGTGTGCGCGTCCAGCACCACCGGCTCGATCCCGAGCAGCGCCTGGTAGCGGGCGGCGCTGGCAGGGGCGTCGGCCACGGCTACGGTGAGCTCAGCAATGCCGATCGCGCCGTTGGGGTGCTCACGGGCCTCGCCGGCCGGTACGCGCAGCTCGCGCGGGGTCACGTCGGCGCACAGGAACGGCATGTCCGGCGTGGGCGGCTCGCCGATAAACCACTCGACGCGCTGACCGTCGGGCCGCAGCCGCCCCCCGGGGGTGGGCCCGCGGTACTCCAGGCCGCGCCCGCGGGCCGCCGCGATGTCCTCGGCGATCGCGTCCGGCAGCAGCGCGAAATCCACCAGCCCCTCCCCGAGCGCCCGGTGGCGCGCCCAGCGGTGGTCGGGCACCTCCTGGCGGAAGGCGATCAGCTCGAGGTACGAGCCGTCTGCGAAGGGCACCAGCGCGTTGTGGGTGGCGCCGTCGGCATGCTCACCGCCAGGCGTCACTGCGAAGCCGAGCGCCGCGTAGTCTGCAACGGCCTGCTCGAGGTCGCGCACCAGGATCACCAGGTGGTCGATTCCGTGGATCACTGCAACACCTCCGGGTTCACCGGGCTTGGAGGATGCTCGCCAGTGAGCGCGGCCAGGAGGTTTCGCGCAGCCAGCGTCGCCATGCGCACGCGGGTGGTCACTGTGGCGCTGCCCACGTGCGGCACGGCCACCACGTTCGGCAGCGCGAGCAGCGGGTGGTCTGCGCCGATCGGCTCACGCTCGAACACATCCAGCCCCGCGGCCCAGGGCCTGCCGGCCTTGAGGGCCTCCACCAGCTCCAGCTCCTTCACCACCGGCCCCCGCGAGGCGTTGACGAACACGGCCGTGTCTTTCATGAGCGCGAACTCGCGCACGCCGAACATGCCGCGCGTCTCGGGGGAGAGCGGCACCAGCACCACTACGAAGTCCGCATCTCGCAAGAGCTGGTCCAGCGGGCGGTAGGCGGCGCCCACCTCAGCCTCGAGTTCCGGGGAGCGGCGGCGGTTGTGGTACAGAATGTTCATGCCGAACCCGGTGGCACGCCGCGCCACCGCCGCGCCGATGCGCCCGGCCCCGACGATCCCGAGGGTTGCGCCGCTGATCTCCTGACCGGTCATGAACATCGGCGACCAGTTGGTCCAGCCGCCGGCCTCGATCAGCTTCTGGCCCTCCACGATGCGCCGCGCGGCCGCCATCATCAGTGCGAAGGCCAGGTCGGCCGTGGTGTCGGTGAGCACGCCGGGGGTATTGGTGAGCAGCACGCGCCGGGCGGTGAGCGCCGGGACGTCCACGTTGTCATAGCCGACGGCCATATTGGCGACCACGCGCAGGCGGGGGGCGGCCTCCAGCAGCTCGGCGTCGACGCGCTCGGTGAGCAGGGTGAAGACGCCGTCCACATCGCTGACGGCGCGCAGCAGCACGTCGCGCGGGACGGGCCGGTCCTCCACGTCCCAGGAGTCCGTGTCGCAGGCGGCCTCGATGATGTCCAGCGCGGGCCGGGGGATGCGGCGGGTGACGTAGACCTTCGGTCGGGTCATGGCAGCAACTTCCGGGTTTCAGGCCACAGAGAACACAGGGGGCACAGAGGCGGCGGCTTCTCGTCGGATGACGTGCGGGCGGCGTTCCTGCTCTCCGATCGGCGCGCGGCCACTTCGGCTGCGCTCACCCCTCTGTGTCCTCTGTGCGCTCTGTGGCAGAGGGGTGGCTGCTGCGGCAGGCCCGCCCGGCGGGTCGGGATATCGGCCGGCAGGGAGTGGCGGGAAACGGGAACGCGCCAAGGCTACCACCAGCGCCCCTTTCGCGCAAGCGGGGGGTCTCGGTGGCTACGGCAGCGGAGTGAGCGAGATGACGGTGAGGCGCAGTGAGCGCTGGGCGGCGGTGCAGTTCGGCAGCTCGCGCGTCTCGAGCATGCGCGCGAGGTACGCCGGGTTATGCCAGTTGGGGCGCAGCTCGCGGCGCCAGACGATGCTCCCCGGGAAGCCAAGCTCGGGGTCGTACTCGATCGAGCCGATGCGCACGCGCTGGCAGACGCAGTTGCGGTTGGAGGGGAAGCACTCGGCGGGCCGCTCAAGGCGCTGCCCGAGCTCGAAGAGGCGCGGCACCCACAGCGTAGAGATCCAGGAGGAGCCGCACGTGTCGTGCAGGATGCTCTTGGCATCGCCGCGCACCTCGATCTCCTGGAGGCAGGTGCGCCCGGTGAAGCTCACCTCAACCACAACGCGGTAGCTCTCCGGGGCCTGGGCGTGCCAGCGATCCATGTTCGCGATGCGCTGGGCGGACAGGGAACGAGGGAGGGCCGCCATGCCCATCAGGGTGCAGCTCAGCGCCAGCATGAAGGCCACGACGAGCGCGGCGGGGATAACGACATTCTTCCCGCGCATAGGCTGTGTCCGTAGCGGTAGATTTGGGCGAACTGTGTGCACCTACTGTACACAAGCGCGGGGTGGTTGTCAATAACAGACTGGCGCGCCATGGCCCAGAGTACGAGTGGCACCGGTATTGGTGGCAAAAGAAAGACCAGGCGTTGCAGCCTGGTCTTTCGAGTGGAGCGGGAGACGGGATTCGAACCCGCGACCTACACCTTGGCAAGGTGTCGCTCTACCAACTGAGCCACTCCCGCGCTCTTCACTTGTTTTGCCGCGATTTCGTTTCACTTCCTCGCGACGCCAAGGAGTATAGCATAGGTCCAAAAAATATGCAAATCGGCATGTGCGTCCCAGTCGAGCCACCCGCGACTTCGCAGTTACGCTACCGCCACGCTTGGTGGTGGGGCCCTCTCGCGCCGCGCACCGTACGGGTGTACCATGCGCTGTGGCGCACCACGATACGGAATTATGCCCGCAGCACCGCTCGAGACTCAAAACTCAAAACGCAACATGCTCACGAAGGCCGATGCGCTGCGGGCCGGCACGCGGTAGAATACGACTATGGCGATGATCTTCAACAACCTGTGGCGCCGCAAAAGCCGCACCCTGCTCACGACGCTCGGCGTGGCGATCGGCGTGGCCGCCGTCATCGCGCTCTCAGCGTTCGCTGAGGGGCTCGCCGGCGGCTTCGAGCGCATGTCCTCGTCAAGCGCCGCCGACCTCACCGTGGCCCAGGAAGACGCAGTGATGACGATCCTCAGCGCGGTGGACGAGGAGGTAGGCGAGCAGATCGCCCAGCTGTCCGGCGTGGACGAGGTGGACGGCGCGGTGGTTGGCATGATCCCGCTCGAGGACTCGCCATACTTCTTCGTGGCCGGCTACGAGCCGCGCGGCTTCGCGATCGGGCGCTACAAGCTCATTGCCGGCCAGCCGCTCGCCGGCCGCCGCCAGGTGCTGCTCGGCAAGCTCTCCGCCGCCAGCCTCAAGAAGCAGGTCGGCGACACCTTCCGCATGAGCGGCGCGGGCTACCGGGTGGTGGGGATTTACGAGACCGGCAACAACATCGAGGACGGCGGCGCGGTGATCACGCTCGAGGACGCGCAGCGCGCCTTCGACCGCCGCGGCCAGGTGAGCTACTACGGCGTCAAGCTGAAGGACGCCGGCCGCTCGGCCGAGCTGAAGGAGACGATCGAGAAACGCTGGCCCGATCTGACCGCCACCCGCACCGGCGACCCCTCGCGCCAGGACGATATCCTGAAGATGTACCGCTCGCTCGGCTGGTTCCTGGGCATCTTCGCTATCCTGGTGGGTGGGCTGGGCATGATGAACACCATGCTGATGAGCGTGCTGGAGCGCACCCGCGAGATCGGCGTGTTGCGCGCGGTGGGCTGGCGCCGCCGGCGCGTCGTCCTCATGATCCTGGGCGAGTCGCTGGCGCTGAGCTTGCTCGGCGGGCTGATCGGTATCGCCCTGGGGCTGGGGCTGATCGCGCTCGCCGCGCTCTCGCCGGCGGTCCAGTCGCTGCTCGAGGAGACGGTCTCGCCCGAGATGTACACACAGGCGATCGTGGTGGCGCTGCTCCTGGGCGCAGTGGGTGGGCTCTACCCAGCCTGGCGGGCCTCGCGGATGGCGCCGGTCGAGGCGATGCGGAGCGAGGGCGGGGCCACGGTGGCGCCCGGGCGCCTGGCGCGGCTTGTGGGCTCGCTCCCCGGCGGCGGGGCCCTGCAGAGCCTGCTGCGCCGCCCGGCCCGCACTCTGGTCACCGTGGCCGGCATCGGCATCGGCGTGGGGTTCGTGGTGGCGCTGCTGGCCATGACCGAGGGCACCAAGCAGGCCTTCACCAGCCTGCTGAGCGCCGGTCAGGCCGACCTGATCGTCGAGCAGCGCGACGTCTCGGACGCGTCGCTCTCGCAGATCGACGAGCGCGTAGCGGACCAGATGCGGCTGCACCCGGACGTGGCGGCGGTGTCGAAGCTGGTGTTCGGCGTCAGCAGCGCGCCCGGCATGCCCTTCTTCCTGGTCTACGGCCTCGAGCCGCACGAGCGCTACATCAGCCACTACCGTGTGCGCGAGGGACACACCCTCCAGCAGCCGCGCGAGATCCTGCTCGGGCGCTTCGCCGCCACCAGCCTCAAGAAGAAGGTCGGCGACACGATGCGGATCGCGGGGTCGCGATACACAGTGGCGGGCATCTACGAGACCGGCATGTCCTACGAGGACGCCGGCGGCGTGATCGCGCTGAAGGAGGCGCAGCGCCTGTTCCGCAAGCCGCGCCAGGTGTCGTTCATCGGCGTCTCGCTGCGCGACCAGGGGCGCGCCGACGCGCTGGCGCTGGAGCTAGAGCAGCAGTTCCCGGACGTGATAGTGAGCAAGGCGGCCAACCTGACCGAGCGCATGCAGGACTTCGCCTCGATGGAGGCGATGTTCGGCGCGCTCACGGCGCTGACGCTGGTGGTGGGCGGGATCGTGATGGCCAACGTGATGGTCATGAGCGTGTTCGAGCGTCGCCAGGAGATCGGCGTGCTGCGCGCGGTGGGCTGGCGCCGCCGACGCGTGCTGCGCATGGTGCTGGCCGAGTCGCTGGCGCTGAGCTTGCTCAGCGCGCTGGCAGGGATCGTGATCGGGGTGGGCCTGAGCTGGCTCTTCACGCTCGAGCCAAGCACGGGGTCGTTCCTGGTGTTCGCCTTCTCGCCCGAGCTGTTCGCGCAGACCCTGGCCCTGGCCCTGGTCCTCGGGGCGGCGGGCGGGCTCTATCCGGCCTGGCGCGCCGCGAATCTGCCGCCGGCTGAGTCGCTGCGGTACGAGTAAACTCAGCCCCAGCGGGGAGGTTTGGAGGGGCCTGCGGCCCCCAAACCCCCGCCGAGGAATGAGCGGACATTCCACCCGGGAAGCCCTGGAAGTGAGAGGACACGGCTCATGGAGCACCCTATCGTGGTCGAGACGCGCGCGCTCACGAAGATCTACGGCGACGGCGGCCAGGTGCGCGCGCTGGACGGCGTGGACCTCGCGGTGCGTGCCGGCGAGCTGATCGCGATCGTCGGCCCCTCGGGCTCCGGCAAGTCCACCCTGCTCAACATGCTCGGCGCACTGGACCGGCCGACCTCGGGCGAGGTGATCATCGGCGGCACCCCGCTGAGCCAGGTGCGCGATCTGGACCAGTTCCGCGGCCGCACGATCGGGTTCATCTTCCAGACCCACAACCTGATCCCGACCCTCACGGCGCGCGAGAACGTCGAGGTGCCGATGTACGAGACGACCCGCAGCGCCCGCCAGCGGCACGACCGCGCCCGTGAGCTGCTGGCCCTGGTGGGCCTGGCGCGCCGCGCCGACCACCTGCCGAACCAGCTCTCGGGCGGCGAACGCCAGCGCGTGGCGATCGCCCGGGCGCTCGCCAATCGGCCGGCGATCGTGCTGGCCGACGAGCCCACCGGCAACCTGGACACCGCCACCACCGCCGAGATCATGGCGCTGCTCACCGAGCTGAACCGCGAGCAGGGGACCACCCTGCTGATTGTCACGCATAACCACGAGGTTGCGTGCGCCGCGCGCCGCGTGATCACCTTCCGCGACGGCAGGGTGCAGGAGGATGTGACGCTCGACAGCCCGCTCGAACGGCAGCTGCTGGACTTCAAGAGCTCGCCCCTCGGCCAGGCGATTCTGCGCGGCGACGTGCTGCCCGAGGAGCTGCTCCAGCTTGCGCCCGAACTCAGGGAGCTACTGGAGCGTGTATGAGAGGAGATAACCGATGAGACACACCACTGATGAGATACGCGGGGGCGGCATCGCCCGCGAGCTTGGCTTCTTCGCGCTGTACCTGGTGCTGATCGTGCTCGGCCTGTTCGTGGGCCTGGTGATCTGGCGCGAGGCACTCTACTTCGTGTTCTACGGCTGGATCGACTTCGGCTGGTGGGCGCGGTTCCTCTACATGACCACGGTCATCCTCGGCTCATTCCTGCTGGTGGTCGGGTTGCTGGCAGCTGAGCCCTACCTGAACACGGGTAAGCAGAAGGGCCAGCTCCTGCGCCGCTTCGTGCGCGCCGCAGTGCCAATCGCGGCCTTAGGATTGATCGGCTGGCTGGTCCTAATCATAGGGCGCGCTAACTGAATCCGTGCGATCTCCTGGCACACTTGTTGCGCTTGTACGCGCCGGGCCGCTCAATCGGCCCGCTAGCAGATAGTATCGCAACAGATGCGAGGAGACCTATGAAGAAGTTTATCGGCATCGGCCTGATCAGCGCGGCACTACTCGCAGGGTGCGGCGGCAGCCCCGCCAGCACCAACGGCGGCAGCACAGACGGCACGGGCGCCAGCGCCACCTCGGCCGCCACTACCGGCGGCGACAGCGTCAGCACGATCCCCACCTCAGAGACGGGCGCCGGCGAGGCCGCCGATGTGGCCCCCGACGCGACGGCCGCGGCGAACCAGACGGCCGTGACCGGCACGGATGCGATGCCGGCTGACGCCACCGCCCAGGCCACCCCGGAGGCCGCCAGCAACACCGGCGACACCCCCGGCGCCAGCGGCACGACGACCGACAACAACGGAACGGCCGGTAGCGGCAACACCACGACGAGTGAGAGTACCACCGGCGGCGCCACCGGCTCCGACAGCGCCACCACTGGCGGCGCCACCGGCACTGACGCCTCGGGCAGCACGAGCGGCTCGAGCAGCGCCACCACCGGCGCCTACGAGCCGGCCGGTGTCCCCGAGCTCGGCCTCTCGTTCCAGATCCCCCAGGGCTGGGAGCAGGTCGACGGCGAGAACGCCTGGTCTCCGGCCGGCGTCGAGGTCCCGCGCATCGGCGTCGAGTCGACTGATATGACCGCCGACTGGAAGCCCTCCTCCATGCTGCCGCAGGGCGCCACGGTCCGCTCCAGCCAGCAGGTCACGCTGGGCGGAGTGCAGGCGATGTTCTACACAGTAGAGAACACTGACGGCACTGCCGAGACCCACGCCATCATGCGCAGCAGCGGCAAGGCGTACGACTTCTACGCCCGCGCCGAGTCCATGCAGGAGCTGCAGACCATCCAGCCGGTGCTGAACGACATCGTCGGCTCAGTCCAGCTGAGCGGCGTCTAGCCCGGCCAGGGCCCCTTCCGGGTCCATCACACACACGGGGTGCGAGGACACGTTCCTCGCACCCCTTTGTCATTGACAGCACAGCGCGGTATGCTACACTCTCGCAGCGTTATGAAAAGGGAGCCAGGCTCCCCGCGGGAGATATCATGCAGAAGCTGCTCATCACTGGCGGCGCCGGCTTCATCGGCAGCAACTTCGTCCACTATATGCTGGAGAAGTACCCCGACTACCACATTGTCGTCTTTGATAAGCTCACGTACGCGGGCCGGCTGGAGAACCTCGAGCGCGCCAAGGGCAACCCGCGCTTCGCGTTTGTTCATGGCGACATCTGCGATATGGCGGCTGTGCGCGCCGCCGTCCAGGCCCACGAGATCGACACGATCGTCAACTTCGCGGCCGAGACCCACGTGGATCGCTCGATCATGACGCCCGATGCGGTGATCAGCACCAACGTCAACGGCACCTGGGTGCTGCTCGAGGTGGCCCGCGAGCTCAAGCTGCCGCGCTTCCACCAGATCAGCACCGATGAGGTCTATGGCACCATCCCCGCGCCTCAGCGCTCGAAGGAGGGCGACCCGCTCGAGCCGCGCAGCCCGTACTCGGCCAGCAAGGCGGGCGCCGAGCACCTGGTGTACGCCTACCACGTCACCTACGGGCTGCACACCACCACCACCCGCGGCTCGAACAACATCGGTCCCTTCCACTACCCCGAGAAGGCCGTGCCGCTGTTCGCCACCAACGCGATCGACGACATCCCGCTGCCGATCTACGGCGACGGCATGCAGATGCGCGACTACCAGTACGTGCTGGACCACTGCGAGGGGATCGACGTGGTGCTCCACAAGGGCGCGCCGGGCGAGTTCTACAACGTCGGCACCGGCGTCGAGACGCACAACATCGACATGGCGCGCAAGCTGCTGGACATCCTCGGCAAGCCCCACAGCCTGATCACCTTCGTGCCGGACCGCGCCGGCCACGATCGACGCTACGCGCTGGACACCAGCAAGCTCCGCGCGCTCGGCTGGTCCAGCCGTCACACCTTCGACGAGGCGCTGGAGAAGACGGTGCGCTGGTACGTGGAGAACGAGGCCTGGTGGCGCCCGATCAAGACCGGGGAGTACCTCGAGTACTACCGCAAGCAGTACGTTGAGCGCGCGTGACCGACGCAGGCCCCATCCGCCTCACGGTCCCCTCTGAGCAGGACGGCCGGAGCGTCCTTGCGATCGCGGCGCGCGCCCTGGGCGATGAGGCGCTCGCGCGCGAGGTGCTGGCGCGCGGGGGCCTGTGGCGCAACCGCGCCCGTGTCACCGATGCGTCGCTCGTGGCTCACGCGGGCGACACGCTCTTTATCCACCGGCCTCCTGGCGGTGCCTACGCAGAGGTGGCGCTTGGGGCTGAGCACGTGCTGCACGAGGACGACGACCTCCTCGCAGTCGACAAGCCCGCCGGGGTGTACGTCGAGTCTACCCCGTGGGACGCCCACGGCCACCTGCGCGGCGCGGTGGAGCATCTCCTCGCAGCACGCACCGCCACAGGGAGCAGGGAGGAAAACGAGCGTGCGCAGCTCAGCAGCCGCGATGTCCCAGCCCTTCCCTCACAGCCCGCTGCGGCCTCTGTGGCGAAGGTACACCTGGTGCACCGGCTGGACCGCGACACCACCGGAGTGCTGCTGCTCTCCAAAGACCCGGCCGTCAACCCTGCGCTGCAGCGCGCCTTCGAGGCCGGCGCGGTACACAAAGAGTACGTCTGCGTGTGCGTGGGGGAGCCGCTCGAGGACACGTTCGTGGTCGAGACCGGTCACGGGCGCTCGCGACAGGGGTTGTTCCGCGTCTACCCACTGGAGGAGGTGGGGAAGGAGCTGCCGAACGGCTCGCGTGTGAAGTCGATGGTCACGCGCTTCGAGGTGGAGCGCCGGCTGGATGGGGCAACCATGCTGCGCGCCTTCCCGATCACGGGCCGCACGCACCAGATCCGGCTGCATCTGGCGCACCTGGGGCACCCGCTACTCGGCGATGCGCGCTATGGCGGTCCGGCGGAGTGGCGCGGGGCAACCGTGCCGCACCACCTGCTGCACGCCGCCCGCCTGGAGCTACCCCACCCCCGCACCGGCGAACTGCTGGTCATCAGAGCACCCCTGCCCGCCTGGTGGGCAGTTTTCAGGGAGGGCGATACCCTCCCTGACCCACCCCCTACGGTGAGTTGAACACCAGGTTTGTGATATATCCGTTGATCCCCTCGGCGTCGGCGTAATCCATGTTGCTCAGCACGATCACCACGATCTGCTGCTCCGGGTAGATCGCAGCGAAGTTCGCCACGCCGGTCATATCGCCGGCATGGCTGTAGCGCAGGCGACCGTTCGGGCGCTCGATCTTCCAGCCGAAGCCGTACCCCATGTGCGCAGGTGTGAACATCTGCTGCTGGAGCTGGGCCGGCACCAGGCGCTCCGTGCCAATCACCTGCGACCAGCGCCACATATCCTCGACCGTCGAGTACAGCCCGCCAGCCGCATAGAGCGTCGAGGCGTCCAGGAACCCCGACTTCTGCTCAAACGAGGTGTATCCGACCGCACCCGCCTCGATCCGCCCCACGCTCAGGTCGTACCCAGTGCCGCTCATCCCCAGGGGCGTGAAGATCGCATCGCGCAGAAAGTCGGCGTACGGCTTGCCCGAGGCGCGCTCGATCACCAGGCCGAGCAGCACGTAGTTCGAGTTGCAGTAGTCGTACAGCGCGCCCGGAGCGAACCCGAGCGGCTGGTCGCGGAAGCGCGCCACCAGCTGCTGCGGCGTGGCTGGGTTCATCTCGGTGGGCTCGAAGCCCATGAAGTCCGTGTAGTCCACGATCCCCGAGGTGTGGTTGAGCAGGTGGCGAATCGTGACCGGCTGCCAGGCGGCGGGGCAGTCGTCGAGGTAGCGGCATGCTGGGTCGTCCACATTGAGCTTGCCGCCCATCTGCAGGATCAGCACCGCCATGGCCGTGAACTGCTTCGTGACCGACGCGAGGCGGAAGCGGGTGGTCGCGGTGTTAGCCAGGCCGGCATCGCCATCGGCCATGCCGTACCCCTTGCTGAGCACCACCTCGCCGTTGCGCGCCACCAGCACCGCGCCGTGGAACAGCTTCGCCGAGACCAGGTCGTTCATGTAGCGGTCGATCGCCTGCCCTAGCTCCCCGACGATCGGGCGCGGCGTGGACTCGGGCTGCGCTGCGGGAGCCTGGGCCGGCCGCTCAAGGGGGAGCGCATCGCCGGCAATGCCCGACTCGGCGGCCTGCCCTTGCCCTGCGCCCGGCGTCACCGTCGGGAGTGCCTGGAGGCTCACCGGCGGCGACGATACCCCCGCCGCGGGAGCAACCGGCGCGCTGGCCAGGTGCAGCGTTGTGGCGGGGGCCCGGCAGGTCGTCAGCAGCACGATGACAGAGAGGCCGGCCACGATGAGCAGCCGGAGCCAGGGGGCGCCGAAGGACGGGCGGCGCGACAGAGTGCGGCGGCTGCGTGTCAGTCTACGGTTCATTGGACGTTGTGGGTGCATCGCTCTGTGGATCCTGCCGCATTGTACCGCACAAACCGCCCCAGAGAAACTACACAGCCGCGCGCCGACGGGACGCCAGCGACTCGTGGTAGACCTGGAGCACCTCGCCGGCCACGTGGGACCAACTGAAGCGCTGCGATCGGTCGGCAGCCGCCTGCCCCATCTCAGCCCGCAGCTCGTCGTCGGCAAGCACGCGCTCCAGACGGTCGGCCAGCGCCTCCGAGTCGTTCGGCGGGGTCAGCAGGCCGCTCACGCCGTCCTCGACGATGAAGGCAGGGCCACCGGCGCTCGTGGCTACCACCGGGCGCCCGCTGGCGAGACCCTCGAGCGCGGCCATGCCGAACGACTCATAGTGCGAGGGCATAGTCGTCACATCGGCGGCGGCGTACAGCTGCGGGAGCTGCTCCTGCGTGCGCGCCCCGAGGAACCGCACCGCGTCCTGCAGGCCCATTTCGGCGCGCAGCGCGTCGAGCCGGCGCTGCTCGGTGTTCCAGCGCGAGCGCTCGCCCTCGCCGCCGCCGCCCACCACCAGTGCCGTGAGCTGGCCGCGCCACTCGGGGCGGCGCTGGAGCAGCAGACCTGTGGCCTCGATCAGCGCATCGATCCCCTTGAGCGGCTCGATGCGCCCCACCAGCAGCACCAGCTTGTGCGGTGGCGCGGGCAGGTCCAGCGCGGCGCGGGCCGCAGCCATATCGCGCGGGTGGAAGCGGCGCAGGTCTACGCCGCAGGGCGCTACACGGATGCGCGACGCGTCGGCGCCGTAGTGCCACACCATCTGGGCCTTATCGAGCGGGGTGGCGGCCACTACAGCGTCTACCTCGTCCATCAGGCGGCGCTCGATCGCCACCCGCTCCTGCGTCTCGCGCTCCTCAGCGCCGCGCGCCACCTGATTCTTCATGGCGCCGAGCGTATGGAACATATGCACCACCGGCGTGCCCCAGCTGCGCCGCAGCGCAAGCCCGGCCTCGCCCGAGATGAAGTAGTGGCTGTGGATCATGTCGTAGGCCAGGTCCTCGCCGTCGGCGAAGCAGCGCGCTCGCCCGATGAACTCCGGCAGGTAAGCCAGCAGCCAGTTCTTGTCGTACGGCGCGGCGGGGCCGGCGTGCAGGTTCACCACCCGCACCCCGCGGTCCAGCGACACGACCATCGGCACTGATGGGTCTTGCGCCCGCGTGAAGATATCCACTGAGATGCCGCGCCGGCCTAGCTCGCGGCTGAGCTCGCGGACATATACGTTCATGCCGCCCGCCTCCTTGCCACCGAGCGTGGCGAGCGGGCTGCTGTGAACGCTGAGCATGGCGATCCGCATGGTCTTGAGCTTCTCCCTCTTCTCTGCCGGGTGCTGGCGTGACCCCGAGACATCCATAGATTATACGATCAAACTCCGCACTCGTATCTACCCAACCGCGACAAACGCAAGACGCGGGCCTCCGCCAGACAAGCGGCTTGGTCTGGGCCATGGTCGATCGAGGGGCACGATATCTCTGCGGCTTGCGGAGTGGTAGGGGTAACACAAGGAGGGGGCAGGGGGAATGTCATCCTCCCCACCCCAGAGCCGAGGCTACCTCAGCGCCGTCAGCACCAGTAGGATCGTCAGTACCGCCAGCGCGACGCTCAGGAGCAGCCATGTCACGCGGTCCCAGTTGAGGAAGCGCCAGTCCTTCGGCAGGCGGCGCTCGAACCCGTAGATATGCCAGCGGTACAGCCCGGAGTCAGCGGCGCGCTTAAGGGTGCCCTTCGGCTTGCCGGCGGCCTTCCCCTTGCCCTTCGCCTTGGCCACTGCGGGCGGCGCCTCCGGTAACGAGGAGGGGGGTGGCTCTCCCAGGTCGAAGACGATCTCCGTCACCGGGATGAACGTGATCGTCAGCTCACTCTGTGCCACGTGCGTGTTCTGGTCGAGCCGCTTCTCGGCCTGCTTCACCAGCTCGGAGAGGCCCGGCACGATCTGCCACTCGCCGCGGAAGCCGCCCTTGTGCCGCTCGCGGTACACCTCGCGCGCCTTGCACGTCCGCCGCAGCCACTGCTCGTCCACGCGCGGGAGGTCGTCGTTGGCGTCGAGCTCGGCTGCCGAGCGGCGCCACTGCACGGTGCTGTACTGGATCAGCCGGCTCACGCCGTCGCAGCGCTCGCAGCGCAGCCCACCGGTGCCCTGGCAATCGGGGCAGGGCACCAGCGCTGTAGCGTCAGCCGCGGCCACATCCCCGCCCACGACAGCCCCAGCCGGAGCTGGAGACCCCGCGCCGCCCCCGGTGGTCGCCGCCCGCATCGTGCCGCGCGCCCCGGAGCCCACGCCCGCGCCCTGGGTACGCGGCACGACGATCCGCTGCTGGCCCTTGCAGCGCGTGCATGTCACCCGCCCGACCCCCTTGCACCCCACGCAGGAGATCACCCGCGTGGACCCGGGGATCCGCACGTGCCCGCCGGGCTCGTCCGCGAACCCTTTCGGCGCCGGCAGCTCGACCCCCCAGCGGTCCAGCACCCGCTCCAGCGGGATCGCGGCGGCCTTGTAGTCCGGCTCCTCCACCAGCTTCTCCGGATCGCGCGTCTCGTAGAGCACCCGCAGCGTGTAGAAGTAGACGTTCTGCGTCAGCACGCGCCGCAGCCGCGCCTGGCGCCCGAGCAGGCGGCGGCGGAAGCGCCCCTCGCGGCTCCACTGATCCAGCAGCAGCGCGATCTCCTGCGGGTCGGCGAGCTGCTCGGCCAGCCGGCGCGCCTCCTGCATCGGGGCCTTGAGCAGGTCCAGGCCGAGCACCTTCTCGACGGGGTGCGGCTCGGCGGGCTGGGCCGGGGCGAGGGAGGGCGGCGCGGAGGGGAGCGGCGCCGGAGCACCCACTGTGCCAGCCGCGGGCACCACCGTGGTCGTCGCCGAGTGGCGGTGCAGCACCCGCTCGAGCTCATCGATCGCCGCCTGCGCGCTCGGGTGCCGCTTGGCAGGGTCGAGCGCCAGCATCGTCTGGATCACGACATCCACGTCGTGCGGCAGGCCCTCGATGCCGCGGGATCGCAGCGACATCGGCGGCACGAACGGCCCGCCGGTCTGGTCGGCCATGCCAGGATTATGGTCCCAGGGCAGCGCGCCGGCCAGCATCTCGAACAGCACCACCCCGAGCGAGTAAAGGTCCGAGAGATGCGTCACCGCTGTGGCGGAGGAAGCGTGCTCGGGCGAGAGGTAGCCAGGCGTGCCCATCACCTTGTTGATCGTGGTCACGCCGGCCTTGCCCGTCTCCCGCGCGATGCCGAAATCAGTCAGCAGCACGCGCCCGGTGCCCTGCTCGATCAGGATGTTGCCGGGCGACACGTCGCGGTGAATGACACCGTGGGCGTGGGCGTAGTCGAGCGCTGCGCCGGCGCGGCGGAAGACGTGCAGTGCCGTCTCCAGCGGCAGGGGCTTGCGCTCACGCACAATATCGCGCAGCGCCCCGCCGGGGACGTACTCCATGACCGTGTAGTGGTACGGGGGGTGGTAGCCGTGGTCGTAGATCTGGACAATGCACTCGTGCCGGAGGCGGCTGGTGATGTTCGCCTCCCGGTTGAAGCGGTCCTCCCACTCGGGGTCCTGGTTGACCAGCAGCTTAACCGCCACCAGCCGATCTTCGAGCGTGCGGTGGCGCGCAAGCCAGACCTGGCTCATGCCACCTTTGCCGATCTGACGCTCGAGCGTGTAGTTACCGATTGCCTGTGGGAAGTTCGCCATGTGCTGCTCTTCGTCGCGAGGTATCGTCTCGTGAGTCTGATTATATCACGGCGAGTCGGCTGGCGGTAGATCATTTGTGCGATCTAGCACTACTCCGCTAGTATCCTACGCGCGAGCGAGCGAGCCTGAGCCAGGCTCAGGTCGCGCAGGTGCTCCTTCACCGCCGGGATGGCAGCGGGCGACATGCTCAGGCTGTTGATCCCCATGCCCACAAGGGCCGCGGCCACATCCGGCAGGGCGGCGAGCTCGCCGCAGACACCCACCCGGATGCCCGCCCGGAGCGCAGCGGTGACGGTCTGAGCGATCAGGCGCAGCACCGCAGGCGAGGTGTGCGGATAGCGCGCCATCAGCTCCCCGGAGGAGCGGTCCGCCGCGAGGGTGTACTGCGCCAGGTCGTTGCTGCCGATGCTGAAGAAGGCCGCATCGTAGGCCAGGCGGTCGGCCAGCATCGCGGCGGCGGGGGTCTCCACCATAATGCCCACGGGGATATCGACGCGGTGGGGGAGTCCTTCGCGCGCGAGGGACTCGGCGGCGGCGTGGATTGCGGCGCGCGCCCACACGAGGTCTTCGGGCGTGGCGACCATCGGTAGCATGAGCCACAGGTCGCCAAAGACGGCTGCGCGCAGCAGCGCGCGCACCTGGACGTGGAACAGGTCCGGCCGGCGCATGCAGAGCCTCAGGCCGCGCACCCCGAGGGCCGGGTTGACCTCGTGCGGCAGGCCGAGGTAGGGGAGCTGCTTGTCGCCGCCGACGTCGAGGGTGCGGGCAACCACCACGCGCCCGTCCATCACGCGCAGCGTCTCACAGTACGCGGCGAACTGCTCCTCCTCGGAGGGCGGTGTGGGGCGATCGAGGAACAAGAACTCGGTGCGGAAGAGCCCCACCCCCTCGGCCCCCTGCTCCAGCGCGATGCGCGCCTCCTCGGGCCGGCCGATGTTGGCCAGCAGCGCCACCGGGTGCGCGTCAGCCGTGCGCCCGGGCTCGCTGCGCAGGGCACGGCGCCGCTCCACGGCCGCGTTGTGGCCGACGATACGCTGCTCGTACAGCTCTCGATCGGCTGGGTCGGCCTCCACGATGGCCAGCGAGGCGTCGCCGTCCAGGATCAGCGCGGCCCCATTACGCAGCGAGAGGATGGCAGGGCCAAGCCCAACCACTGCTGGGATACTGAAGGCGCGCGCCAGGATGACCGTGTGGCTGGTAGGGCCGCCCTCGGCGATCGCGAAGCCGGTGGCGGGGCCGCCGCGCAGCGCCATCACCTCGGCCGGCGAGAGGTCGTCGGCGACCACGATCGCGCCCGGCGGCAGGTTACGAAAGTCACGCGTCTCGCTGCGGAGCGCCGCGAGCACCAGCCGCCCCACCGCGTCCATGTCGCCGGCCCGGTCGCGCAGGTAGGGGTCGTCGAGCAGCGCGAGGGTCGTGCGCATCTCCGCCACAGTGGCCAGGATCGCCGGCTCCAGAGCGGAGGGTCCGGCGCGCATGCGGCGGCCGACCTCATCGGAGAGGTACGCGTCCTCGGCCAGCATCGACTGGGCGTCGAAGATGCCGGCCTCCTCCTCGTGGCCCTCGGCGCGGAGCTGCTCGGCGAGGGTGCGCAGCTGGTCGGCCGCGGCGGCCTGAGCCGCCCCGAGGCGCCGCAGCGCGGTCTCAGGGTCCGGATCAGGGTGATACCAGTGCACGTGCTCGGAGAAACAGCGCGACACGGCGCCCATGGCGAGGCCGGGCGCGCCGCCGACACCGCGGAGGTAGATTGACATGGCGCTACCCCCTAGTCGGCGTGCTGCTCGACGAGCGACGCGAGCGCGTGAATCGCGTCGCACTCGTCCTCGCCCACGGCACGCACGCGCAACTCGTGGCCGCGCGCGGCGCCGATCTGCAGCAGGTTGAACAGGCTCACCGGAACCTCAGGGCTATTGGGCCGCGATAGATTCTGGACGGTGACGCGGCTCTTGAACTCGCGCGTCTTGCGGTAAAAATCAGCCGCAGGCCGCGAGTGCAGCCCCTGCGGATCTTGTATAACCAGCGTTGCCTCGACCATTCCTCACCGACTGTGCTGGTGGGCCGGCTGTCGGGCGGGCGCCCTCGGCAACCGTTCTACCGACCCTGGGTGAATGTACGGCCGGCGCGCCATCGTGGGGCGCCGCAGGAGCTCCTATCGGTGTACCTTGACCATCTCCCGCGCGCGCATGGCCGCTGCCGCCGTCTCCTCGAGCGTCGCGCCGACGGACGCCTCGACGGCTGCCATGTATGCGCCCTCCACAAGTGGTGCGTCGCTGATCACCACGGGAATAGCTGCGCAGTCCTCGAGCGCGACCTCGACACTCATCACCGCGCTGTTGAAATCGACGAGCACGAGCACGCCATCGGGCGACTCGATCTCGTGCAGGCCGGCCCGAATATGGTCAACGCTGGTCCCAAGCGAGCCATCGGCGGCTCCGCCCACGGCGGCGATCTTTACCGTCCCGCGGGTCACCTGTTCGGCAAACTCTTTCACGCCAGCCGAGAGCTGCGCGCTATGTGAGACGATCAGCAGGTTGACCATGTTACTCCGCCCACTCAAAGGTGCGTGTCACCGCCTTCTTCCACTGCCCGTAGCTCCGTTCGCGCGCCTCGGCGCCGAGGGCGGGTCGCCACACCTTATCCTCTGACCAGTTGGCCTGGAGATCGGCCAGCCCGTCCCAGTACCCCACCGCGAGGCCTGCCGCGTAGGCCGCGCCGAGCGCGGTGGTCTCGGTGACCTTGGGCCGGATCACCGGCACGCCGAGGGCGTCGCTCTGGAACTGCATCAGCAGGTCATTGCCGACCATGCCGCCGTCCACCTTGAGGGCCATCAGCCGCACGCCCGAGTCGCGCTCCATCGCATCCAGCACCTCGCGCGTCTGCCAGGCGGTGGCCTCGAGCGCGGCGCGGGCGATGTGCCCCTTGTTGACGTAGCGGGTCAGGCCCACGATCACGCCGCGGGCATCCGAGCGCCAGTAGGGCGCGAACAGGCCGGAGAAGGCCGGCACGAAGTAGACGCCGCCGTTGTCCTCAACCAGCTTCGCCAGCGCCTCGACCTCGGCGCTGCTGGTGATCAGCCCCAGGTTGTCCCGCAGCCACTGCACCAGCGCACCGGCGATCGCGATCGAGCCCTCGAGCGCGTAGACCGCCGGGGCATCGCCGAGCTTGTAGGCCAGCGTGGTGAGCAGCCCGTTCTGCGACTGGACCGGCTCGGTTCCCGTGTTGAGCAGCATGAAGCAGCCGGTGCCGTAGGTGTTCTTTGCCTCGCCCACGCCGAAGCAGACCTGGCCCACCATCGCGGCGTGCTGGTCTCCCAGATCCCCTGCGACCGGCACGCCTGCCAGCAGGCCGGTGGCCGTGCCGTAGACCTCGCTCGAGGAGCGGATCGCCGGCAGCATAGCGCGCGGCACGCCCATAGCCGCCAGCAGCTCGTCGTCCCAGGTGAGCGTCCGCAGGTCCATAAGCATTGTGCGGCCGGCGTTGGTTACATCGGTGACATGAACGCCGCCCTGCGGCCCGCCGGTGAGCTGCCAGATAAGGTAGCTGTCCATTGTGCCGAACAGCGCGTCGCCCGCCTCGGCCGCCTGGCGGAGGCCCGGGACGTTGTCCAGCAGCCAGCGCACCTTCGGGCCGGAGAAGTACGTCGCCAGCGGTAGGCCGGTTTTAGCACGGAAGCGGTCCTGCCCGCCCTCACGGCCGAGCTCGGCGCAGATCGCGTCGGTGCGCAGGTCCTGCCACACCAGTGCATTGTAGTAGGGGCGCCCGGTGCGCCGGTCCCACACCACGGTGGTCTCGCGCTGGTTGGTGATCCCCACCGCCGCGATATCCGACGCGGTGCAGCCGGCCTTCTCGAGGGCCGCGCGCACCACGCTCTGTGTGCGCTCCCAGATCTCCTGCGCGTCGTGCTCCACCCAGCCTGGGCGCGGGTAGATCTGCTGGTGCTCCTTCTGGTCCACCGCCACCGCATGCCCGCCGCGGTCGAAGATCATGCAGCGGGTGCTAGTGGTACCCTGGTCAATAGCTGCGACGTACTTCGGCATAGGTCCTCCCGCTACCGAGTCTCTTCCATCACCGCGACGATCGCCTGCGCCAGGTAGAAGGCCGACGTGGCCCCAGGGTCCTGGTGCCCCACGCTGCGCGGGCCGAGGAACTTAGCGCGCCCCTTGGTGGCCTCCATTGGGATGGTGGCGCGCACACCCTCCTCCACCGCGCTGAGCGCGCTCAAGGCGGCCGATCGCAGGTCCTGCCCTTCCCCGTGGGCCGCGCGCAACACCTCGACGCCGGGCGCGATCGCGTCGACCATGGTCTTCTCGCCGCGCTGCACCTTGCCGCGCGCCACGATCCCCTCCAGCGCAGCGTCGAGCGCCGCCACCAGCTCAGCGCCGCTCAGCTCGCGGCGTCCGCGCAGCAGCGCACCCGCCCGGATAAACGCCGTTCCATACAGCGGGCCGGCGGCGCCTCCCACAGTGGCCAGCAGAGTCTTACCGGTGGCGTCCAGGATCGTGCCCACATCCTCATCGTACAGACTGGGCAGCTTGGCGGCGGCGGCCGTGAAGCCGCGGTCCAGATTCGTGCCGTGGTCGGCGTCCCCGATCGGAGCGTCCAGCGCCGTCAGCTCCTCGCGCCGGTCTTTGATGCGGGCCGCGGCGAGCTCGATAAACCGGATGACATGGTCGGCGGTTATCACCACTCTACATCCCCCACCTGAGGGCCGGGGTACACACCGGCGCATCCCACAGGCGCTTCAGCTCCTCGTCCAGCCGCAGCAGTGTCACGGTGCAGCCGGCCATATCCAGCGAGGTAATATAGCTCCCCACCAGCGACCGCGCCACAGTCACGCCGGCGCCGGCGCAGAGCGCGGCCAGCTCGCGGTAGGCGAGGTACAGCTCCAGCTGCGGCGTCGCGCCGAGACCGTTCACAAACGCCAGCACCTCGTCGCCGGGACGGAAAGGCAAGTCCTCGATCACTGCGCGGGACAGGTCCCCCATGATGGCCGCCGCGCTATCCACCGTGGCGCGCCTGCGGCCAGGCTCACCGTGAATACCAACTCCCAGCTCGATCTCGCCCGGGCCTAAGTCGAAGGTCGGCACACCGCGCTCGGGCACCGTGCAGCTCGTCAGCGCCACGCCCATCGAGCGCCCCTGGGCGGCTACCTTGGTGGCCACACGCGCGCACTCCGCCAGGCTCGCGCCACCCTCGGCCGCCGCGCCGACGATCTTCTCCAGCAACACGGTGGTGCCCACCCCGCGCCGGTCGGCCAGGTCAGCGATCGCCACATCGTCCGCCACCAGCACCGTTGCGACCTCGATCCCCTCAGCCTGCGCCAGCTCGGCGGCGATCTCGAAGTTCATCACGTCGCCGGCGTAGTTCTTGACGATGTAGAGCACACCGGCGCCGCCGTGGGCCGCGAGCGTGGCGGCCAGGATCTGGTCGGGCGTCGGGGAGGTGAAGATCGGGCCCGGGCACGCGGCATCCAGCATGCCTCGCCCCACGTATCCGACATGGAGTGGCTCGTGGCCGCTGCCGCCGCCTGACACCAGGGCCACTTTGTTGTGCACCGGGCCATCCGCCCGCACAGCATAGTTCGGCCCGAAGTGTATGCGCAGCATGTCGGCGTGCACGAGCGCCATGCCCTCCAGCGCCTCGCGCGTGACGGCGTCGGGCGCGTTGATCAGCTTCTTCACCCTCGCCTCCTTGGCGACACAGCATGCTCACACGCCCCCGGCGTGCTCACCCCGCCCCAGTGCGGGGTCATTGTCTGTCGAACAATTGCAGAGCTATTATACTACGGCTTGACAACTCACGGCAGGGGTGCTACACTCCAAGCCGCTAAAGGTTAATAGGTTTCTACCAATCATGTGTATCTTCTTCGTTAAGCAGAGCAAGCAGAGCAAGAAGCCGGACAATACGTCTGGTTAAGCTCGCTTGTCCTGCACGAAGGTCCAAGCCCGCTTCACCAGACACGGTGAAGCGGGCTCTCTGTTTTATCCAGGCCATCCCGTTCAAGGAGCATCCGATGGGGCAGACACTCGCCGAGCAGATCCTCTCGCACGCCGCAGGCCGCCCGGTCCACGCCGGGGAGAACGTCGTCGTCAACGTCGACCTTGCGATGATGCATGACAGCATCTCGCCGAGCATCATCAAGATTCTACACGGCGAGCTCGGGGCCGCACGCGTCTGGGACCCGGACCGCATCGCGGTGGTAGTGGACCACGTGGCCCCCGCGGCCACTATCCAGAACGCCGAGCACCAGGCCAACCTCCGCCGCTGGGTGCGTGAGCAGGGCATCCGCAACTTCTTCGACGTCGGCCGCGGTATCTCGCACCCGGTGCTGGTCGAGGAGGGCCTCGCACGCCCCGGCATGCTGATCATCGGCAGCGACTCACACTCCACCGGCTACGGCGCAGTGGGCGCCTTCGGCACCGGCATGGGCTCCACCGACATGGCGCTGGCCCTGGCAACCGGCCAGACCTGGCTCCGCGTGCCCGAGACCACCCGCGTCCTCGCCACAGGCAGCTTCCAGCCCGGCGTGAGCGCCAAGGACCTCGGCCTGCGCGTGGCGCGCACCATCACCGCCGACGGCGCCACCTACCAGAGCGTCGAGTGGCACGGCCTGGACGCGCTCAGCGTGGCCGACCGCATGACCCTGGCGACGCTGTCGATCGAGGTGGGCGGCAAGGCGGGACTGGTGCCCCCCACCGGCGCAGGCTGTACGGTTCGGGGCGAGCGACCCGAGGTCCCGGAGTGGCTGTTCGTAGCGGAGGGCGCCCGCTACGCCCGCACCGTCGAGGTGGACCTGGACACGCTCCAGCCGCAGATCAGCGTGCCGAACTACGTGGACAATGTGGCAGACCTCGGTGACCTGGGGCGCGTGGCGGTGGACGTGGTGTACATCGGCACCTGCACCAACGGCCACTACGAGCACATGCGCGCGGCGGCCGAGGTGCTGCGGGGCCGGCGCGTGGCCCCCGGCGTGCGTCTGGTGGTGGTGCCGGCCTCGAGCGAGTCGCTCCTGCGCGCCACCGCGGACGGCACGCTGGCCTCGCTGCTCCAGAGCGGCGCGGCGATCGGCACGCCCGGCTGCGGCGCCTGCATCGGTCGCCACATGGGCGTGCTGGCCCCCGGCGAGACCTGCCTGTTCACCGGCAACCGTAACTTCCGCGGCCGCATGGGCTCGCCCGAGGCCAGCATTTACCTGGGCTCGCCCGAGGTGGCGGCGGCCACAGCGCTCACCGGGTACATCACCCACCCGGCTGAGGTGATGTAGCTGGCGGACGACCGACGACCGACGACGAACATATTTCTGGTCTTTGTTCTTTGGTCCGTGGTCAAAGGGGGGAAGAGACGTGGACATCACGCTCCTCACACGCGGCGTGAGCCTCCTGCGCGGCCGGCTCGACGCGCGAGCGCTCACCTGGGTCAACCGCGCCTCGGGCATGACCATCGCCGCCTTCGGGGTGCTGGCGCTGCTCGGGGCCGCCAGCACACATCTCATGTGAGGGCGGGCAGGCGACCATACGCGCCGCACGAGAGGCGCCTTCGACGCCTGCCGCGCCCCTCTTCGGGGACACTATGAACCTAGAGACCCTCGCCATCCACGCCGGCCAGGAGATCGAGCCCACCAGCGGCTCGGTGATCCCGCCGATCTACCTGACCACCACCTTCGAGCGCGCCGCCGACGGGAGCTTCCCGCACGGCCACATCTACACGCGCAACGGCAACCCCAACCGCACGATGCTGGAAACCTGCCTCGCGAAGCTCGAGGGCGGCGCCGAGGCAGCCGCCTTCGGCAGCGGCCTCGCAGCCACCCAGGCTATCTTCCAGGCCCTGCGCCCCGGCGACCACGTGGTGGCGCCGGACGATGCCTACCACGGCGTGACGCGGCTGCTGCGCGATATCCTGGCGCCCTGGGGCCTGGAGTACACCCGCGTGGACATGCGCGACCCCGAGAATGTCCGTGCCGCGATCCGCCCCAACACACGGCTGGTGTGGGTCGAGACCCCCTCCAACCCGCTGCTGAAGGTGGCCGACATCGAGGCGATCGCGGCGATCGCGCACGACGCAGGCGCCCGCTGCGCGGTGGACAACACCTGGGCCACGCCGGTGCAGCAGCGCCCGCTCGAGCTCGGCGCCGACCTGGTGCTGCACTCGACCACCAAGTACCTCGGCGGCCACTCCGACGTGCTGGGCGGGGCGGTGGTCTGCCGCGAGGCCGACGAGCTCTTCCAGCGGGTACGCTTCATCCAGGCCAACGGCGGCGCGGTGCCCTCACCCTTCGACTGCTGGCTGCTGCTGCGCGGCATCCAGACACTGGCCTACCGCGTGCGCGCCCACGCCGAGAACGCTGCCCGCGTCGCGCGGTTCCTGGCCGAGCACCCGGCGATCGAGCGCGTCCACTACCCGGGCCTCGAGTCGCACCCCGGCCATGCAGTGGCGGCGCGCCAGATGCGCGGCTTCGGCGGCATGCTCTCGGTCGAGGTGCGCGGCGGCGAGCCCGCGGCGATGGCCTTCGCGGGCCGACTCACTATCTTCACCCGCGCCACAAGCCTCGGCGGCGTCGAGAGCCTGATCGAGCACCGCGCCTCCGTCGAGGGCCCCGAGAGCACCACGCCCCCGAGCCTGCTGCGCGTCTCAGTGGGCCTCGAACACCCCGACGACCTGATCGCGGACCTAGAACAGGCCCTTTCGTAGGAGAAACCACACATGCCCCGCATCTGGACCTTCGGCGCCAACGTGAACACCGACCAGATCGTCCCCGGCCGCTACGCGCCCTACATGCTCAAGAGCGAGGACGAGCTGCGCAAGTACCCGTTCGTCGAGGCGCGCCCCGAGTTCGCCTCTACCGTCCGCCCCGGCGACCTGCTGATCGCTGGCCCGAACTTCGGCTGCGGCTCCTCGCGTGAGTACGCGCCGCTGGCCCTCAAGATGGTCGGCGTCGGGGCGATCGTCGCCCCGCTCTTCGCCCGCATCTTCTACCGCAACGCGCTCAACCTCGGCATCCCGTGCTTCGAGGCCGACCTGACCAGCCAGCTGCGCGACGGCCAGGAGGTGGAGTTCGACCTGGAGGCGGGGCGCCTGGTGGCCGACGGACAGCTCATCCAGCTGCCGCCGCCGCCCGCCTTCCTGCGCGAGGTCTGGGCCGCCGGCGGGATCGTGCCGTTCTACAAGCAGCACGGCAGGTTCCCTGGACAGGGTGCGTGAGTCGTGATGCGTCGTGAGCCGTGAGCCTCAAGACTCGAGACTCACGGCTCAAGACCTTCAGCCGGAGCCATGCAATGGACGATACCAGCGTAGCGCACATCGCCGCCGCCGTCGCCGCCATCCCCGGCGTGGTCGCCGTCTCGCTCGGCGGGTCGCTCGCCACCGGGATGGCGGACGAGCAATCCGACGTGGACCTGCACGTCTACTGGCAGGAGCCGCTGGCCCCTGCGGCCGAGCGGCACGCCATCCTAGGCCAAGTGGCCGACGCGGGCACGTCGCCGCGCGAGGTGACGGAGTGGGGCCTCGAGGACCACTTCTACGTCGACGGCCGGCTCGTCGAGCTGGTCTACGTACACCTCGGCGACATGCGGGCGCTGGTGGAGCGCGCCTACTCCGAGGGCCTCGGCGACGAGGGCTTCGCCACGGCGCAGCTCTTCTACGTGGCCGAGGGGGTGCCGCTGCACGACCCGGAGGGCGCGCTGGCAGCGCTGCGTGGGCGCCTGGCCGCCTACCCCGAGGCCACCCGCAGCCGCCTCCTGACGACGATGCCGGAGCTGCTGCGCGCCTACCTCAGACAGCTCCGCAAGGCTCAGGCGCGGCGAGACCTGCTGTTCGTGCAGCACCGACGCTACAGCGTGCAGATGGTCTACTTCAACATGCTGTTCGCGCTCAATCGCCGCTACCACCCCGGCGAGAAGCGCCTGCTGCTGCACGCCGAGCGCTGTCCCACAAAGCCGGCGCTCCACGCCCGCCGCTGGGAGGACACCGCGCTGCGCCGCGCGGACGACCCCGCGGTGACCGACCTGCTCGAGGCGCTGGCGGACGAGCTGTGCGAGATAGCGAGCCGTGAGCGGTGAGTGCCGAGTGATGAGAACGCTGTGCCATTTCGATGGCGACAGCGCCAACGCGTCATCGTGAGAGAAGAGTGTGACTGACCAGACCCTGAACATCCTCCTCATCCCCGGCGACGGCATCGGCCGCGAGGTGCTCCCCGCCGCCGCCGATGTGCTGCGCGCCACAGGACTGCCGCTGGCCTTCTCGGAGGCCGAGGCCGGCTGGGGCTGCTTCCAGCGCCACGGCACGGCCCTGCCGGAGGAGACCCTGGCGGCGGCCCGGGCCGCCGACGCTGTGCTGTTCGGCGCGGTCGCCTCGCCCAGCCACCCTGTCCCCGGCTACCGCAGCCCGATCGTGGCCCTGCGCCGCACCCTGGACCTGTACGCGAACATCCGGCCCACCAGCAGCGCTGAGGGCCGAGTGCTGAGTGCTGAGTCCCTCGCTCAGCACTCAGCACTCAGCGCTCAGCACTTCGTCGACCTCGTGGTGGTGCGCGAGAACACCGAGGGGCTGTACGCCGGCCGCGAGCGCGTCGAGGACGGCGGCGACACCGCGATCACCGAGCGCGTCATCACCCGGCGCGCCTCGGAGCGCATTGTCCGCGCCGCCCTCGATCTGGCGCGGGCGCGGGGGGTAAAGACCAAAGACGGAGGACCACACAGCACGGCGGCAAACGTCGCTCCTTCATCCTTGGCCCCTCGTCCGAAAGTCACGATCGTGCACAAGGCCAACGTGCTGCGCGAGACGTGCGGCCTGTTCCGAGCCGCCGCGCTCGACGTGGCGCGCGAGTACCCCGACGTGGTCGTGGAGGAGATGCTGGTGGACACCTGCGCGCTGCAGCTCGTCCAGCGCCCCGAGCGCTTCGACGTGATCGTCACCACCAACCTCTTCGGCGACATCCTCTCCGACGTGGCGTGCGCCTGGGGTGGCGGCCTCGGGCTCGCGGTGTCGGCCAACATCGGCCCGACCCACGGCCTGTTCGAGCCGGTCCACGGCGCCGCGCCCGACATCGCCGGCAAGGGGGTGGCCAACCCGCTCGCCGCGATCGGCTGCGCCGCGATGCTGCTCGAGCACCTCGCCGGCCAGCGTCGCCCGGGCGCCGCGGAGCTCGCTGGGTGGGCCGCGCGCATCCGCGCCGCCGCGCAGCACGTGCTCGCCGATGGCCCGCGCACGCCCGACCTCGGCGGAGACGCACGCACCGAGGAGATCACCCGCGCCGTGGTGGCCGCGCTGTAGCGAGACCGCCAACGCCGGCCGCACTGTGGCCCTTGTCATGTTGAGCGCAGCGAAACATCTCGCCGCGAGACCGCCGACGCCGGCGGCCGCCCAGCGAGAAGCTTCATACACCGTCCGCAGAGCGCGCATCGGGCGCAATCTGCACTCCGCAATCTGAAATCAGGAGACATCACCCATGACCGCCAGCTGCCCCGAGTGCGAAGCCCAGATCACCCTGCCCGCCGACACCGTCGAGGGCGAGATCGTCACCTGCCCCGACTGCGCCGCCGAGCTCGAGGTCGCCGGCCTCGACCCGCTCACGCTGACTCTGGCGCCCGAGGTGGGCGAGGACTGGGGCGAGTAGCACTTCGGAGGCGGGGAGGCTCAGACCCTCCCCGCACCCTTGAGAGAGAATGTGAGCTATTGATATGCGTATTGGCGTCCTTTGCTCCCGCATCCGCGTCGAGGAGAAGCTGATCTTCGCCGAGCTCGACAAGCGCGGCGTGGACTATGTCAAAATCGACGACGACCAGGTGATCTTCGACCTGAACGAGGGCCGCTACCCGTACGACGTCGTGTTGGAGCGCTCCATCCACCACTCGCGCGCGCTGTACGCCCTCAAGGCGCTCAACGACGCCGGCGTGCCCACGGTGAACACCGCCACCGTGGCTGACGTCTGCGGCGACAAGTTCAAGACCACCCAGGCGCTGATCAAGCACGGCGTGCCCACTCCGCGCACCCGCATGGCCTTCACCCCGGCATCCGCGCTCCAGGCGATCGAGGAGCTCGGCTACCCGGTGGTGCTCAAGCCGGCGATCGGCTCGTGGGGCCGCCTGATCGCCAAGGTCAACGACCGCGAGGCCGCCGAGGCGCTGCTCGAGCACAAGGAGATCCTCGGCTCCTACCACCACTCGATCTTCTACATCCAGGAGTACGTGCCGAAGCCCGGTGGCCGCGACATCCGCGCCTTCGTCGTGGGCGATGACTGCATCGGCGCGATCTACCGCACAAGCGAGCACTGGATCACCAACACCGCCCGCGGCGGCGCGGCCTCGGTCTGCCCGATCACCCCGGTCCTGGCAGATATCTGCGTCGGCGCGGCGCACGCGGTGGGCGGCGGCGTGGTGGCGATCGATGTCCTCGAGACGGCCGACGGCCAGCTGCTGGTGAATGAGGTCAACTACACGATGGAGTTCCGCAACAGCATCACGCCCACCGGCGTGAACATCCCTGGGCGCATCGTGGACTACACCCTGGCGGCGGTGCGCGGCTAGGCCGAGATCAGCGACCAAAGACCAAGGACCACCGCTCCATGCCGACAGCCCTCGGTCTTTGGTCCTTGGTCCGTCGTCCGTCGTCCTTCGTCCTTCGTCCCGAAGAGTGAGAGAACCATGCTTCGCGTCTCCATAGTCGGCGGCAGCGGCTACGTCGGCGGCGAACTGCTGCGGCTGCTGCTCCTCCACCCGCACGTCCAGGTGGCCCAGGTTACCTCCGAGCGTCTGGCCGGCAAGCCGGTTACGTCAACCCACCCGAACCTGCGCGGCCTGGCCCGCGGCGCAGACGGCGCGCCACTGCTCTACACCTCGGCGTCCCAGCTCAAGCCGTGTGATCTGCTCTTCCTGGCGCTGCCGCACGGCCAGGCGGCTGGCAAGATCGAGCACTTCGCCCAGCTGGCGCCGAAGATCGTGGACTGCTCGGCCGACTTCCGCCTGCGCGACCCGGCCGCCTACCGCCGCTGGTACGGCGAGGAGCACCCCGCCCCCGCATGGCTCGAGCGCTTCGTCTACGGCCTGCCGGAGCTCGAGCGCGAGGCCATCCGCGCGGCCAGCTACGTCAGCGGCGTCGGCTGCAACGCCACCGCATCCAACCTGGCGCTGCTGCCGCTCGCGCGCGCCGGCCTGGTAGACCCCACGCGCGACGTCGTGGTCGAGGTGAAGGTCGGCTCCTCCGAGGGCGGCGCCCAGGCCACCGACTCCTCGCACCACCCCGAGCGCTCCGGCGCGGTGCGCTCGTTCGCGCCGGTGGGCCACCGCCACACCGCCGAGATCGTCCAGGGGCTCGGCCTCGGCCGCGTCCACCTCTCGATCACCAGCGTCGAGCTCGTGCGCGGCGCGCTCGCCACGGCCCACGTCTTCGCGCCGCGCCCGGTGGCCGAGAAGGACCTCTGGCGCGCCTACCGCGCCGCCTACGGCCAGGAGCCGTTCGTGCGGATCGTGCGCGAGAAGCAGGGGACCTACCGCCTCCCCGAGCCCAAGATCCTGGCCGGCACCAACTACGCCGACGTCGGCTTCGCGCTCGACGAAGAGACCGGCCGGATCGTCAGCATCTGCGCGATCGACAACCTGATGAAGGGCGCCGCCGGCACCGCCGTGCAGTGTATGAACCTGATGTGCGGCTTCGAGGAGAGCACGGCGCTGGAGTTCCCCGGGCTCCACCCGATCTAAGACTATGAGCACGTTGACCGCCACCCCACCCCGCGAGCTGGCCCCGGCCTTCCTCGCGGGCGAGAACCCCGCCTACCCCGAGTACCGCGAGGCCGCCGAGCTCTTCGCGCTGTTCGACTACCTGCGCGCCCAGCGCTTCGGCGTCTTCAGCATCCGCGAGTCGCTCCAGGCCGTCGGCGAGTGCCCCGACGGCACGCTTCAGGGCTTCCACCTGACCCCCGAGGAGGCCTGGGAGACCATGCGCTTCGTGGACTCGCTCGGGATCGGCGTGGTGGAGCTGCCCGCCTACCCCGCCAACCGCCCGGGCCAGGCGCTCAACCGCCGCCTGATCGAGCGCGCCGCCACCGCCGGGCTGGCCGTCGAGCTCGCCGCGCACGCCCGCTGCGTCGCCGACGACATCCGCGCCGCCCACGAGGCGGGCTTCCGCCGCGTCCACCTCTACATCGGCACGAGCAAGATCAAGCAGGCCACCGGCCGCGCCACCGTGGCCCAGATCGCTGACAAGGCCTTCGACTCGATCGCCCTCGCCCGCGCCCTGGGCTTCAGCTGCGTCCGCATCAGCACCGAGGACGCCTACCGCACCGCGCTGGACGACTTCGAGGCCTTCTACGCCCGGCTCCACCAGCGTCTCACGGAGGCCGGTCTGGAGGTGGACGGCATCGGCATCCCTGACTCCGTCGGCGTCTCCACTATCGAGGACGTCGGCGAGCGCATCGCGGTGCTGCGGCGCGTCGGCATCGCCTTCGGCTTCCTCGAGTGCCACATCCACAACGACACCGGCAACGCCGACCGCATGTATGTGGACACGCTGCTGCTCTGCATGCGCATGGGTGTGGCGATGCTGCCGGACCTCTCGATCCTCGGCATCGGCGAGCGCAACGGCACAATCGGGCTCTCCTCGCTGCTCGAGGCGATCTACCGCCGGCTCATCCTGCTCTACCCGCGCAAGATGGCGGCCATCCGCCAGGCGATGCGCGAGCGCCTCGGCCACCTCACCAGCGGCGAGCTGTTCGTCAACCGCTACCGCGACATGGACACCTTCTTCTACCGCACGCTGGCGCGGATCGGCTTCGTCTTCGACCGCAGCCCGTTCTCGGCCAACACCGAGTTCGACGGCTCGGGAGTCCACGCCGACACCACCCGGCGCTTCTACCAGCTCGCGCTCGCCGAGGGGCGCGCTGGCCAGGAGGCGGTGGACCAGGGCAACAGCGCCTACGCCGGAGCCCTGCCGCCCTACGACATGCCGCTCCGCACGCCCGCGCTGGCCTGCTTCGGCTGCGGCAAGAGCAACGTCCGCTTCTGGCGCGAGCGCGAGGGCCTGGCCCTGCGCCCCCCCGCGGAGATCCGCGCGCGCGTGGCACACCTTGAGGAGACCGCCGAGGTCGACCTCAGCGGACCGCTGGGCGAGGCCGCAGTGGACGAGCTCGTGGCACGCGTCATCCGCTGCGAGAGCATCCGCCGCAGCGGGCTGACCCACCACCAGGCGATGGAGATTATGCGCCTGTTCTACGCAGACGCGCTACAATAGGGCTGCTGAGGCAGGAGTGAGGAGCGACGCGTGACCTGGAGAGATCTGATCGTCCCGTACACACTCATCATCGGTAGCCTTATCGCTGGGCTGGTGTTCGAGCGCATTATCCTCGTGCGCCTGCGCCGCCTGGCCACGCGCGCCCGCGCCGAGGGGGACGATGTCATCACCACCGGGCTGCGCGGCGCTGTCGTGCTCTGGTTCGTGCTCGCCGGGACGTTCTGGGCGCTCCAGAGCATCGCGCTCGACCCAGGCTTCGAGCGCTTCGCCGTCGACTTCCTGCGCATCAATCTGATCGTCTCCCTCACCTGGGTCGTGATGAGGATCGCCGCGCACCTCGTATCGCTCTACGTCCGGCGGAGCGGCGGCGTGCTCTCGTCGACCACCATCTTCACCAACCTGACGCGCATCGTGATCGCCGCGATAGGCGGGCTCGTCATCCTGCAGGCGTTCGGCATCCCGATCACCCCGGTGCTCACCACCCTGGGCGTCGGCGGCCTTGCGGTGGCCCTCGCCCTGCAGGATACGCTGGCGAACATCTTCGCCGGCGTCTACATCATCGCCTCAAACAAGATCCGCATCGGCGACTACGTCAAGCTGGCGAGCGGCGAGGAGGGCACGGTGCGCGACATCAACTGGCGCAACACCACCATCCAGGGGCCGTCCAGCAACATGATCATCGTGCCGAACAGCACCGTCGCCTCGGCTGTGATCACGAACTTCAACCTGCCCAGCACCGAGCTCGCGGTGGTGGCGAACCTGGCCGTCTGCTACGACAGCGACCTCGAGCACGTCGAGCGCGTGGCGATCGACGTGGCCCGCGAAGTGATGCGCGAGGTCGAGGGCGGCGTGCCGGAGTTCGAGCCCGTGGTGCGCTTCAACACCTTCGGCGAGCTGCGCGTCGGCTTCTCGGTGGTGATGCGCGGCCGGAAGTTCGGCGACCAGTTCCTTATCCGCCACGAGTTTTTCAAGCGCGCCCACCGCCGCTTCCGCGAGCAGGGCATCGAGTTCGATGTGCCCGTGGCTATGCGCCAGGTCGGCGGCGGCGACGGCAAGCAGTAGAGCGGCGGGGAGCGCGAGGGGAAGCCCCTCGCAAAAAACCTTTCCACATCATACGGCACCATGAACCAGTGGCACAGCCACCCAAGAGAGACAACACCATGATCATCATCAAGGTCGGCGGCGGCGCCGGCATGGACTACGACGCCCTCTGCGCCGACATCGCCGAGCTGCGCGCGGCCGGGCGGCGCCTCGTGCTGGTCCACGGCGGCAGCAACGAGACCAACCTGCTCGCCGAGCAGCTCGGCCACCCGCCGCGCTTCGTCACCTCGCCCTCGGGCTACACCAGCCGCTACACCGACCGGCAGACGCTCGAGATCTTCCTCATGGCGGCCGCCGGTAAGGTCAACAAGACGATCGTCGAGCGCCTCCAGCGCCTCGGCGTCAATGCCGTCGGCCTCTCGGGGCTCGACGGCCGCGTGCTCGAGGGTCAGCGCAAGCCCGCCATCCGCATCGTAGAGGACGGCAAGCAGAAGATCCTGCGCGACGACTGGACCGGCACCGTGGAGCGCGTCAACGCCGCTCTGATCACGCTGCTGCTCGACGCCGGCTACCTCCCGGTGG
>JBDLTZ010000123.1:0-26787 GCA_039805565.1 Chloroflexota bacterium | reverse complement strand
TCTGGGCGTAGGTCAGGCCGTTGGAGCTGTCTGCAGCGTGGTGCTGGATGATGTCGGCCATGCTGAGCGCGGTGGGGATGTCGTTCACCGGCGCGTTGGGGATCGTGGCGTCTTCAGGGGTAGTGATCTGCTGGGCGGCGAGCTGCTGGCTGACGAACGAGTTGATATAGACACCGGCGCCCACGACGACCAGACCGGCAAGGGCGAAGGCGATGCCGAGCACGATGACCATCTTGGGGAAGAGCCGTAGCGCGTTCATATGAGCCTCCAGATATATGGGTGAGTTCCTTGCTACCGATGGCACAAAGTATAGCCTGCTGACAGCTGCTATAGTGTAGTTGTTTGTGCACCATAAGGAAACACCCTGCAACCGCTCGATCCGGCCGGGCGGCCGAGTGAAGAAGCCTACACGCAGCCCGCGGCTGGCTCGTACGCCCTGCAGACGCTCAAAATCCCCTCTTGTTTCTGAAGAACGTCTGTGCTACACTGCACAGCGGGCCAGGTGCACTTCAACTGTAACGTCCGGGACGACAGAAAGGAACGCGCGATGAGCGGGGTACGAGTCCTGGTCGGCACGCGCAAGGGCGCGTTTATCCTGACGGCGGACGAGGGGCGGGAGCGCTGGGATGTCAGCGGGCCGCACTTTGCGGGCTGGGAGGTTTACCACGTCAAGGGGTCGCCCGCCGATCCGAACAGGCTGTACGCCTCACAGTCCGGCGGGTGGTTCGGTCAGGTGATCCAGCGCTCCGATGACGGCGGCAAGACCTGGGAGCCGGTCGGTAACGAGTTCGTGTACGACGGCGTCCCCGGCACGCACCAGTGGTTCGACGGCACGCAGCACCCGTGGCAGTTCGCGCGCGTGTGGCACCTCGAGCCATCACTGACCGAGCCGGACACCGTCTACGCCGGGGTGGAGGACGCGGCGCTGTTCCGCACCACGGATGGCGGCAAGAGCTGGCACGAGCTGTCCGGCCTGCGCCTCCACACCTCTGGCCCCTCCTGGCAGCCGGGCGCGGGCGGCCTGTGCCTGCACACGATCATCCTCGACCCCAGCACGCCCGGCCGAATATTCGTGGCGATCTCGGCGGCCGGCGCCTTCCGCAGCGACGATGGTGGCGAGACCTGGCGGCCAATCAACCGCGGGCTGCGGTCGGACTTCATGCCCAGCCCTGAGGCCGAGGTGGGCCACTGCGTCCACAATATCGCGATGCACCCGTCGCGCCCGAATGTGCTCTTCATGCAGAAGCACTGGGACGTCATGCGCAGCGACGACGCCGGGGACTCGTGGCACGAGGTCAGCGGCAACCTGCCGAGCGACTTCGGGTTCCCGATCGGCGTCCACGCGCACGAGCCCGACACGGTCTACGTCGTGCCGATCAAGAGCGACTCCGAGCACTTCCCGCCCGAGGGCAAGCTGCGCGTGTACCGCAGCCGGACTGGGGGCGATGAGTGGGAGGCGCTGACGAGCGGGCTCCCGCAGCAGGACTGCTACGTGAACGTGCTACGCGACGCGATGGCGGTGGACAAGCTCCCCTCGTGCGGGGTGTACTTCGGCACGACCGGCGGGCAGGTGTACGCCTCGGCCAACGGCGGCGACACGTGGTCGGCGATCGTGCGTGACCTGCCGGCGGTCCTCTCGGTCGAG
Source organism: Chloroflexota bacterium (assembly GCA_039805565.1). Lineage (GTDB taxonomy): Bacteria > Chloroflexota > Chloroflexia > Chloroflexales > Roseiflexaceae > CALJIC01. The sequence goes on along the minus strand of JBDLTZ010000123.1, from coordinate 25,142 downwards.
GTGCAGACGCTGCCATGATACGTGTGTATCTGCCCGCCCACCTGCGGACCCTGGCGAACGTGCGCGGCGAGGTCGAGCTTGAGGTTGCGGGGCCGGTCACGCAGCGCTCGGTGCTCGACGCGCTCGAGGTGCGCTACCCGATGCTGCGCGGGACGATCCGCGATCACGTGACGCAGCAGCGCAGGCCGTTCGTGCGGTTCTTCGCCTGCGAGGAGGACCTGTCGCACGAGCCGGCGGACGCCCCACTGCCCGAGGCGGTGGCGCAGGGGGCGCAGCCCTTCATGGTGGTGGGGGCGATCGCCGGCGGCTAGCCCGGTGGAGCCCATCTGGTCGGCCTGGCCGCCGCGCCGACACACCTACCCGCCCACCGGCGGGGGCTACGTGTCTCGTAGCCCCCGCCGTGATTCCTGGTGCAGCGACCCACCGAAGATCGGTTAGAGTAGTGGGGCGGGGTGCAGTGCGCCTCGCGCCGGCGGGGCGCCGTGCGAGTAAGGACGAAAGGGCGACAATAGTGGGCTACCTGCGGACCATCCGGCGGCTTGGGCGTGACGTGCAGCTGTTCATGCTCACCGCGGCGCTGGTCGGTCTGACCGTTTTCGGCGGCATCTCCGCGGTGCTGATGAACCTCTACCTGCTGCGGCTCGGCTTCGGGCCAGATTTCATCGGCGTGTTCATCGCCACGGGTAACATCGCCTTCGCCGCCGTGTGTGTGCCGGCAGGTGTGATGGGGGCGCGGTGGGGCGCACGGCGCGCGATGGTCGCAGGGCTGACGCTCGCCAGCGTCGGCGGGGCCGCCACCGCCCTCTCGGAGCTCGTGCCGCCGGAGGGGCGCGCGGCGTGGCTGCTGATCACCAACGTCGTCGGCGCCTCGGGCATGGCGATCTATCTCGTCAACAGCAGCCCGTTCCTCGTGGCCGCCACCACACTGGAGGCCCGCTCGCGCGCGTTCTCGCTCCAGGCTGCGCTCTGGCCACTGGCCGGCTTTGTGGGGAGCCTGCTTGGCGGCGTGCTGCCGGGGATGGTGGCCGCGGCCACCGGCGCGGGGCTGGACGAGCCGTGGCCCTTCGGCGCCCCGCTGCTGCTCTCGGCGCTGCTGCTGCTGCCCGGTGCCCTGGCGCTGCTCGCCGCGCGGGATCCGGAGCCGGCCCAGGAGCAGGTAGAGGTCCAGGGTGGGCAGGGCCGAGCGCCGGTGCTGCTGATCACTGTGATGAGCGCCGTCATCCTGTTCCAGATTGTGGGCGAGGGGGTGGCGCGCAGCTTCACGAACGTCTATCTGGACGCCGGCCTCGGCCTGCCGGCCGCGCAGATCGGCTTGCTGCTGGCCGTGGCGCAGCTGGTGGCCGCGCCCGCCGCGCTCGTCACGCCGCACTTGGCCGAGCGCTGGGGACAGGGCCGCACCTTCGCCGTGGGCTCGGTGGCGATGGCGTTCAGCCTGCTGCCGCTCGCGCTCGTGCCGCACTGGGCGGCCGCCGGCCTCGGCTACCTCGGCCTCGTCGTCACGGCCTCGGTCAGCCGCCCGGCCATCAATGTGCTGCAGATGGAAATCGTCGCCCCGCGCTGGCGCCCCGCGATCGCGGCCGCGGCCTCCACGGCCGCCGGGATCAGCCTGGCGGCCGTGGGGTTCGGCGGCGGTCTGGTGATTACCAACGCCGGCTACAGCGTGCTGTTCTTGATCGGCGCCGGCTGCACCCTCGTCGGAACGCTGATCTTCTGGCTGTACTTCGGGCGGCAGAGCACGGTCGAGGGGCGGCCGGCCGGCGCGGCGAACAGCCTGTAGCCGGCGCTGCGGAAGATGATGACGGGGCACGGTGTGCCCCCCGGCCACATCCTCGAAGAGGGCGGCGCGCCCCTGCGACGTGTGGGAAAGGAGCTCTAGCGATGCGCTCTCTCAGCGCCCTCTTCGAGAACAACCAGGCCTGGGCGGACTCGATCTCGACACGCGACCCCGAGTTCTTCGAGAAGCTCTCGCGGCAGCAGGCGCCGCAGTACGTCTGGATCGGCTGCGCCGACAGCCGGGTCCCCGCCAACGAGATCGTCGGGATGATGCCCGGCGAGCTCTTCGTCCACCGCAACGTCGCCAACCTCGTCATCCACACCGACCTGAACTGCCTCTCGGTGCTCCAGTACGCCGTCGAGGTGCTGCAGGTGAAGCACGTGATCATCTGCGGCCACTACGGCTGCGGCGGGGTTCGAGCGGCCCTGCAGGACAGCCGGCTCGGCCTGATCGACAACTGGCTCCGGCACGTCCAGGATGTGAAGAAGAAGCACGCGCCGCTGCTGGAGGGCTTCGCCGACGAGCAGGAGCGCGTCGATAGGCTGTGCGAGCTGAACGTCATCGAGCAGGTCTCGAACGTGGCGCAGACCACCGTGATCCAGAGCGCCTGGGACCGCGGGCAGGAGCTGGAGATCCACGGCTGGATCTACCGCATCTCGGACGGGCTGCTGCGTGACCTGGCGGTGTGGGCGAAGAGCCGGGATGAGCTCGAGGCGAACTACGCCCGCGCCTGCGCGCGCTATGGCGCCGTGGGCTGAGCGGCGTGCGGCGGTAAAGCCCGGCGCCGATCGTGATCTATAATAGCGGCGCAGCGGGCCGCTGGGCGCGGCACGCCCGGAAGGACGCCGGCGTCGAATCGCTTGATGTAGTAGTAGCGGGGATATGGCAAACATTCTGCAGCAGCTCCCGGTAGGGGCAAACATCGGCCTGGCCTTCTCGGGCGGCCTCGATACAAGCGCAGCCATCCACTGGATGCGGGCGAAGGGCTCGATCCCGTACGCCTACACGGCGAACCTCGGGCAGCCGGACGAGCCGGACTACGAGGATATCCCGCGCCGTGCCCTGGCCTACGGCGCCGAGGCCGCGCGCCTGATCGACTGCCGCCGCCCGCTGGTGGCCGAGGGCCTGGCCGCCATCCAGTGTGGCGCGTTCCACATCACCACCGCCGGCCTGCCCTACTTCAACACGACGCCGCTCGGCCGCGCCGTCACCGGCACGATGCTCGTCACCGCCATGCAGGAGGACGACGTCAACATCTGGGGCGACGGCAGCACGTTCAAAGGGAACGACATCGAGCGCTTCTATCGCTACGGCCTGCTGGTCAACCCGAGCCTGAAGATCTACAAGCCCTGGCTCGACCAGACCTTCATCGACGAGCTCGGTGGCCGCAAGGAGATGAGTGAGTACCTGATCGCCAACGGCTTCGACTACAAGATGAGCGTTGAGAAGGCCTACTCGACCGACTCGAACATGCTCGGCGCCACCCACGAGGCCAAGGACCTGGAGTTCCTCGACAAGGGGATGTACATCGTCGCCCCGATCATGGGCGTGGCCTTCTGGCGCGACGACGTGCAGGTGGCCTACGAGGAGGTGCGCGTCACCTTCCACGAGGGCCTGCCGGTGGCGATCAACGGGCAGACATTTGATGACCCCGTGGCGCTGATGGCCGAGGCCAACGCGATCGGCGGCCGCCACGGCCTGGGCATGAGCGACCAGATCGAGAACCGCATCATCGAGGCCAAGAGCCGCGGCATCTACGAGGCCCCCGGCATGGCGCTGCTGCACATCGCCTATGAGCGCCTGGTGAGCGGCATCCACAACGAGGACACCATCAGCCAGTACCGCACGAACGGGCGCCGCCTCGGCCGGCTGCTCTACGAGGGGCGCTGGTTCGACCCGCAGGCCATGATGCTGCGCGAGTCCTCGCAGCGCTGGGTGGGCCGCGTGATCACCGGCGACGTGACGATCGGCCTGCGCCGCGGCAACGACTACACGATCCTGAACACCGAGTCGCCCAACCTGACCTACGACGCCAGCCGGCTGACGATGGAGAAGGGTGAGGCGACCTTCACGCCGCAGGACCGCATCGGGCAGCTGACGATGCGCAACAACGACATCACCGACACGCGCAACAAGCTGTCGACCTACATCAGCAGCGGCCTGCTGTCGGACCGTGGCCCGTTCCCGCAGCTCCCCGGCGCCGCCACCGACCCCGAGGCGTAGCGGCGGGGCGCCTGCCGTTCCTGTCGCCACGCGGGCCCTGGGGCAACTGCGCCCTCACCCCCCGCCCCCTCTCCCACGACAGGGAGAGGGGGCGACTCGTTGCATGGTCTGTCCTCCCGACACCACTCACCCGCATGGGCGCTCGCGCCCGCCCGGCGGCTCAGCGGGCGAGGCGCAGCAGCGAGATCCCGTGTACCGGCAGCGTGAAGCTCAGGTGGAGCGCGCCGTCTTGCGGCGTGACTGTGCTCGGCTCCTCGAGCAGCTCCAGGCCCTCGCGCGCCTTGATCGCCGCCCGCTGCTCGGGAGCAGGGTAGATCGGCTTGCCCTGGCGCAGCCACTCGGCGTAGGCGTTGCTGTGCTCGGCGTCGATCCGGTAGTGGTGCAGTACCAGCTCCCCATCGCCCGAGGGCAGGCCAGTGACCGTCAGCTCGACGACCGCCTCGCCGCGCAGGTCCCAGCTATCGTGGTGGTTGTAGATCAAAATGTCGAGGCCGGACTCGCTCAGCGCCGCGAAGCCAGACACGTCCGACTCCTCAGCGCTGCCCCACGTATCGGCGTAGGCCAGCGGGTCCTTCGTGCCCGAGCTGGCAAACGCGATCTGCTCCGCCCCCATGTGGGCGTACATGCGGAACAGATTCAGGATGGCCTTGTCGATGCCCTGGGTCGAGAAGCTGCGCGTGCCCTCGAAGCAGCGCTCGCCCACGAACATGAAGGCCCAGGTGAGCAGCTTCAGGTCCCAGCCCTGGGCCCTGGCGAACGAGCTGACCTTATCGAACGACGCCGCCACGAAGCTGGGGTAGTACTCGGTGTTGCGGAAGTTGAGGTTGGCGTTGTCCCACGCGCCGCCCGCCGCCCAGCCGTCGGGGTCGATCTCCGAGAGGACGCACTCGAGCTCGCTGTAGCCCGGGTACCTGCTGATGATCTCGTAGCCGTGCCGGACGTGGCCGAGGATCTGCTGGACCGAGGGCGGATTCTGCTTGCGGTGGCGCGGGTCGGCGCGGTAGCCGCCGCCCTTGACGTGGAACGAGACGAAGTCGAGCGGCGCGCCCCGGCCCCCGGTGGCGGCGTTGGCGCCGTCGGCGCAGTGCGCCAGGAACTGGTCCAGGTAGGCGGCGGCCTTGCTGCCGGGGGCGGGGTTGGTGGTGCCCGGCCCCCCGACGCGCGCCTCGGGGCAGGCCGTCTTCACCGCGGCGGCCGTGTAATCGTACAGCGTGTTGAACTCCTCGGGGGTGCCGCGCCAGTAGAAGATGTCCGGCTCGTTCCACAGCTCCCAGTACCAGCCTGTGATCTCCTCGCGGCCGTAGCGCTCGATGCAGTGCAGCACCAGGTTGAGCACCAGGTCGTGCCACTTCTGGTAGTCCTTCGGCGGGCAGGCCCAGCCGGTGGTGCGGTAGGTCTGGGCGTTCCAGGTGTCCTTGACGGGGTCGTAGGATGCGGTGTCGACCAGGTCCTGCGGCATGAAGCCGAGCTCGACGAAGGGCTTGCAGCCGTGCTTCAGGAGCGTGTCGAAGACCATGTCGACGGTGGTCCAGTCGTAGATCGGGCTGCCGTCGTCATCCTCGAGGTAGGCGTTCGTCGAGCCCCATTTGTAGAAGCCGTGGCAGTTGCCGGTGCAGAACAGGTGGTGTGCTCGGACGTAGTACGGCCCGTCCTTCAGGGCCGCGAACTTGGCCAGGAGCTCCTGGCCCTCGGGGGTGTAGGTGTAGTTGATCTCGTCGTAGCCGATATAGGTCCAGCTGTGGGCGAGCTGGCCGAGCCGCGTCCCGGCGTCCACGGTGACGCTGGTCTGTGTAGATGGCGCGCCTGTCACGATATGCTCCTTTGCAGTGACACGGACGAAGTGGGGTGCTGCGCTGTCGCGCTGGTTGTGGTTCTTCTGGGAGGGCGCGATTATAGCCACCGCTCTCTGGCCTGTCAACATGTCGTGCGGCCGCAAGCATTGTGAGTCACCGGCCTCTCACCCGTGGGGCGAGAGGCACCGGAGGAGGTATGCGCGGGTCAGGGAGGGCTGACCCTTGGCTTCGTGTTTCGGCCTCGGGCAGCTAGACGAACTGGAGCCCGTGGCGCGGCGCGGCCTTCACGTGGGGCGCCACCACCTTGTCCATGGTGTCCGGCGCGGCGCCGCGCGGTCCTCCACCGGCTCCAGCGTCTCCTCGAAGAAGCGCTCGATCCCGCCCGGCGAGAAGATCAGCAGCAGCTTGGCCGTGCTCGCGCCGGTGTTCGTGAAGCAGTGGACCAGCCCGCACAGGATGTGGATGAAGTCGCCCGGTGAGCAGCGGCAGCCGGCGCTCCAGGTGGGCCAGCAGGACAGCTGGGGTGAGGGCGCGCAGCTCAGCTGCGGCCAGCTCGATCGCCAGAGGCAGGCCGTCGAGGTGGGCGCAGATCGCGACCAGCATCGCGGCGTCGTCGGCGGCGGCGATGGTGAGGCGTCGCCGACGACGCCGCCCGGGCCGGTAATAGTCAGCAGGCGTGTTCGCGCCAGCAGGTCACGTACGGCGCGCACCTCAGGCTCGCGGCCGACAAAGCTCGTCAGCGGGCAGGGAAGGGCCATAGACCACGCCGATGGAGCCCAGCGACTACGGGCGTATGATGGCACCGTTCGGGGGAGAGCGGTAGCCCGCTACAGGAGGCGGTTCCAGGCCAGCGAGAGGCCCACGCCGAGGACGACGGATTACCGGCTGTCGGCTGTGTCGCAGCGACCGTCATGCATCAACGAGGGAGGTCGTCGGTCGTCTCAGTACGGCGGTATCCCTGCGGCGCCCCCGGCCACGTCGATCGGTACGGCGAAGCCCAGGCCGGCGAACACCCGCTGGTCGGTTGAGATTCACCAGCCCCGCGACGATGCCGACCACCTGCCCGTGATGTGGAAGGCGTGAGAGAACGCTGGGTGTCTGCGCGGCCGCCCCAGCCGGATGGGCGACCGCGCGCCGTCACGCATCAGTGGCCCATGGTGTCCGAGTCCACGCCGCGGTCCTCGCCGGTGTCGATCGCCGTGATCGCGGCGACCTCGTCCCCCGTGAGCGCGAAGTCGAAGATGTCGATGTTCTGGGCGATCCGGGTGGGGTCCGCCGACTTCGGGATTGCCACCAGGCCAAGCTCGATGTGCCAGCGCAGCACGATCTGGCCGGGGGTCCTGCCGTACTTCTCCGCCAGCGCCGCCAGCGTCGGGTGGCCCAGCAGATCGGTGCCGGGCGCCAGCGGACCCCACGAGACGGTGGCGATCCCGTGCGCCTGGTTGTAGGCGCGGTGCTCGGGCCGGGTGATGCGCGGGTTCAGCTGGATCTGGTTCACCGCCGGTCGGATGGTGGCCTCGGCCAGCAGCCGGTCGAGGTGCGCCGGCTTGAAGTTCGACACGCCGATCGAGCGCGTCTTGCCGGCCGCGACCAGCCCCTCGAATGTCTCCCATGTCGAGATGAACGCATCGCGCTGCGGCAGCGGCCAGTGGATGAGCAGCAGGTCGACATAGTCGAGGCCGAGGCGCTCCAGGCAGGCATCGAGCCCGGCGATAGCGCGGTCATCGCCCTGGTAGGCGCCGTCGAGCTTGGTGGTGACGAACACCTCCTCGCGGCGCGCGCCGCTGTCGCGGATGCCCCGGCCCACGCCGCGCTCGTTGCCGTACTTGGCGGCGGTGTCGATGTGGCGGTAGCCGGCCGCGATCGCTGTGGCGACCACCCGGGCGGCTTCGTCGTCGTTGAGCGGCCAGGTCCCGAGTCCAACCTGGGGGATGCTAGTGCCGTCGTTCAGCGCGATCGTCGGTATCGTCATCCGCTTCCCTTCCTGTCTCTCTGCGGGGCGTATCGTAGGCCGGGCGGTCCGGCCGGCCCGTGGTAGGACACTATACTCCACTCTGCGGCCGCGTGTGGCAAGATCGCCCGGCGCGGGCCGCCGCTTCTCCCGCGGCCAGCGCATCAGGCGAATGGACGCGTTCGAGGGCAACAGCGCGCCGCGCGAGGAGGAGATCGTCAAGCAGCTCCAGCTCACCAACTACGGCCACGGCGGCCCGATCTACTACGCCGAGACCGATGTGTGTGATGGCGCCGGCCGGGCGGCTCGTCGCTGGCTGCGAGGCGCTGATCGACGCCCGCAACCTTGAGGCCGACATCGAGCGGGTTTGCACACACTCGGCTTTCCGTGGCCGGGGCTTCGTGCGGGCGGTCATCGTTGTCTGCATGGAGCGCCTGCGCGCCATAGGCATGCGCGGCGCCTAGATCACCGGCTACAGCGACGAGGCCATCGGTCTCTACGGGTCGCTCGGGCACACGGGCGAGATGCGCTCCTGGGTCTACGAGCTTGCCCGGGCTGAGGGTCAGGCCAGTGGGATGGGGTGCGGTCAGTCCTGCGATCTGAGGGGGGTAGCCATCACTCCAGCGAGCTGCCGCACCGCTTGCAGTACCGCGCGTCCGCGTCGTGCCCCTCGGCCCCGCAGTTAGCGCAGACCTGCGTGCTCACTGGCTGCCCGCTGGCGCGCGACAGCTCAAGCGTGACGATCCCGGTGGGCACCGCGATAATACCGTAGCCCAGCAGCATCACGATTACTGCCACCGCCTTCCCGAGCGGCGTCTGCGGCGCGATGTCGCCGTAGCCCACCGTCGTCAGCGTGACGACCGCCCAGTAGATGCTGGTCGGGATGTCGCTGAAGCCGCTGGCCGCGCCCTCGATCACATACATCAGCGCGCCGATCACGATCACGAGCGTGACCACGGTCAGCAGGAAGACGCTGATCTTGCGCCGAGCGGCGAGCAGGGCTCGGCCCAGCGTGCGCCCCTCGTGGAGGTACTCCGCCAGCTTCAGGATGCGGAAGATCCGCAGCAGCCGCAGCACGCGAACTACCAGCAGGTACTGCGTGCCAGGCACCAGCAGGCTCACATAGGTGGGGAGGATCGCCAGCAGATCGATGACGCCGAAGAAGGTGCCGGCGTACGCCAGCGGCCGCCGCACGCAGATCAGGCGGAGCACGTACTCGGCGGTGAATAGCACGGTGAAGCCCCATTCGATCGCGGCCAGCAGCGGGCCGGCGCGCTCGTTGATGGAGCTTACGCTGTCGAGCATCACCACGATCACGCTGGTGATAATACTGATCAGCAGGAGGATGTCAAACGCTTTGCCGCCAGGCGTGTCGGCCTCGAAAACGATGGTGTGCAGGCGTCGGCGCCAGGCCTCCTGGGCCGGCTCTGTCTTGCGCTCAGTCATACGTTCAGCGTTCAGCGTTTCGCTCTAGGGTGTTAGCTCGAACGTCCCCACGGAGCGCGACTCTCCCTCCTCGCCCACACTCCAGGTGCTCACCAGCACCTCCCAGCCTTCGGCCTCCATGCCCTCGAGCATGCGGAGGCTCGCCGCCCGGAAGGGGTCTGCGAGCAGGACCCGCCCGCGAGGCGCGAGGTTACCCTCGAAGATCCGGCGTAGGTGGGGGTGCAGCGTCTCGCCGTAGAGGATGTCCGAGCCAATGATCCAGTCGTAGCGCATGGCGTCGTCCCAGCTGGTCCAGTCCGCGATGCGGTGATCGAGCGTCTCGACGCCGTTGCGCTCGCCGTTGCGCCGGCAGACGGCCATCGCCAGCTCGTGCCGGTCGGTCTGGGTTACGCGCGCGCCGAGCGCGGCGGCTACGATCCCCGGCAGCCCGGTGCCCGCGCCGAGCTCCAGCACCCGCGCGCCGCGCAGCTCCCCGGCGCGCGAGGCTACGTCGTGCGCCAGGGCCAGTGCCGAGGGCCACAGGGCCACGCCGTATGGCAGGCGGTCCTTCTCCGCGTGGAGGAAGGCCACCTCGTCTGCGTAGCTCAGGAGTGCGTCGGTGTGCAGGATGCCCCACTCGCGCCCCGCCAGGCGTAGGCGGTACTCGTGCAGCGGCACCTTCCCGACGTTGGTCTGGAGCGATCGGTCACCGTCGATCGGTGATCCCACCTCGCGGGCGCGCTCTGTCACCCTCGTGTCCCCCGTCGCCAGATCGCGGCGACATGCTGTCGGATGCTACCGGACCTCTCCCCCCTCGTCTCCCGCCATGATAGCACGGGCGCCCTCCAGCCGCGCGACCCGCGCCAGCGCCACGACCGGCACGCCGGCCTCCTCGAGCCTGCGTCGACCCTGCTGGAACAGCTTCTCGACCACGAAGGCCGCCGCTACCGGCGCAGACCCCGCCTCGCGCACGATCTCTGCCAGCGCCAGCGCCGTCTTGCCGTTGGCCAGGAAGTCGTCCACGATCGCGACGCGCGCCCCGGCCACGAGGTAGCGTGCCGCCACCACCAGACAGTAGCTGTTGCCCTTCGTCGGCGAGGGCACCAGCCGCGAGTAGGACGGTATCTCGACGCTCGACGCGTACTTCTTGGCGTACACCAGCGGGATGCCCAGCGCCAGCGCCGTGGCAAGCGCTGGGGCGATCCCGCTCGCCTCGGCTGTGAGCAGCAGGTCGGGCGCGGCCGGGGCCAGGCGCTCGGCGATAGCCCGGCCCATCTCTGCCATGAAGGCCGGCTCGATGCGGTGGTTCAGGAAGTGGTCGATCTTCAGGATGCGGTTGCTTTCCACCAGCGCTTCCTCGCGGATGCGCCGGACGAGGGGGGCGAAGGGCGTGTCGTGCAGCACTGGCGTGCGTGGGTCGCCGTTCATTGAGATGCTGTCCTTGTAATCCGATAAGAGTGGGTATTATAGAGGAAGGAGCCAGCACGCTGCTACCTGCCGAGCGCCGCGCGGGTCTGCGCCACGCTCTCCTGGAACACCCGCGCGAAGGCGTCGTCGGCGAAGACCTTCTCCCCGCCGAAGACCTGGAGCCCATAGCTTGGGACGCCGGCCGCGGCTGTCTCGCGCAGGCTCTCGGGCCCGTCGAGGGCGTCGAGGATCAGCTGCGCGGTGCGATCGGGCGGCACGAACCCTGTCGACGCCTCCAGCCACTCTCGCCCCCACGATGCGGGCCGGCCGCTCTTCGTGCCGTAGATCAGCGGCGTGAACACGTCGATCGCCGGCGCCAGGCGCGCGTAGTCCTGCGCGAAGATCCGCCCGAGCGCGCCCTCGAACTCCTCGGGCGTCCAGGGGCACATGTACGCCCCCACGATGCAGCCCGGTAGGTGGTCGCGGATGATCTGCGCGTAGTGTCTGCCGAAGTTGGCGACGCGCTCGCACTTGTGGCGTGCCCAGGCGTCGGCGTGGCTGGCAAGAATCTCGGCCGGCGCGGGTGCGTCGATCCCGGTGGACTCGCAGAACTCCGCCACGCAGGCTGCGCAGAAGCAGCTCTCCTGTAGGTCAGGGTCGGGCACCTCGAACCACCCGGCGTAGGTCAGGTAGTCGAGCCAGATGCCGGCCGGCTGGAACGCGCGCACGCCGGCTACCAGGTTTGCCTCGGTCTCCGCCAGAAAGTCGTGCTGCGAGAGGCAGACCCCCTGCACGAGCTCGCCATAGCGGATGGGCCGGCCGTCCGCGCCGGTCGGGATGAGCTCGGGGTGGGCGTCGAAGTCGGCGCGGAAGGTCTTGAACTCGACGCACGCGGCGATTCCGTGGCGGGCGCACAGCTCGAACGCGCGCTCGTCGAACATGTGGAACCAGCAGGCGTTGGCGTCGTAGCGCCGCAGCTTCTCGACGTGCGCCAGTGACCCGCTGCCGTACGGCCCGAAGAGTGGTTGTGTGTTCATTGTTTTCATTTCCCTTCGCGAGTGCTTGCCAGCACGTCTCCCAGCCAGTCCACCGCGGCCGGGGTGGCCGGCTCGAGCGCACAGATCACGTGCGCGACCCCCTGCCGCTGGTAGGTGCGCAGCCCCTCTGCCACCTCATCGACCGTTCCGGCCAGCACCTTTGCCGGGTCCAGCTCGGCGCGCCCGTGCCCCGGCGCCGCCACCGAGACCCCCACCGTCACGCCAACGCTCGCGGGGTCGCGGCCCTCCTCGGCGCAGGCCGCCTCCAGCTCCGCGCGCCGCTCGGGGAGCAGCGTCGGCTGCCCGAGCCAGCAGGTGTTCCACAAGTCGGCGTGGCGCGCGGTGAGGCGCAGCGTGCGCGGTTTGAACGCGCCGATCAGGATCGGTGGGCCGCCCGGACGGTGGCTCGGCGGGCGCAGCTCGCAGTCCTCGGCGCGGTAGTACTGGCCGCGGAAGTCGACGCGCCCCTCGCGCAGCAGCGGCACGATGATCTGAAGCGCCTCGTCGAAGCGCGACACGGTGTGGTCGAACGGGATGCCGAAGGCGTCGAACTCTGGATGGTGCCACCCTGCCCCCAGGCCGAGGATCAGCCGGCCGCCGCTGATCGCGTCGACCGAGGCCGCCATCTTTGCCAGGAGCGCGGGGTTGCGGAACGCGGTGCACGTCACGAGCGTGCCCAGCGCGATGCGCTCGGTCGCCTCCGCCAGCGCCGTCAGCACCGACCAGCACTCCCAGATGCCGCGCGTCGGCTGTTCGGGGAAGCGGAACAGGAGGTGGTCCACCACCCACAGCGAGTCGAAGCCGCCGGCCTCGGCGCGCAGCGCGTAGTCGCGCAGCTCCGCGTAGCTCGGGATGCCCTCATCACCCTCCGCCGTCGGCAGTACCAGGCCGACCTTCATCCCCCTGCCGGCTGTCTCCTCGGACATGCGTGTGCGCTCCTCACTCAGGCCTCAGGCATCAGGCCTCAGGCATCAGGCCTCAGGCCTCACAGCTCACGACTCGCGACTCACCTGCTCCCACCCGCCAGTCGCTCGCTCAGCGCCTTCGCCGCCTGGTCCGCGATCTCCGCCCCCGACGGAGCGGCCACCTGGCGCATCGCCGCCATCACCGCCTCGGACGGCGGCTCCAGCTGCGCCCCGCACTCGCGGCAGCGCCGCGCCGCCTCCGGGATCGCGCTCAGGCACTCTGGGCAATCCTTGGTCGGCGTCGGCTTCGGCTCCGGCTTGTAGCGGTCCATCAACCGGTTCACCGGCAGCACCACCAGGAAGTAGATGACGGCCGCCGTGATCAGGAAGGTCAGTAGGGCGTTGATCACCGCGCCGTACAGGATGGTCTGCCCGGCCACCGTGAAGCCCCAGGTCGACACATCCGGCACGCCGCCGAAGATGCCGATGATCGGCGTGATCACATTCTCGACCAGCGCGTTGACGACTGCGGTGAACGAGACGCCGATCACGATACCAACGGCCAGGTCCACCACGTTGCCGCGCACCAGGAACTTGCGGAAGCCGCCCAGCTCCTTGCCGACCCCGCCCACGACGCGCGAGCCGCCCTCGGTGATGATATTCCTTTGAGACATCGTTCGCCCCCCTTCTCAGGAAACTCTCACTGGAACACCGGCACTATCAGATGGTAATCCTGCCGCATAGAGCCGAGGTGGATTCTGGGGCTCTGCCCCCAAACCCATGCTCCATGGTGGACGCGCGTGTACCAACAATTATGCCATGCGCGCCGCCCCCGTGTGGCGCATCTCCGCACCGCTCTTGCTTTCGCGGCTGCGGCAGCGCGTTGGGCTGCGGGGATGAGCAGGAGCAGAGAGAGGCCAAGCCGATCGGCGCGGTGGTTCTCGACATCGACGGGACGCTGCAGGACAGCAACGATGCGCACGCCCGCTGAGCAGCTGCGCCCACACCGCCTCTCCGGGTGTCTGGGTGGTCGAGGGCGCCGAAGTCCCCCCCGGCGCCCGAATCCCTCCCCGCGACGGCGCGTAGGCTACGCCCCGCCCACCGACCGCTCCGCCAGCGCCTCGTCGGCCCGCCCGGTATGCGCGAAGCGCGCGAGGGCTTCGTCCAGTGCCGGCAGCAGCGTGCCCCGCTCGCTCGCCAGCGCGCTGTTCAGCGGCCGAGGGGCGGCCAGCCGGAGCGCTGCGGTTGCGGCGCCCCGCACGAGCGTCGGGTCGTAGCCGGCCGCCGTAGCCGCCCGCCGCGCCAGGCTGGCCCAGGTGATGCGCTCCGGGTGGGCCAGGTGCCAGATGCCGGAGGCCTCGTCGATCAGCAGGTCGAGGCAGGCGTTGACCAGGTCCGGCACGTAGGTCGGTGTGATCGTCACGTCCTCCGCGGCTACGAACATATCGCCCCGGGCCAGCGCGCGCAGGGCCGCGAAGACGAAGTTGTGGACGTCCCACGGCCCGAAGAAGGCGCTCGTGCGAATCACCAGCGCCCGCGGGAGGCTGTCAAGCACGCGCTTCTCCCCCGCCGCCTTGCTCCGCCCGTAGACGTTCAGCGGTGCCACTGGGTCGCTCTCGACGTACGGCGCGGCCTTCGTGCCGTCGAACACGAGGTCGGACGAGAAGGTGAGCAGCTGTGTGCCACGCCGCTCGCAGGCCTTCGCCAGTGTCGCCGGCCCATCGCTGTTCTCGCGGAAGCAGCGCTCGGGCTCGCGTTCGGCGTCGTCGACGCGCACGTACCCGGCGGTGTTGATCACTGCCCACGGGTGGTGTCTCTCGAGCGCCGCGTGCGCCGAGGCCGGGTCCGCGATGTCCAGCTCCTGCCGCGTCAGCAGCCGGTAGTCCAGCCCGCGCACCTCGCAGAGCCGCGCGAAGGCCTGTCCGAGCGTCCCGGTGGCGCCGGTGATCAGGATGGGGCGCTTGGGGATGAAGTGGGCGTGGATGACCCGCGGCGCGTGGGCGTGTGTGTCCGCCGTACTCGTGTCGAGCTCCGCCCCGAAGAAGAAGCGGTGCGGCCGGCGCCACCACCCTGGCTCGGCCAGCACCGGTAGGTCCGGCTGGCGGCCCGCCGCGAGGTCCCGCACCAGCGCGGCCAGCGCCGTCGGCCGCGGCTCCGGCCCGCGCACGTCGAAGATCCCCGGCTCGTAGAAGTCGCCCCAGCGGGTGAGCAGGCTGTTCCAGTTGTGTGCACCGAGCAGCGACCACGCCGTCACGGCGCGCACGTCCACCCCCGCCACTCGCAGATCGCGCCCCGCCTCCCAGGCCTCCATCAGCCAGCGCAGCTGCTCCTCGCGCGTGCATCCCAGGTGCGCCTCGGTGACCGCCAGCGGAAGCCCGTAGCGCTCCCAGGCCTCGTCCAGCAGCATGCGGTGCCCGCCGATCCCCGCCCGCAGCACGTGCACGGCCGCTACGTCCACATACTTCGCGCCCTCCTGGCGCTCGTGCGGCGGGTAGAGCTCGCGCCGCTCGTCCAGGAAGCGCTCGCTCGTCAGGTAGGTGTTGATCCCCAGCATGTCGGGCGGGCAGGGATTGTCGACGAACCACTCGATCTCCTGGGGCGTGGCCTTCGAGTCGCGCAGGTAGCCCCACATCACGTGCCGTCGGTCCAGGCGGCCGCACAGCAGGTCGAAGCTCAGCCAGCGCCGGTCGTTCTCGAAGTCCGCCTGGTAGGCCATCGCCGGCGTGCTGTAGATTTTGCCGAGGTCCTCGGTCTGCACCAGCCGCGCCGCCGGGTTGACCTCGCGGATCGCGCGCATGGCCAGCACCGTCGCGCGGCACTGCGTCAGCAGCGCCTGGACGAAGGTGCGGTCGTCCCGCCCGTGCGGGTACCAGTGGCCGTACAGCCCGCTGAAGCGCGCGGTGGTCAGCGGCTCGTTCACCGGCGTGTAGTCCTCCACCCAGGGGTAGCGCGCTGCCACGGCCCCGGCGAACGCTGCCAGCCCTTCGGGGAAGGCCGGGTCCACCAGGCTGGTGTGGCGCGGCCCGCTGCCGTGGTGCACCAGGCCGACGATCGGCCGGATGCCCAGGGCCCGCAGGCGCTCCAGGCGCGCGTCCGGCCACTCCCACGCCGCGCTCGCGGGCCCGTCCGGCGCGGTGCGCTCCCACAGCACGGGGTAGCGGATCGCGCCGATCCCCAGCGTAGCGAACAGGTCGAGGTCATCTGGGCGCGTGGTGTGGCCGCTCGCCTCCAGCTGGTGGAAGAAGTCGTCCCCCACCCGGTTGACGGTGCACTCGATGCCCCCCCACATCTCCAGTCCCCCCTCGTGGGAGGGCGTTGTCGGTTCCGTGACATCTCGGCGCATGTCAGTATTCTCCATCATCAAAGCGGCGCGCGGCTCGTCGTCGCGCGTGCGCGCCAAGCTGCTGAGACCCATCGGCGCCTGAGTGGCGATAGCGTGCATATCCCTGGAAGCGGGCGCTTCCTATCGCATGCGCGAAGCAGCTATCGTGCCGCGGGGTTGTGGCCGGCGACGTTCCCGCCGAGCCGAGCGGGCCTACGCGGCACGCCGGTTGCTTGGTCATCAGCAGCAGATTCAGCTGGGGCCGCGTCCTGCGGCCCCTATCAGAGAGTCACACACCATGGACATGCTGGAGGGCAAGGTCGCCTTCATCACCGGGGCGGCGAGCGGGATCGGCGAGGGGACGGCGCGGCGGTTCGCGCAGGAGGGCGCGCGGGTGGCGGTCGCCGACGTGCAGGACGAGGCTGGGGAGCGGATCGCGGGCGAGCTTGCCGGGGGCGACGGCCGCGCGATGTACGTTCACTGCGACGTGAGCGACCCGCAGTCGGTGCAGGCGGCAATCGATGCTGTGGCGCGGCGCTTCGGCCGGCTGGACATCGTGTTCGCCAACGCGGGGATCAACGGCGTCTGGACGCCGATCGACGAGCTCCAGCCCGAGGAGTGGAACAAGACGCTCGCGGTCAACCTGACCGGCACCTACCTGACCGTGCACTACGCCGTGCCGCACCTCAAGCGCGCCGGGGCCGGCAGCATTATCATCACCAGCAGTGTGAACGGCACGCGCACCTTCTCGAACCCCGGCGCCAGCGCCTACAGCACCTCGAAGGCTGGCCAGGTGGCCTTCATGAAGATGATCGCTCTCGAGCTCGGCCGTCACAGCATCCGCTGCAACGCCATCTGCCCCGGCTTCATCCGCACCAACATCGATGACCGCACCCAGAAGCGCAATACCGAGGAGATCGGCATCGAGATCGAGCTACCGCATGGCAGCCCGGCTGTGGACGAGGGCGTGGGGGACATCTTCGAGGTGGCCGACGCCTGCCTGTTTCTGGCCTCGGACTTGGGGCGGCACGTCTCCGGCGTGGAGATCTTCGTGGACGGCGGCGCGTCGCTGCTGCGGTGAGAGGGTTCGGGGGCCGGGGGCTACAGCCCCCAGAACAGCTTCATGGCCGCCAGCAGCGCCACGAAGCAGACCAGCGCCAGCCCGGCGCCCACGCGCGGGAAGTCGCTGAACGTGTAGCCACCCGGCCCCATCATCAGCACGTTTACCGGGTGCGCGATCGGGGTGAGGAACGCCGCCGAGCAGGCCGTCGCCACCGCCACGCCCACCGCCGCCGGCTCGATCCCCGCCTGCGCCGCGGCGCTCACCGCGATCGGGCCCACCACCAGCGCCGTCACCTGCCCACCGATCAGCTGCGTCAGCACCGCCGTGAAGAGCCACAGGCCCGCCACCAGCGCCAGCGGCCCAGCCGGGCCCACCAGCGCCGCGAAGCCCTCGCCGATGCGCCCGGCCAGTCCCGTCTCCAGCAACCCCGTCCCAATCGGCAGGAAGCCGGCCACCAGCACCACCACGCGCCAGTCGATCGAGCGGTAGACCTGCTCCATATCCATGCAGCGCGTCAGCACCAGCGCCACCGTGCCCAGCAGCGCCGCCTCCGCGGAGGGGATCGCGCCGCTTGTGGAGGCCAGTAGTACCAGCGCGGTGATCAGTGCGGCCAGCCCGGCCTTGCCGCTCGTACGGGGCGGGGTGGCCCCCTCCTCGTCCAGCACGATCAGCCCCGGGACCGACGCCAGCATGTGTGTCCGCTGGCGTGGCCCCACCATCAGCAGCGCGTCGCCGGCCTGCAGGACGAAGTCGCCCACGTCGGTCCGGTAGCTGCGCCCCTCGCGCCAGAGCGCCACCGCCGTGAGCCCGTACCGGGAGCGGAAGCCCAGCTCCTTGAGCGTCTTCCCGATCGCCGTGGCCCGTGGGCCCACCACCACCTCCGTGAGGTACACCGGCAGCTCGCGCGACGCCGCACGGCCCTGCACGTTGCGCCCGATCACCGTCTGCTGCGTCTCGAGCTGGCGCACCCGGTCCTCGCGCCCCAGCACCAGCAGGATGTCGCCGGCCGTGATCTGCTCCTCGGGCGCGGGGGCGAAGCGCGCCTCCCGCCCGCGCCAGATCGCCACCACCGTCGCCCCCAGGCGCGACCCGATCACACTGTCGGCCAGCCGCTGCCCCACCAGCGACGAGTTCGGCTGCACCCGCACCTCCCACAGCCGCTCGGCCAGCTGGTAGGTCTGTGTCAGGTCCACCCGCGACAGCGCCGCGCGCCCCACAGACTCGCGGCGTGGCAGCAGGCGCGGCCCCACGAAAACAGTGTAGGCGCCGCCCGCGGCCAGCATCAGACCGCCCGTCGGCAGGAAGTCCAGCATCGTCAGGCCCGGCAGCCCCTGGGCCTGCAGGCTACCGCTCACCACGATGTTGGCCGTGGTGAAGAGCGTGGCCATGCCCCCCAGCAGGGTGGAGAACGAGAGCGGCATCAGCAGCCGGGAGGCCGGCACCCCCGCCTGGCGTGCCACGCTCACCGCCGCGGGCAGCAGCACCGCCCCCGCGGCAATGTTGTTCATCGCCAGCGAGAGCGTCGCCCCCACCCCCATGAACACCGCCACCAGCCTGCGCTCGCTCGTGCCCGAGAGGTATGCCAGCCGCTCCGCGACCCACTGCACCACGCCGGTGTGCTCCAGGGCCGCGCTGATCACGAACAGTCCGACGATCGTGATCACCGCCGGCTGGCTGAAGCCTGCCAGCGCCTGCCCAGGCGTGACTACGCCGCTGAGCCCGAGGGCCAGGAGCGTCATCAGAGCCACGAGGTCGGGCCGCAGCCGGTTGCTGATCACCAGCGCTAGTGCGATGCCGACGAGCACCAGCAGCGTGATCTCGCGAGCGGAGAGGACGGGCATACAGTGTTCGGTTGAGGGTGGTGCGTTGCGTGGTAGGATGCGCGGTTCGAGCGCTCGCATGGTACCATACCAGCGATGACGATCTTCGCCCGCGAGTTTGCCCGCTGGCGCGCCCTCGGCCCGGCGGCGCGACTCTACCTGGCCCACGTGGCGCTGCTTACGGCTGGGCTGGCAGCCCCCCAGCTCTTCTTTAACCTGGCGGTGCTCGCGCTCGGCCACGGGCGCGGCTTCCTCGGGCTGCTCAACACCATCAGCTTCGGTGCGGCCGCCGCTCTCAGCATCCCGCTCTGGCTCGGCGCCGGGCGCATCGGCCTCCGCCGCGCCCTGGCCCTCAGCGCCGTGCTCCAGGCCTCCTCGGCGCTCATCTTCGCCACCTCCGGCGCCCCCTCCGCGCTCATCGCCAGCGCCGCGCTCGGCGGCGTGGCCTCGGTGCTGTTCCAGGTCTCCGCCGCGCCCTTCATGATGCGCCACAGCGACGACGCCACGCGCGACCACCTGTTCAGCGCGAGCTCAGCGCTCGCCATCGCCGTCTCCGGCGCGGCAACGCTCGTCGCCGGCCCGCTCCCCGCCTTCCTCGGTCGCCTGATCGGCGCCGCGCCTGAGAGCGCCGCGGCCTACCGCGCCTGCTTCCTGGCCTCCTCCGCCCTCCTCGCGCTGGCGCTCCTCCCGCTGCTCTTCGTCAAGGACGAAGGCGGAGCGCACAGCGCCGAAGGCGTCTCCAGCGAGGCGACACATACCTTGAGCAGCCGCGCCTCGTCGTTCATCCTTCAGCGTTCATCCTTCAGCGTTCTCGTCCCGCTCCTCCTCCCGCCCCTGCTGATCTCCTGCGGCGCCGCGCTGCTCATCCCGTACCTGAATCTGTTCTACCGCGAGCGCTTCGGCGTCGGCAACACGACCCTCGGCCTGATCTTCGCGGGCTTCGACATCGCCACCGGCGCGGCGCTGCTCGCCGGGCCCGCCATCGCCCGGCGCATCGGCAAGATGCCCACCGTCGTACTCACGCGCGCGCTGGCGCTGCCCTTCACGCTGCTCATGGGGTTCGCGCCGCTGCTGGGCATCTCGGCCGGGGCCGCCCTGGCGCGCGTGGTGCTGTTCAACATGGCCGCCCCGCTCTACGACGCTTTCGCCATGGAGCGCGCCGCTCCCGAGTCCCGCCCGCTCGCGATCGGCCTCATCGGCGGCGCCTACAGCGCCGGCTATCTCTTCGGGCCGGCGCTCAGCGCCCTGGTGCAGGAGCGCTATGGGTTCGGCCCGATCTTCGTCGCCACCACCGCCCTCTACGCGCTCTCGGTGCTCGTCACCTGGTGGCTCTTCGTGCGCCCCGCGCCGAAGCTGTAACCTTCTCGCTCACGCCCGACCCTTGATCTGCGCCCCGCCCTGGGGTACATTCGGGTGGTCGTGTGACTCTCGGATCAAGCACGAAGGACCGATGACCAAGCAGCGCGCCGCCCTCACGATGGACCACCTGCTCGTCGCCACGCTCCTGGCGCTGGTCTGGCTCTTCATCAGTATCCTCCCGCTGCCGCCCAACGACCTCTGGTGGCACATGGCCGCCGGGCGCGCTATGCTGCAGGAGGGCGCCTGGATCACGACCAACCGCTGGGCCTACACGCTCCCCGCCGATGCACCCTACGTCTACCAGAGCTGGCTCAGCGAGGTGCTGATGTACCTGGCGTGGCAGGTCGCCGGGACGCCCGGCCTGATGCTGCTGCGGACGCTGTGCGTCACCCTGGGCCACGCGCTGCTCGCCTGGCACGCCATGCGGCGCACGGGCGGCGCCGGCAAGGCGGTGGCCCTGGCCCTGCTCCTCACGGTGCTTGCGGGGTGGGATAACTGGACGCTCCGGCCGCAGACTCTGGCGCTCGTGCCGGGCGCGGTCCTGGTCGTGGTGCTGGGGGAGATCCTCGATGGGCGCTTCGGGCGCAGGTGGCTGGCGGCCCTGCCGCTCACGATGCTCGTGTGGGTCAACCTCCACGGCTCGTTCATCCTTGGCCTGGCTTTGATCGGGCTCGCCTGGCTCGGGGTTGTGGCCGGCGGGTGGTCGTCGGTCGCCGGTGGTTCGTCGTCAGCTCCCGGCCCTCGGCCCTCGGCTCTCGGTCCTTTGTCCCTCGCACTTCGCCTCTCCCTCGCCCGTGACTTCACGCTCGCCGCCGCGGTCAGCGCCCTGGCGGTCTGCATCCATCCGCTCGGGCTCGGTATCTTCGGCTACGTGGCGGACATGCTGGGCAACGCCGAGCTGCAGGAGCGCTTCGTCGAGTGGCAGCCGCCGCGTAACGCCCCGGACCCGCTCAACACCGGCTTCTGGTTCTACCTGGTGCTGTTCCTGCTCGCGGCGCTGATGGCGGGCGGGCGCCGGCGACCCGGGGCGGTGGAGGTGCTCTGGTTCTGCGGACTCGGCTGGCTGGCGGTAGACGCCGGCCGCTACGTGATCTGGTTCGCGCTGGCGCTGGCCCCGCTGCTGGCCGCGCAGTTCGGCGCGCTGCTCCCGGCCCGCGCCCCGGCCGCGCCCCGGCCCATCGCGATCGGCTACGGCATTGCCCTGCTGGCGCTGCTCGTCGCCACGCTGCCCTGGTTCGAGCCCGGCCGCGCGCTGGCCCCGGATGGTGAGCTTCGCATCGCGGCCGCCAGCGGCCCCTACCGCACCCTCCTCAGCAGCACTACCCCCGTGGGCGCCGCTGAGTGGCTCGCCGCCAACCCGCAGCCCGGTCGCTTCTGGGCCGACATGAGCCTCACCAGCTACACCATCTGGCGCCTGCCCGAGCTCCAGGTCTTCGCCGACCTGCGCGTCGAGCTGTTCCCGCGCGCCGTCTGGGACGAGTACTTCGCCATCGCCCGCGGCGACCAGGCCAGCCTCGCGCTGATCGAGCGCTGGGGCATCACCCACCTGCTGCTGGACCGCGGTTACAATCAGCCCCTGATCGAGCTGCTGGCTGACACCTCCGGCTGGTGCGAGCGCTACGCCGACCGCACATCCGTGGTGTACGCCCGCTGTAACACCACACGCTGAACACCCGCCCTCCTCGGCCCTCAGCGTTCAGCGTTCAGCGTTTATCGTTCGGCGTTCAGCGTTCAGCGTTCAGCGTTTATCATTCATCGTCCCCGGGCCATCGTAGCGCCGTAGCTCCGGCACGCGCACCGCCGTGGCCCCCACCACCACCAGGCACAGCAGCCCGCCCACGAACACCGCGATCGGCGCGCCGATCAGGCTCGACACCACCCCGGCCTGGAACTCGCCCAGCTGCGGTCCGCCGGCGAAGAACACCATGTTCACCGCCACCATCCGCCCGCGCAGCTCGTCCGGCGTCATGAGCTGCCGGATCGTGCCGCGGATCACCATGCTCACCGTGTCCGCCGCCCCCGAGAACGCCAGCGCCACCAGCGTCAGCGGCAGCCAGCGCGAGGCGCCAAAGATCGCGATTGAGATCCCGAACAGCGCCACCGCCACCAGCAGCACCGGCCCCTGACGCCGGATCGTCACCGTGCTCAGCGTCGCCGCTGCGATCACCGCGCCCACCGCCGGCGCCGAGTACATCCAGCCGAGCTGCACCGGCCCCACGCCCAGCACCTGGTCCGCGAACAGCGGCATCAGTGTGGTGGCCGCGCCGAAGAATGTGGCGAAGAAGTCCAGCAGCATGGTGGACGCGATCAGCCGGTTCCGGAACACGAACCGCAGCCCCTCCAGCGCGTCGCTCAGCCCTGGCCGCCTCAGGCTCCCCGCCACGTCGTAGCGCCCCATCATCGCCGCCGCCGCCACCACCGCCACGTACGAGGCCGCATCGATCCAGTAGACCGGCGCCACTCCCAGCGCCGCGATCAGCAGCCCCGCCACCGACGGCCCCACCACTGTTGCGAGCTGCCAGGCGATGATGTTGGTGCTCAGGGCGATCGACAGGAACTCGGGCGGCACCAGCCGCGGCACCAGCGCCTGCCGCGCCGGCATCTCGAAGGCGCCCGCCACCGCGGCGCCGATCACCATGGCGTAGATCAGCCAGACCGACGGCTCCCCGACGCTGCTGGCCGCGCCTAGCCCGGCCGAGGTGAGCAGCGCTGCGATCGAGGTGATGATCAGCAGCTGCCGCCGGTCCGCCCGGTCGGCGATCAGGCCGCTGATCGGCGCCACCAGCACCAGCGCCAGCACGCGCGCCAGCCCGATCAGCCCGAGCGCCAGCGCCGGGTCCATCCCTCCGCCGGTGCGCGCCAGCTCGTACACGTGCCAGTTGACGGCCACGATCCGCATCTGTGATCCGACGGTCGATATCAGGGTGCCGATCCAGAGCAGCCGGAAGTCTCGGTAGCGCAGCGCGGCAAGGGGGGCGAGCTGGCTTGCCGGCCCGGTGGACGGAGAGGGAGAGGAGGATGTGCTCATAGCGGCGTATAGTACCACGCCTCGTAGCCATCAGGTTCGCATCACGTTGCCAGCCCGCTGTCACCCCGCTCGTACCCTCGACTCATACCCCTGCCCTGCGCGCGGCTCTATACTCGGGGTGTGCCGATTGAGACGCGCCTCAGGCCTCGGTACTGACGCTTGCGGGGCGGCCGGCGCGAAGGGGAAAAGACGCTATGGTGAACAGATCACGACGCCTCGTGCTGCTGGCGGCGCTGCTCCTGTTGAGTCTGCTGCCGTCCGCCGCGCTTGCCCAGAGCGATGCGCGCTGCTTCACGGAGACTGGCTACTGTATCAGCGGCCCCATCCGCCGCTACTGGGAGCGCAACGGCGGCCTGCCGGTCTTCGGCTACCCGATCGGCCCGCTCCAGACCGAGCAGGTCGAGGACTGGTCCGGCCCGGTACAGTGGTTCGAGCGCGACCGCCTCGAGGACCACACGGCCCAGGGCTACGGTGTGCTCGCCGGCCGCCTCGGCGCCGAGGTCCTCGAGCGCCAGGGCCGCCCCTGGGTCTACGGCAATGAGCAGCCCGGCCGCCCCACCGGCCCCTGCCGCTACTTCGCGCAGACCGGCTACAACGTCTGCAACGTGGCGTTCCGCCTCTACTGGGAGCAGAACGGCGGCCTGGAGCGCTTCGGCTACCCGATCACGCCGGTCATCCAGGAGACGATCGAGGGCTATTCCTACCAGGTCCAGTACTTCGAGCGCCGCCGCATGGAGTACCACCCCGAGAACCGCGTCCCCTACGATGTCCTCCTCGGGCTCCTCGGCCGCGATGTGTTCGGCAGCGCGCCCTCGCCCCAGCCCTGCGCCTACCCGGTGCTCGCCGAGCTCCAGGGCGACGCCCAGTACTTCGGCGGCGCCCAGGCCCTCGGCTGCCCGGTCGCCGGCGAGGACTTCTCCTCCACCCAGGGCGCGACGGCCAGCTTCGAGCGCGGCCAGATGTACTGGGTCAACCTGCGCGGCGGGCGCTCGGTGATCGTCGTGCTGCTCTACGAGCCGAGCGGGGGCGTGACCTACCGCCAGTTCGACGACACCTGGCGCGAGGGCGACCCGGTTGGCGCTGCCTACCCCGCTCCTCCCGGCCTCTATGAACCGAGCAGCGGCTTCGGCAAGGTCTGGCGTGAGTACCCCGAGATCCGCTCGGCCATCGGCTGGGCTCTCGAGACCGAGCGCACGATCACGCCGAGCTACCAGTCCTTCGAGCGCGGCCGGCTGCTCCAGGTGATAGAGGATAACATCGTCTGGCTGCTCGACCCGCGCGGCGGCGCGCGCAGCAGCTTTATCCGGTTCTAGTGCTGCTACGGCTCGGGGAGGAATGGCTCTCCCCGGGCCTGCCCAGGGATTATATAATAGCCCCCATGTTCCACACGTCTGGGGGTTTGATGTACCTCACCGACTGGCAGCTCAGCGCCGATGGCAGCCCCAGCTCCTGGCGTCCGGTGGCCGTCCCCGGCCCCTGGGAGGACGCGGGCGTGCCCAAGGACCACCCCGGCCCGCTCTGGTACCGCGCCGCCGTCACGCCGCCCCCCGCGTGGGCCGGTCGCCGCCTCTGGCTGCGCTTCGGCGCCGTCAGCTATTCGTGCCAGGTCTACATAAACGGTGAGCTCTGCGGTGAGCACACCGGTGCCTGGGACCCCTTCGCAGTCGAGATCACTGGCCACGCCCTGCCCGGCGCCGCCGCCGAACTCCGCCTGCGCGTCGAGAAGCCCGCCAGCCTCACCGCCGGCCCGGCCTCGCCCCCGGTCCCCGGCGCGTTCCCGCTCAAGACCACCCTCTCCGGCTTCCTGCCCTACGTCTGGGGCCACATGTTCGGCGGCGTCTGGCAGCCGGTCGAGCTCGTGTCCACCGGCCAGGTGATCTTCACCGACGCCCACGCCCACGGCGGGCCCGACGGCACGGTCGAGGTCACTGCCGCGCTCTCGGGCCCCGCCACCGTCACCCTTGAGCTGTATGACCCCGATGGCGTGCTCGTCCACACCGCCACCGCTGCCTCAGCAGAAGACGGCGTGAACGAC
>JBDLTZ010000122.1:0-5806 GCA_039805565.1 Chloroflexota bacterium | reverse complement strand
CTTCAGGGCTGCCTCTGGCTCCAGCGGGCCGATCTGCAGCGGCGCGCCGAAGTGCGCGAGCGGCTGGTTGGGGATACCCTGGAAGCGCTGCACGTTGTGCAGTCCGGCGAAGACGATTTTGAAGCGGCGGTCGGTGCCGGCCATCAAGACGCGCAGGCCGTCGACGTTCTGGAACGCCCTGGCGGCATCAGCCTCCAGGAAGTTATCAGCCTCATCGAAAAGCACGAGCACGCGGCGCTGGGGCCGCTGTTTCATCATTGCGCTGATCGCCCGCTCGATCTCGGCTGGCTGCTCTGTCACAACGCGCGACCCAAGGGCGCCGGCGGCCTTCAGGCCATCGCGTAGTTTGCTCCAGATCGTTTCTGGCAGTGGGGTCGAGCCGAGGGGATCGCCGAGCCGCTTGATGTCGATGACGCAGGCGTACTGGTCCCGCTCAGGGTGGTGGAACTCGCGCTGGACGTGGCGGAGCAGCGCGGACTTGCCGAGCTGGCGGCCGCCGTACACCAGGCAGCTCCCCTTCGGCCGCTGGAGCTCGCTGGCTTCGAACGAGCGGCCGAAGAACATCTCCGGCGGCACATCGCCGGCCTGGAATGGTGTGTACGGATTGACGACAGCGAATGGGATGGAGCAGCGCAGGAAGACTGGCAGCCGCGCCGTGCTCTCCTGTGCGAGGTAGACGAGCAGGATCTCATCGAGGACGGCGATCGCCAGGTCTCCCTCCTGGCTCATCTGTGCCACAGCCCGGCGCTGATTTTTGTTCAGCCGGCCGAGGTAGAGCACCACGACACTCTCAAGGTTGAGGCGCAGCTCCTGGAGCCGGGCCGCGATTGTGTCGGCGGATGGACGCTCCCAGAGGCAGACGATGTTGTACTGCCCACCGGACTGCGAGCCGAACTGCGGCAGCGGCTTGGCGAGGGTGCTGGCCGACATCGTCGCACGCACGTGTATCCAGTCGCCGCCCCGCCTCTCGGTGCGGACGAGCGAGCGTATGTCGGCGTCGAGCGAGAAGCCGACGTAGCTGAGCACCTGACCGATCGCCAGGTTAACATCACGCTGGTCCGGCTGCGACTGCTTGAGGCGCTGCCAGGCCTGGATGGCGTCAACCGCCTCCTTGCGGCGGGGCTCGGGCAGGAGGCCGAACTGGAGATCGGCGCGTGTGCGTCCATCGCGGATGGGGTTGACGAAGCTCTGGATGTTCGAGGCCTGCTTGAAGGACTCCTCGAGTTTCGGCAGCGCCTGCACGAACTCGCGCAGCGGATCCGTAGGAGTCACGTGGCTGAACCAGTGTGAATCCAGGTCGGCGCCGTTGTCGAGCGCTTCGCTGATGCGGGACAGGAGCTCCTCAACGACGCGGGTGTCCTCGTGGGCGAGGCGGGAGGCGATGTACTCCTGGATCTGGACCTGCTGCTCGGCGGCGATCGTCGAGCGGGCGAGACGATCGCGGAGTTTGCTCCAGATGTCTTCGAGCTGGTTGCGGCGCCTGCGCCGACTGTTCACCAGACGTTCGCGAATCCGCTGCAACCGATCATGTTGCGGCTGGAACGTTTCGACGGTATCGAGGTCGATCGCCGTAGCCTCGGAGCGCAGCGCGGTGTGTTCCTCCTCGGTGATGGCGCCATCGAGCAGCCCCTGGACGATAGCGCTCTCGGTGTTCGTCAGGTTCACGTGCAGGGTGCTGCGGGAGTCGCTGAGCGCGTCCTGGCGGCGGCGCATCAGGTCCGCGGTGTGGACCGAGGGGGGCATTGCGTCGAGCAGTACGTGGATGAACCGGTAGTCCTGTGCACGCAGCCATCGCTCGCACGCCGTCACCAGGTCTCGGTTGTCGGCGTAGGCGCGACAGATCGCCTCCCGCACTTCCGAGAGGGCTGCCGACTCGGGCTCGCCACTGTCATGCAGGCGGATCTCGGGGACCCACAAGAGGTAACGGTTCAGCGACGCGGCGATAGAGCGGCCGTCGGCAATGCGGCCGAAGCGCTCGGTGTAAGGGGTTTTCACGACAGCATTCTCAACGGGCAGGTTGAGATCGCCGGCGAGCTGGTGCACGGCGCGCAGCAGACATTTGGCGGCAGCCATGCGCGGTGTGTCGCCGCTCGTCACGAGCTCACGGAGCTCACCGATAACGCCCGGCAGCACCTCGCGCACGTCGTCCCGCAGGCGGCTCACCTGGTCGAAGATCCAGTTGCCGCGTCGCTCCACATCCTGCCCGCGCTCGATCAGCTCGCACCAGCGCCGGGCGATGGCGCAGGCCTCGCTCACGTTGAGGATGATCTGCTCCCGGGCGCGCCCTTCGATCGGGGTCTTCTTCGACGCAATGCGATCGCGGATCTCCTGGACCTGGTCCAGGATGTAGTCGCGCTCGCCCCACTCCTCAAGCTGCCGCCGCACCTGGTCCACCGCGGTGCGATTCTCCTCCGCGATCGGCAGCAGCATGGCGCGCAGCCCGCCGCGCCCGACTATCTCACGCCAGATGTGGTTGGCGCCGGTGTAGAGTGTGCGCCGCTGTGGGGCCTCGAACAGCCACTGGCGCGCGCTGGCAGACATCTCGGCGAGGGCAGCAGCACGCTGGTCAGCCCCGGCTGCACCGAGGAGGTCCTCCGGCCGGAGGGCGATGCCGGTGCCGGTGAACTGCTCAAGGGCCGTGACGAGCTGCTTCAGCTGGAGGCACCACGCTGGCGCGCCGAGCCAGGTCACGAGCCCGGCGGTGGGCGCCAGTAGCGCGGGGCGGAGCGCGGCAGCCAGGCCCAGGAGGCGGCTGGTGTCGTCCGCGGCCAGCTGCTCGTGCAGCGCGATCTCGCGCAGGTCATCGATGTAGGTCTCGAGGTTGCCGGTGAGCCACCGCGCCCCCTGCACAGCGGCGATCAGCCAGTGCGGCACTGGCGCGGCTGCGCCGTCAGCAGCGAGCGAGTGGGCGAGCCAGTAGGCACCGGGCAGGTCGTCCTCGGCGATCAACGCCCACTGCAGGGCGCCCACGTCGGTTATACCGAGCTCCAGGATGCGCTGCGCGTGCTCCCGTGCGCTGTGTGGTGGGACTGGCAGAGGATTGTTCGCGACGCCGCCTTCCGCACGAACGACGGGCACATCCGCTGCGACGTCTGGACCGACGTCTGTCGTGGTCACGTGCTCGGCCTGCTCTCCACTTACGCTATCGCCGCCGAGTGGCGTCTCGTATGTGCTGTTGCTGTCAGGGCGCGCATGTATCTCGTCATCAACCGACTGGTGGGCAAGCTCCTTCTCCTCGGCGTCCGCGCCAGCTTCGATGCTATCGTGCTGCACTTCAAGAGGATCCTCGGCGTGCTCGTCTTCCGCATCAGCCTCCACGAGTGCCCGTAACTCTGCACGGGGCATGACATCTGCGTCGGACAGCTCCCTCACACTGTTATCACTCGTGGCCCCCTCATCACCAGGACCCTGGTCCTGCGCCTCTGGCGGCGTGCCGTCCTCCGCCTCCCCCTCCCCCACCTCGGCATCAGGGAGCGCCACGCGAACCTCCGGGCTCGCAGAAGGCTCGTCGGGAGATGCTTCGCCGTCCGCATCTGAGCCGACTTCGGGCTCCGACCCGCTCTGCGCCTCGGAGCCGATCTCCGGCCCCATGGGGGGCGGGTGGTCACCGGAGGGTGGGGTGAATGCATCGTCCAGCGAGGCGATTCGCTCGCCGATGCTCACCTCTAGCGCGTCGAGCTCGGCGCGTAGCTGCCGGGCCAGGTCGAGCCGCGCCGGCCGCGGCTGCGCGCTCACCTCGCGGTAGCGGAGGAGCTCCACTCGCAGTTCCCCGACTTCGGCGGCCAGTTCCTGGGCTTGCAGTGGGTCCACGGCATCTGCCGACCAACCTGCCACTTGCTCGTAGCTGAAGTAGCTCAGCTCGTCGCCCGCCTCGGCCACGAGCGCCTCGAGCGCGGCGCGCAGCGCTGCACGCCCCTGCTCGCGCTCGGCACGCTTGCGACCCGCGACATCGCGGACCGCCTCTATGAAATCTTCGGCCGCCGTTCCATCCCACTCGGGTGAGAGGGCCGGGAGCGCGCGGATCTGTTCGAGCCAGGTGGACCACGTCACAGTACTGTTCTCCTGGTGTGCCGGGGCGCAGTGCTCTGTTTGAGGTGCTGGCGCCTCTGAGGAGGATTCGGGATCGAGTTGCCCGTCGATGTCTTTGAGCTGATCAATGCCGCCAAGCCCCGTCAGACCAGTCAGCATCAGCAGAATGTCTGAGCTCTCGGGATTGTGCCCGGTGAGCTTCTGGTACTCTTTGAAAGCGCCGCTGATCGCTCGCGTGAAGGTCGCCTCATCCCAGCGGCCGACCCCCACGAACTCATGCCGCGCGAAGTCTATCTCGGACACCTGCTCGGCCTCCAGCACGCGCCTGCACGCGATTCTGAGGTGCGGCTGCCCCTCCATCCAGAGGAGTAGCAGCGCGCGGACGAGCGTGCTGCTCTCATCGAGCTTCGCGCAGATCTGCCTGATCTGATGCTTGTCCGCAGCTCTGCGGGGGTTCCACTTCAGGCCACTGAGGCGGCTCTCGATAACCTGATCAAGACGGTGGCGTGCACCAGCCGACGCGAGGCCACGGAAGTCAAGCGACTGCTGAACCCAGGCGACGCGGCGCTTGTCGATCAGGGCGAGCAGGTAGTGGTGTAGGCTGAGAGAGCGTGTGGTGTCAGTGCTATTCATGGGGTGCTCCATCGATGCCTCTGCTTCCTGCTACATCCTTACGTCCACCCGAGCTCCCGTAGCGCCTCGGCGACCTCGTCGTGCATGACGAAGAGCCAGTGCTCGTTACCTATCGCGCCGGGTGGATAGAACTTGGAAAGGATGTATGATGACTGGGCCTCACCGTTGAGGTAGGCATCGTCGTTGTAGTCCATCAGCGTGCGCAGGTGTGCACCCATCTTCCCATACTGGAGGTTCGCTCCGCGCCAGTTCTTGTAGCGTGCCGCGTGCGCCAGCTCAGTGGCAGTGATTGCGTAGTTCGGCGCGCGGTACTGGGCCTGGATCATTGCGTACCAGCCGCTGGTGGTGTCGCGTAGCAGCACCGGCAGCCACGTGAGATACGCTGCGCGAGGGGGAAGGGTTGGTAATGTATTGCTCATCTCGGCCTCCATGAACTGCTCATTGTGGCTCTTCGGCACGATAGTGGCGGCAACGAGCACGTGCAGCCAGGAGTGGGTTTCACGCGCTTCTTTCAGTGCGCTCGCATCCTTGCTTGTGAAGTCGGCGTTGCTCTCCCGGCCTGCGCCTCCTCCACATGTGCCCCAACTGACGTTCCGGCCCGCAGCAATTGCCTCGCAAGGGTGCGGCTCGCCCCCGGCTGCTCGTCACGGTGCTGGCACAGCCGGACGACGCGCACAGCGAGCTTGAAGGTTCACTCTTCAGCGTCCCACGCCTCCAGCACCAATCTCCTCGTCCGGTACTCGCCGTACAGCTTGATCTCCTTCTCCTTGAGCACGCGGAAGGTCTCGCCGGGGAAGTCCGGCCCGTACACGTCGGCCGGGTCGAGGATGTAGCGCAGCTCGTCGCGCGTCAGGCCGTAGAGCCGGGCGATGCGCGCGTCGAGCTCGGCGCGGATGAGCGCCCGCCGCTCGTCGCTCCAGCGGTACGGCGGCAGCGGGAAGCCGTCGCGCGGGCTGAACAGCGCCGGGTCCGCGCCCGCGTTGCACTCGGCGTTGCGCCGCATGATCTCGGTCTGGAGCGGGGTGAGCCCCGCGCCCCCTTCCGGCTCTCCGGCGCCGAGCGGGCTTCGCAGGGCGGCTCCGCCCCCTGCACCCCCGCCGGCGGGGGCGTCGCCCCCCCGGAGCCCCCCCAAAGGGGCGCCCGT
>JBDLTZ010000121.1:0-10921 GCA_039805565.1 Chloroflexota bacterium | reverse complement strand
CCCGCTGTCGCCAGCCGCCCTTCGGACCAGGTGGTGCCCGCGTGGAAGACCAGCACCCCCGGCTCGCCAGCCGCCTCGACGCCGGTGATCTCGTCGCCGGCGCGGGGCGCCTCGGGGTAGCCGGCCGCTGCGAGCACCACGCACGCCGCCGCGCCCGCGGCCCAGCGCAGCATGTCGGGGTGCAGCCGCCCCTCACCGGCGCAGGCCAGGAGCGCCGGCAGCAGGTCGCCGTCGATCAGCGGCATCAGCGCCTGCGTCTCCGGGTCGCCGAAGCGGGCGTTGAACTCGAGCACGCGCGGCCCGGCCTCTGTGAGGATCAGCCCCGCGTAGAGCGCCCCGCGGAAGGGGGTGCCGGTCGCGGCAAGCGCCCGCACCGTAGGCAGCATCACCGCGTCGACGACCCAGCGGACGTCGTCGGCGCCGAGATGCGGCGCGGGCGCGTAGGCGCCCATGCCCCCTGTGTTCGGGCCGCGGTCCCCGTCGAGCAGGCGCTTGTGGTCCTGGGCGGGCGGGAGCGGCAGGATGCGCTCACCGTCGCACAGCGCGATCAGCGAGACTTCGGGCCCGCTGAGGATCTCTTCGAGCACAAGGCGCCCCCCAGCAGACGTGCCTGCGAGCAGCTCGATCGCCGCCACCGTTGCATCGGCGCTCTCGGGGACGATGACCCCCTTGCCGGAGGCGAGCCCATCGGCCTTCACCACCCACGGCGAGCCGGTGTCGCGGACGAATGCCACAGCGGCGGCGGGGTCGTCGAAGATATGGGCGGCCGCAGTGGGCACCCCGGCCTCCAGCATCACGCGCTTCGCGAACGCCTTGCTGCTCTCGAGGCGCGCGGCGGCAGCGCTGGGGCCGAAGACTGGGATGCCGGCGGCCGCGCAGGCGTCGGCCAGGCCCGCGGCGAGGGGCGCCTCAGGGCCCACCACCACCAGCCCGACACGCTCGCGCTGGGCGATGTCGACGATCATCTCGACGGCGGTGGCGTCCACCGGCACGTTGCGGCCGAGCTGCGCGGTGCCCGGGTTGCCCGGCGCGATGAACAGCTCGTCCAGCAGCGGCGACTGACGCAGCTTCCACGCGAGCGCGTGCTCACGCCCCCCACCGCCGACTAGCAGCACGTTCATGGTGTCTTCCTCTGATGGAGGGCCGAAGCCCCATACACAAAACAAGCCGTACGGCAGGGCGCCATTATAGCACTCGTGTGTTGGGCGCCGCGACGCGTGCTATAATGGGCGTGCTGCCTGGTTCACAGATGCTGCCATCCCCAAGAGAGGTGTACCGGCGTTGAAGGGAACGTACCTTCTGATTCTCCACCTCCCGAGCGCTATCGCTGACCTGCGCGTGGGCCGGCTGGGACACTTTCGCTTTGCGGCCGGCTACTACCTGTACATCGGCAGTGCCTTCGGGTCCGGCGGGCTGCGCGCCCGGCTTGCGTACCATCAGCAGCGCACCAAGCCCCACCCCCACTGGCACGTCGACTACCTCCGCGAGCACTCCCACCTGGTCGAGACGTGGTCGATCGCCAGCTCCATCCGGCTGGAACGCGTGCTGGCCAGCGCCCTGGCTGCCGCGCCTGAGCTAACGGTGCCGGTGCCGCGCTTCGGCGCGGGCGACGCCCCAAGCAGCAGCCACCTGTTCTACTCCCCGCGCCGCCCCCCGACACGCGCGCTCACCAGCGCCATAATGGCCGGGGCAGAGTCCGGTGAGCAGTACGGCGGCCAGCTGACGATCGAGATCCACACCTACGACGAGGCAGAGCCGCAACCTGTATGAGTGAGAACCACACCGACACGGCGCCCCCAGTGGGCGAGATCCTCGAGCAGCTGCGCGCAGAGGTGCGCGCCCGGCGTCTGGCACGCGGCGTGGCCGAGCAGGGCCCGCTCGAGCGGGATGTCCGCCGCGCCCTGGACGAGATCGAGCTGCACCGCGTGGTGAGCGCCCACTGGCCCCTCACGGCGCGCTCGCTGCCCGAGCGACTGATCAACATGGTGAACAAAGTCGTGCGGCGCGCGCTGCGCTGGTACATCAACCCGATCGTCGCGCAGCAGAAC
The DNA here is from genome assembly GCA_039805565.1 of Chloroflexota bacterium. Lineage (GTDB taxonomy): Bacteria > Chloroflexota > Chloroflexia > Chloroflexales > Roseiflexaceae > CALJIC01. The sequence continues at coordinate 8,873 of JBDLTZ010000121.1, read as the reverse complement.
GCCTACAACGACGCGGTAGCGCGCGCGATGCGGCTCCTGGCCGACGCGTCGCTGGACCTGGCGGAGCAGGTCGCGGCGGGGAGAGGCGGCCCAGACGCCGGCGACGGAGGGATCACCGGCCAGCGGCCGCCGACAGCCGACGACCAGGGCCCAGCTACTGACACCCTGCGGCCGACCACGGCGCGAGAGGCGCAGGTGATCGTCCACGAGCGTGCGGCCGCGGAGCCACCGGCGCAGTTCCCGGACCTGGAGCTGCGCGCGGTGCTCACCTCGCTGGCCGGGCGGCAGTCCGTGAGCGCCCACTGGGAGCTCCCGGCCGGGACGCCGCTCGAGCGCGCGGCCAGCTTCACGAAGCGCGTTGTCCGGCAGTACCTGCGCTGGTACATCAACCCGATTGTCGAGCAGCAGAACGCAGCGAACGGCGCCATGTCCGACGCCCTCGGCGCGCTGGTTCGGATGGACGCTGAGCGACGTGCGCAGGTGGCCGGCCTGCGTGCGGGGCGGGTCGCCCGCGGGGACGGTTGGCAGTAGTGGATACCCTCACGATTGTGGTCCCCTGGTTCGGGAGGGATACGGCGGGCGGCGCCGAGACCCAGGCGCGGCAGCTGGCCCGTGCGGTGCGTGAGATTGGCGCGCCCGTCGAAGTCTGGGCGACCGATGGGCGGGACTCGTTCGCCGCGCCTGAGCCGCACTACCCCGTGGGCCCGGATGAGGTGGACGGTGTGCCGGTGCGGCGCTTCCCGATCACACCGCCCACCTATGCGCCACGCATCCCGCCCCCGGTGCAGCGCCGGCTCGGCTCGCTGCCGCAGCTGCCCGCGTTCCCCTACACCGAGCAGCTCCAGCTCGGCTGGCTGGCCTCGAGCGACGCGCTGCTGGAGGCGGTGGCCTCGGAGGGGGATGGCCGGCGCTTCCTCTTCGTGCCCTACCCCTTCCCCACCACGTTCTGGGGCGCGCTGCTGGCCGGGGAGCGGGCGCACCTGCTGCCCTGCCTGCACGACGAGCCGTACGCCCGCCACGAGACGTTCCGCTGGATGTTCCGGCGCGCCCGGCGCGTGCTGGCGAACAGCCGCGGCGAGGCCGAGCTCGCGCGGCAGCTGTACGATCTGCCCCCCGACCGGCTGGTGGTGGCCGGCGAGGGGATCGACCTGACGCCGCGGGGCGACGGCGCGGCGTTCCGCGAGCGGCACGGCATCCGCGGGCCGCTGCTGATGTATGCCGGCCGCGACGCGCCCGGCAAGAATGTGCCGCTGCTGCTGGCCTACCTGCGCGAGTACTGGGCCAGGCGCGGCACGCCTATGACCCTCGTTCGCACGGGGCGCGACGCGATGGCAGTGACGCCGGGGCTCGGGGCGATCGTGCGGGACCTGGGGGATGTGCCGCCCCAGGAGCGCCACGATGCCTATGCCGCAGCCGACCTGTTCGTCAACCCCTCCACGTATGAGAGCTTCTCGATCGTGCTGATGGAGGCCTGGCTCCAGGGCACCCCCGCGCTCGTGAATGCGAGCTGCGCGGTGACGCAGCAGGCGGCCGAGGAGAGCGGGGGCGGCCTGAGCTTCGACGGCTTCGCGGAGTTCGCGGCCGCGCTGGACTTGCTGCTCGGGGACGCCGTGCTGCGGCGCGAGCTCGGGGCGCGCGGGCGAGCCTACGTGCTGGAGCGGTGCCGCTGGGACGAGGTCGCGCGCAGAACCGTCGCGGCAGTGCTTGGCTAAGGGCCGGGTCTTGCGTCTTGTGACGTGAGTGACGCAGCCGAGCACGCTGAGGCACTGAACGTTGAGTGCCAAGTAATGAGTCTTGAGACGTAGGTGACGCAGCTGAGTATGTTGAGGCGCTGAACAGGGTAGGAGCGACAGATGACCAGCGCACTGAACAGGATCGTGATTGGCACGAATGCCCGGCTCTTCCCCTCCAACTGGCGGCCGGCGCGCCAGGAGGTGGAGTTTGCCCGTGTGGCCGGCTTCCGCTGCGTGCAGTTCCACGGACGGGAGCACGGCGTCGACGAGAGCCACCTGGGCGAGGCGCCCGAGCTTGTGGGCGAGGCGCTCAGCGAGGCGGGGATCACACCGGTGATGGAGATCGTGGTGCGAGTACACGCCAACGGGCTCACCCAGGAGGGCTCGACCCCGCTCGATATGCTGCGCGCCAACCTGCCGGCGATCCGCGGGCTAGGCTGCGAGCGGGTGCACTGGCACCTGGCCCCGGCTGAGCGCATGGAGGCGTCACAGCTGCGCGCGGTGGAGACGGACGTAGTGCCGCAGCTCGCGGCGGCGGTTGAAATCGCGGCGCGCGCCGGCTTCCAGTTCGGGCTCGAGCACAACGAGCCGGACATCCCGCTGTTCGCCACACCGGAGGCCTGCGCAGCGGCGCTCGACGCGACGCCGGGGCTCGGATTCGTGTGGGACCTCAACCACACTCCGCCGGACCAGCTTGACGACTTCCTGGCGTTCACGCCGCGGATGAGCCTGCTGCACGTCTCCGACACACCGCTGCCGGAGGTCAACTACCACCTACCGCTCGGGCTCGGCTCGATCGACTTCCGCGCCTACTTTGCGGCACTAGTCGCCGGCGACTACCGCGGCCCGGCCATCCTGGAGATCGGCGGCATCCCCAAGTCGGGCGGGTTCGGCCGCGACACCGATGTCGCCCTCACCAGCTCGCGCGCCCACCTCGCCGCCGCTCTCGCGGAGCTTGGGTCGTGAGTGGTGAGCCATGAGTCGTGAGCGCCAGGGTGTGATCGCAGCACGACCGCACGGGCGAACCGCCGACCGGCCATCCTCAGTCTCCAGGACGTTGTACCCAGGGCGTCGAAGGATTGCCTCCGTAGCCTGCCGGTGCGGGCGACCAAGAGGCACATAAGGTCGGCCATCTCCATCGCTATGGTGTTGAGATCGACCTGCCACCCGACGAGTGGCGGCCGGCGTAGGCCAGGAGCTTGAGCATCAGGTCTCCAGCTCCTGGCTCTCGAGCATACGCTGCTCGAACGCGCGGTGCGCACGCTCTACGACCTTGCGCTCGGTGATATCCCTGCCGGTGCCGAGGAGCTGAACCACCGCATCCTGAGACATTCACGGTTGATCGACTTCGACCATGCCGACCGAGATGTAGTCGGTGTTGTCTGGAAGAAGGAGGCGCGTGCCGGTGGCGGGGTCGTACAGGCCGGCGATCAGCTGGTAGGTGCCCGCGGGGGCGTCAGGAGGCACCAGCAGCGCCACCCGCCCGCGTTGAGGCGCGCCAGGTTCCCACGCCTGCGTCTCGACCGCGGCTGGCAGCCCATCGAACTGCGCCGCTATCGAGCCATCGGGGGCAAGTAGGTGGACAAAGGCCAGGAGAGGCGGGCTGCTTCGCTCGGCGACCCAGGTCGCCTCGAAGCGCAGGGCATCGCCGGGCCGAAGCTGTGTCGGGCCGAAGGCGGCGGAGCGCAACCGCACACTGTCGCCGAGCAAAATATCCACCGGCACGGGCGACGCGGGGACCTCGCCGAGCTCATACAGCACCAACTCGACGCCGCCGTACCACGCGCGCGGTCCCCGGAAGGCGCGCTCGCGCAGCCAGCCCTCGATCACACCGGCCGGGTCTGCCTCATAGGGGACGTAGTACACAGCGTACAGGCGCGAGTGGCGCGCAGCGATCATCTCGAGCTCGCGTGTGACCACGACCGGGTCGAGTGGCCGGAAAGAGGGAAGCGGGTAGCGCCGCAGCGGAAGCTTCAGGTAGTAGTCGAGCACATCGGTCTGCCCTGGGCCTACGAGCACCACAGCATCGTTGGGGCGCGCCGTGACGCCGATCGCCCGCGCGAGGCCGCGGTAGTCGTCGCGCCACACACGCGGGTCGGTGTACTCGCGCGCGAGTGCGGGGACCGACGCGAGCACAAGGGCGGCGACGGCGATCATGAGTGATACGACGTGATGCCTCATAGACCGGGCCAGAAGCGCGGGGCGTGCCAGGTGCGCGGCCAGTGCGGCAGCCCCGGCTCCGAGGAGCAGGTGGAAGGCCGGGAGGGCGGGCAGCAGGAACCGCGGGCGGTAGTAGGGCTGCGACAGGGACAGGAGCGCGATCGCTGCCAGCGGCACAAGCAGCCAGGCGGCGGCGAGCAGGAGCGGCGTCCCTGCCGCGGGAGCAGGGGAGACTCTCGCTCCCCGGTCTTCTCCCCATGACGTAAGGAGGCCCTCACCCGTTGCCTCTCTCCCTTCGCCCGCAGAGGAGGAGTGCAACGTGAGAGGAGCAACCAACAGGAGTGCTGCGAACGGCAGGAGCAGAGGCCACCACTCCACAGGCGCGGATGGGCCGAGCGCAAAGTGGCGCAGCACATCGCCCAGGAGCTGGATGGGAGGCGTGCCCTGCTGGGAGACTGACCAGCCGGTGATGCGCTCGCGGCTGCCCCAGGCGAGCGGCAGGTAGGCGGCCGCGAGCGCGGCGTGGAGCAGGAGCCAGAACACGACGCCCCCCGGCCCTCGCTCTCTCCTGCGCGAAGGGGGCGGCGTCGCGTGCACCAGGAGCGCAAGGCCCGCCAGCCCCGCGGCCGCAACCACCGTCACCATGAAGTAGTGTGTGAAGAGCGCGGCGAGCGCGGCGAGCGCGTAGAGCGCCAGCCAGCGGGCGCGGCCCGTCTCGCGCCAGAGGTCCAGCGCGAGCCAGAGCAGCGCGGCGAGGAGCGCGGCCATGGCATACATGCGCGCCTCCTGGCCGTAGTGCACCGCGAGCGGCGAGACCGCGGCGGCCACACCTGAGACGATGGCCGCAGCCGACCCGAACCAGCGCCGGCCAAGGATCGCCGTGAGGGCAGCAGCGGCCGCGCCACTGAGCGCGCTCAGCGAGCGGGCAGCGGCCTCGGAGGTGTCCAGCAGGCCGATCCAGAGGTGGAGCGCCCAGTAGTACAGCGGCGGGTGCACGTCGGCGGCCGCGTCGCGCAGGATCTGCGCCGGCGCCCGCTGTGCCAGCGCCACCGTAAGCCCCTCGTCGTACCACAGACTCTGGCGGTCGATGGCGAAGAGGCGCAGGGCGAGGGCCAGGAGGAAAATCGCCACAGGAAGGAGGAAGATTCGTCGCTTCACCATCTGCTCGTCGCGTGGTCAAAGGCCGGTCGTGGTGCGCGCTATAATAGCAGACCGGCGCCCTTCCGCGATCACGCAGCGAGCATTATGTCAAAACGCATCCTGATCTGCAATGCCCAGGTCCCCTTCGCGCGCGGCGGCGCCGAGCTGCTGGCCGAGGGCCTGCGCGACGCCCTGCGCGGCGGTGGCCACACCACAGATATCGTCAATCTGCCGTACGCCTGGCAGCCGCACGAGCGGCTGGGGAGCTCGGCGCTGGCGTGGCGCATGCTGGACCTGACGCAGGTGGATGGCCAGCCGGTGGACCTACTGATCGCCACAAAGTTTCCGTCGTACGCCGCGCGCCACCCGAACAAGGTGGTGTGGCTGGTGCACCAGCACCGGCAGGCGTACGACTGGTACGGCACGCCGCTGTCAGACTTCGCCAACACGCCGGAGGACCGGGCGGTGCGCGACTGGCTGCTGCGGATGGACCGGGCGGCGTTGGGCGAGGCGCGCCGGCTGTTCGCGATCTCGAAGAACGTGGCGGGGCGGCTGCGGCGCTACACTGGGCTGGAGGCCGAGCCGCTCTACCCGCCGAGCCGCTACGCCGGCAGGCTGCACGCGGGTCCCTACGGCGATTACATCCTCTCCGACGCGCGGCTGGACAAGGCCAAGCGGCTCGACCTCCTGCTGCGGGCGCTGGCGAGGACCGCGGAGCAGGTGCGCTGCGTGCTGGTCAGCGCCGGGCCGGAGCGCGAGACCCTGGAGGAGCTGGCGCGCGAGCTAGAGCTCGGGGCGCGGGTGGAGTTCCGCGGCTTCGTGCCCGATGCGGAGCTCGTGGCGCTGTACGCCGGGGCGCGGGCGGTGTACTACGCGCCGGTGGACGAGGACTACGGCTTCACGACGGTGCAGGCGCTGGAGGCGGCGCGCCCCGTCGTGACCGCCGAGGACTCCGGCGGAGTGCTAGAGTTCGTGGTGGACGGCGGGGCGGGGTTCGTGACGGCGCCGGCCCCCGAGGCCCTGGCCGCGCGGCTCGACGCACTGTGGCGGGACGAGGGGCTGGCGGCGCGGCTGGGGGCTGCCGGGCCGGCGCTGGTGGCCGGGATCACGTGGGAGAAAGTCGTGCGAGCGCTCGCGAGTGCTGAGTGACGAGCGCTGAGTGCTGAGGGGCGAGTGCTAAGTGCTAGCGTCTGCGGCGTTCTCGACAAAGCAGTCCGTGCTTCACTCAGCACTCAGCACTCAATACCCACGACTCACCACCCGTCAGTCCCCGAAGCTGATCCCCATATCGCGCGCCGTGAGCATCGTGTCGCAGTCGAGCGCCACGGTCTTTGTACGCTGGGTGGCCTCCTCGAGCGGCACGTAGCGCACGGTGGGCGGGTCGAGCGCCACCATCACGCCGGAGCGCCCCTCCTCGATCGCGCGCACCGCCGCCGCGCCAAAGCGCAGCGAGAGCAGGCGGTCGAACGTGGTAGGCGACCCACCGCGCAGCAGGTGGCCGAGCACCACCGAGCGCGTCTCGCGGCCGGTGAGCTCCTGGAGCTCGTGGGCCACCCGCTCGCCGATGCCGCCGAGGCGCTCGGCGCGGCCGATCTCGGCAGGGCTCATCACCGACAGGCTGCCATTCATCGGGCGGGCCCCCTCGGCCACGACGACAATCGAGTAGTTGCGGCCCTCGGTCTCGCGCCGGGTGATCTTCGTCGCGACCTTCTGGATGTCGTAGGGGATCTCGGGGATCAGAATAGCGTGGGCGGTGCCGGAGACGCCGGCGTTGAGCGCGATCCAGCCGGCGTAGCGCCCCATCACCTCCACCACCATCACCCGCTGGTGGGCCTGCGCAGTGGAGTGCAGCCGGTCGATGCAGTCGGTGGCGAAGGCCACGGCCGTGTCGAAGCCAAAGGTCTGGACCGTGCCCTCGAGGTCGTTGTCGATCGTCTTCGGCACGCCAATCACGCGCACGCCCTTCTTCGCCAGCGCGCCGGCGATCATCATCGAGCCGTCGCCGCCCACCGAGATCAGCGCGTCGATGCCGTAGATCGAGAGCCCCTGCACCAGCTCGTCGGTGCGGTCGCGCTCGGTGACGGTTCCGTCGGACGCGATGACCGGGAAGTGGAGCGGGTTGCCGCGGTTGGTGGTGCCAATGATCGTCCCGCCGATGTGGGTGATATCGCGCACCATGTCCCGCGTGAGCGGGATGACGCCGCCATTCGGATACAGCTTGGGCGACAGAATACCGCTGAAGCCGTCGCGGATGCCGTAGCACTCCCAGCCGCGGTGCAGGCAGGAGAGCACGACGGAGCGGATAACCGCGTTGAGACCGGGGGCGTCACCGCCGCCGGTGCAGATCGCGATGCGGTAGCGCGGTGTGGGGGTGGCCATAGTCCTTCTCCCTGGTCGCTCTCTCTGCTGTCTGGCTGTGGGGTTTCGGGGCCTGCGGCCCCGAAACCCCACTACAAATGATGTGAGGGGGTATATTTCTGGGGGCGCAGCCCCCAGACCCCCGCTGGAGCAAACTCTGTCAGGCGGCTACAGCTTGCTGCGGACCTGGTCGACGAGCGTGATGTTTTCCTTGCCGCCATAGAAGCTATACCACGGCTTGGCGCCCTTGTCCAGCACCTCGTTCAGCGCCTGGATGTTCGCCACGCCGCGGTCCTCGAGCCAGCCGATCAGCGCGTCGTACCCCTCGCGGCCGTAGACCGGGATGCCGTCCTGCCAGGTGGCGCGGCCGCAGAGCACGCCCGCGAAGCGGCTGCCGGCCTCGGCGGCCAGCTCGAGCGTCTCGCGGAAGATCTCGTCGGTGACACCTGCGCTCAGGTAGATGAACGGCTTCGTGGCCGCGTCCGAGGCCTCCTTGAACAGCCGCAGGGCCTCCTGGCGCGAATAGACCTCCTCGCCGGCGAAGGCGCGCGTGCCGGAGACAAACTTCATGTTCACCGGCACCTCGACCTTCAGCACGTCCACGCCGTAGCGCGGCTTGGAGAACTCCTCCATGTAGGCCGCCACATAGCGCGGCTTGACCTTGGCGAACGCCGCGCTCTTCTCGTCGCCGACCTCATCATCGTAGGCCAGCGGCTCGAGGAAGAACGGCACGTCGTATGCCGCGCACTCGGCGCCGACGCGCTCGATGAAGGCGTATTTGACGGTATTGATCGTGACGTCGTCAAACGGGTTGATGTAGAGCAGGATCTTAATCGCGTTGGCGCCCGCGTCCACCAGCCGCCGCACGCTCCACTCGGAGAGCAGGTCCGGCATGCGCCCCTTGACGCTGGCGTCGTAGCCGGTCTTCTCATAGGACATGAGCACGCCGGTACCAGGGGCGCGCTGCTTGAGCGCCTCGAGCCCGTACTCGGGATCCATCAGGATGGCGCTGGAGTGCTTGGTGAGCACCTTGGTGACAGCGGTCTTGAAGGCCACCATGTCCTCGGTGCTGGCCGCGCCACCATCGCCGCGCGACTTGGCGATCGCCTTCTTGAGCGAGCCGCGCTGGTCCATCGCCGCCGCTGCAATCGTGCCGCGCTCGTTCGCGCAGGCGCTGATACCGGCGAACTTGCCCTTTGTCATGGTGATCGTGGTCATGTGAGTCTCCTCGCTGAGCATCTCAGTACATGAACATCGGCTTGCCGAGCGGGTGCTTGACGCGCGGGCGGTAGCTCTCGATGTCGTAGAGCTCCTCGACATCGACGCGCTTGAGCCCCTGGGTGCAGGTGTCGGCCGGGACAGTGGTGTACTGCCCGCTCTGCAGCGCCACCATGCGCCCGCTGTGCCCCTGCAGCAGCTGGTCCACCGCCAGGTTCCCGTAGCTGATCGCCACCATCCGGTCGAGCGAGTCCGGCGCGCCGG
>JBDLTZ010000120.1:0-27812 GCA_039805565.1 Chloroflexota bacterium | reverse complement strand
GCGCTGCTACGCGGCGCGCTGGCACTGGTGCGTGGCGAAGAGCCCATGCGCGCGGAGCTGGCGCCTGATGACGTGGCCCTGCTGGATGCCTGGGCACGCGGCGAGTCGCAGGAGGAAGCTGTCTCGCTGGCGGACGCGATCAGCGAGTGGGCCGAGGGTGCTGAGGAGGACGAGGCGCGGCTGGCGTCGCTGGTGGCGCTGCTGGATCACTGCGCCGACGCGACAGTGCAGATGCTGCACGATGGCGACGCTGAGGCGATGGAGGCGCTAGCGGAGGCGCTGGTGCCGCTACGGGTGGCTCTTCTGCGCTGGCCAGCCGCCGCCACGCTGCCGCCGTTCGGCATGTTCCTCGGCTGCCTCCAGGCGCTGCTGCGCGGCGAGGAGGGTCAGCTGGCGCGCCTCGCCGCCGCGCTTGACGAGGGGCTGGCGGGGGCGCTGGCGCGGGTGGTGGAGCTGGTGGGGGTGGACGACCGACGACCGACGACCGACGACCGACCACGAATCGCCGGCGATGACGGGCGGGCAGGAGGCGTGCGCGCGGCTGAGGGTAGCGGGGCGCCGCTGCCGGCGGAGCTGGAGGCGGCGCTGGCGCAAGGGAACCGGTCGGGCGTGGAGCGTGTGCTCGGGTCGCTGGCAGAAGGCGAGCGTGAGCGCGCGCTGCGGGAGCTGCGGCGCCGGGCGGAGGCGCGGGTGACGCAGATGTCCGCCGAGGAGCAGCGGGCGCTGGCGATCCGGCTGCGGCAGGAGCAGATCGAGCGGGCGGCCGACGACGCCGCGACCCTGGCAGAGCAGACCCTGCGCGAGGGGGACGGCAACGGGGCGCGGGCGCTGGCGATCCAGATGGGCCAGGCGGCGGCGCACTACGCCGAGGGCGAGGAGCGCGGCGCGCCGTACGATGAGCTGGCGGCGTTCATGCGGGGCATCGCCGCGGTACTGCGGGGCACGCCGGTGCCGCCTGTGCCGCCGCAGTACGCTGCTCGCATCGCGGCGCTGCAGGCGTTGGCGGCGGGGGAGGCGGAGCTTTGAGGTCGCCATGAATGGCGAGGAGCAGGGTTGGATCCTGCCCGCCGCCACGGTGGGGAGCGAACCCCCCACCACTTCGGCCGAAGCGGAGAGGTGAGCGGGCCAGCACGGCGCCAGATTCGCGCAGCGCTGGCCCTTCTGGTCTACCTGCCGGAAGCGCGCAGCTCTTGGATGAAGGTCTGGGCAGCCCAGAAGGCTGGGCGCGGGTTATTGCCGGCGTCGAGGATGGCGAACGAGGCCTGCTCGTGCAGCGGGTCACCGTCGCGCGCTTTTAGGGTGGCAAAGTTCAGGTTCCAGAGGAACATCGCCTCGACCCAGGGGTACTTCTCGGAGGTGAGGCGCATGGCGCGCTCGATATACTGCGCCTGGAGGTCGAGCGAGACCTGGTGGCCGAACTCGAAGCCGGGGGTGGTGTTGGGCGTGGCCCAGCCGAACTCCGTGATCCAGACCGACGTCTGGTCCATGCCGTACTCAAGCATCAGCGCGCGGATATCCTCGATGCGACGGAAGTAGAAGGTCGGGTGCTCGGTCCAGCCCTGGGCAGTGCTCGGCACGTCGCCGGGGTAGGACTCGGGCGGGTTGGCGGAGCCGCCGGGGTGGACGCCGAGCGCGTCCATGTAGTTGCGGATGACACCGCCCTGGTACTCGAACATCGCATGGTAGTAGCGGATGTCCGAGATCGCCACGCCGGGGCTGTCTACGGCGGTTGAGGCGGGCGCGCCGGTGATCACGAAGATGGCGGGGTCCACCTCCTTGATGCGGGTGTAGGCCACCTTGAGGATCTCGACGTAGCGGCCGGCGTCCTCGGTGGAGACGTAGCCGCCGTTCTCGTAGGCCAGGTTCTGCTCGTTCCAGATCTGGATGGCGTGGACGCGCCCCTGGTAGCGGCGGGCGAGGGCGGCGAGGAAGTTGCCGAGGGCGTTGGGGTCCTCGGGGAGGCCGTCGCGGCCGCCGCGGCCGTAGAACGAGGGGGAGCGCACGACCGAGATCATGAGCTTGAGGCCACGGGCGTTGACGGCCGCCACGATCTGGTCGAGCTCGTCGCCCCAGGCGTAGTTGCCCGCGGGCCCCTCCTGGTCACGCCAGTGGATCTGCTGGCGGATCCAGGTGAAGCCGCCGTCGGAGGCGCGCACCAGCGGCGTAGAGCGGTCGGTCCAGAAGAGGTGAGCGTGGGCGCCGAACTCGAGCCGGCCGGTGCGGAGCGGGAAGGGCAGGCCGCCGGGACCAGCGGGCTGCGTGGTGGCGGTGGGGGCGGCGGGGAGCGGGGTGGGCAGCGGGGCGAGGGTGGCGGTGGGGGTGACGTTGGCGCGCGAGAGCGCGGGCATCTCGCTGGGGAGCACGGCCGGAGGCAGCTCGGGGGCGGCGAGGATATTGGCGGTGGGGGCGGCCACAAGCGAGGGCGCGGCGAGCTGAGCCGGGGTCGCGACGGGCGCGGGGGTGCAGGTGACCAGCAGCGGGAGCAGCGCGGCGGCGAGCGCGACGGCGACGATCGCGTTGAGCGAGTGACGGTTCACGGGGGCCTCCGGTGAGTCTGACCAGCGACGTAGGACCTGCGACCGAGCTGAGTAGACTCTAGCAACCGGCTCTGTGGGGGGCAACAGGGCCGGTTTACGGAAGGGTTACCCGAAGCTGGCACGGGGCTGATAGGGTCCTCACAGGGCCCTATCAGCCACAGATGGGGGGGATGGAGCTAGGCACTGACGCGCATCGCCGGCGGAGGCTACGGCGTGAGGACGAAATAGGCAGTGCTGGTCTTGTTGCTGGTCGTGCCGTAGGCCACCATGCGGTAGAGGCCGAGCGGCGCGCCGGGGGCGGTGGGGTAGAACAGGCCGGCGTAGCGGATCGAGCCGCGCTCGTCGGCCTTGACCGGGTCGGTGCCCATCTGGCGGCCGTCGGGGGCGACGATGGCGACCTGGACCTCCTCGCCGGCGCGGAAGCCGGTGGCGTCGAAGAAGAACACCGTGCCCGCGGGGCCGCTGGCCGGCTCGGCGGCGGCGTCGACGTTGCGCGGGACGGGTGGCCCGGCGGTGGGGGTGGGCGGCACGGGCGTGGTCTGGACGCGGCCGAGGGCGCCGCTGATCAGGCGGAAGTAGCCGATCGCCTGCCGCTTGCTCTCGTTGCCCTCGGCGACGATCGCCCAGTCGCCCACGGCCGCGCCCGGGGGCGGGGTGAAGCGCACGGGCGCCATAGCCCCCTCGCGGTCGGCGCCGAAGCGGCCGACGAAGACCGGGGCCCTGCCGATCGGGTTAGCCCACACCGAGACTGTCTCGCCGGCCTTGTAGCCCCGCGCCGGCGCGAAGGTGAAGCTCTGCTCCAGGTTCCCGGCGAGCGGCGCGATGGTGGCGTTGACGGCCGGCGCGACGAGCTGGCGGGCGACGGGGGCGGTGGGGGAGGGCGCGGCGGCCTGGGACGGGCTGACCGTGATAGGCCCAGGGGGCGGGGCGTTGGGCGCGAGCGGGGTGGTGAGCTCGGGCGGGGCGAGCCGGCGGCCGAGCGCGCTGATCAGGACACGGCGGCCGGCGGGGAGCTCGGGGTGGAACTCGAATCGGGCGCGCTCGAAGTACTGGACCGTGCGCGTGCGTCCGTCGTCGGTGGCCTCGGTGATCTCGCCGCTGAGGGGCAGGCCGAACATCGCCTGGCCGCCGCGAGTCTCCCAGATCTCCTTGAAGCCGTACTGGATGATCTGGGCGGTCTGTGGGAAGTACCGCCGCGTCGCCGTGTTGCGGATCGGCTGGGCGGCGGGGAACGTGCGGCCGGCGAGGGCCTCGCGGCCGAGGAGGCCGAGCTGCACGGCGGTAGCGTCGGGCTGGGCGCGCTCGAAGCGGGCGCGCTCGAAGTACTGGAGCACGCGGCCCGTTCCGGGCTCAAGGTACTCCTCGGTAATGGGGTGGCCAAAGACGGCGAGGCCGCCGTTGGTGTCCCAGAAGTCTCGGAAGACGCCGCGGACGTAGTGGCCTGTCTGCGGGACGTAGAGCATCTCGGTGGCTGCGCGGGCTGGGACGGCAGGGAGCCACGCGGCGGCGAGCGCGGCGACGACGGCGCTGCAGGCCAGCGCCCAGAGTACCGTGATGCGTGCGGCTCGCATAGCGTGCCTCCTATGCGGGTGACGCTCCCGCGACACGCCGCAGTACATTGTCTCTATATCTCCTGCGTCAGGATACGGCACGGCGCTCGCTTTTGTCAATTCTTTTATTTGCGCTGCGCATGCTCGGGCGACTATGCCGAGTCACGGCTACGACGGCGGGCGCTGCGCCCCGCACCCCTGGCCTCTGCGGGCGCTGCGCCCCGCACCCCGCCCAGAGGGACCGGCCGCGGCCCCTCTGGACTCCCCCGGCGAGGGGCTGCGCCCCTTCGAACCCCAAAGGCGACCACTACCGGACCGATATCGGTCGGCACGATCACCGAGGCCCCGGCCTCCGCGATCGGGAGCGAGCCTGTACGATCCTGGCGGCTGGAGTGTACTCAGTCTCGCGTCACCGCGATGTCGGTCTAGCAGAGCTCCGTTGCAGGGGGTCTGGGGGCGGGCGCCGCCCCCAGCGGGGGTGCAGGGGGCGGAGCGGCCCTGCGAGAGCGCACAGTGCTGTAGGACATTGCAGGGGGTCTGGGGGCGGGCGCCGCCCCCAGCGGGGGTGCAGGGGGCGGAGCCACCCTGCAGAGCCAAACGCACGCTTCTACCAGGAGGCCGCGATGTGGCGTGCGGTGCGAAACGCGAGGGCAAGCACCGTGAGCACCGGATTGAAGCCGCCATTGGTGACGTGGACCGAGGCGTCCGCGACGTACAGGTTGTTGTGGCCGTGGACGCGGCAGTGGCGGTCGGTCACCGAGGTGCGCGGGTCGTCGCCCATGCGCGCAGTGCCGGCCTGGTGCTGCCCGCCGCTCAGGAACAGGCCGGGCGGCTCGCCCCAGACCTGCTCGGCGCCCGAGGCCAGGGCCCACTCGCGGGCGCGCTCGAACATGAAGGCCGCCGTCCGCACCGTCTCGGGGTGGGTCGTGCCGCTGAGGCGCGCCACCCGCATCCCATAATGGTCGGTCACGCGCGGGTCGAGCGTCACGCGCGCGCCGGGGCTCGGGATGTCCTGCACCGGCCCCATGATCCGCACGAAGCGCCGGTAGCCGTCGCGCATGAGGCGCTTGGCGGCCGCGCCCCAGCGCGGGGCGCCCGGCGGGAGGTAGCGCTTCCAGAAGATGATCGGCAGTGTCACGAACTCGTCGGCGAGCATGCCGCCGCCCACGATCCCATCGTTGCCGTGGTTCCAGCGCACGGTGGCGGTGTTCACGCCGGGGCCAAGGCCGTCAAAGACCGGCTCGGGCATGAGGGCGCCGACGCCGGGGTAGTAGTGGCCCTGCAGGTTGCGGCCAACCTGATCGCGGCCGTTGCCGAGGCCGTGCGGGTGCTGCGGCGAGGTGGAGGCCAGGAGCAGGCGGGCAGTCTCGATCGCGCCGGCGGCCAGCACCACCACCTCGGCGCGGTGGCTGGCGCGGTGGCCCGCTTCGTCCACCGTGCTGACGCCCACGACGCGCCCGGCGCCGTCCACGTCCACGCGCTCGACGACGGTCTCGGTGAGGAGGGTGGCGCGGCCGGTGGCGAGGGCGCGCGGGATCAGTGTGTTGTGGGTGCCGTTCTTGGCCTCCACGGGGCAGGCGAAGCCGACGCAGTGCTGGCACTGTGTGCAGGCGGGTCGGCCGCCGTAGGGCGCGGTGTTGATCAGCAGCGGCGGGGTGAAGGCCCCCCAGCCGAGGGTCTCGGCGCCCCGGCGCAGGGCGCGGCCCTGGGCGTTGAGGGGCGTGGGCGGCATGGGGAAGCCGCGCTCGCGGGGCCAGAGCTGGGCCGAGGCCGCGCTGTCGCCGGCCACGCCGACCTCCCACTCGGCCTGCTCGTAGAACGGCGCGAGCTCGTCGTAGCCGATGGGCCAGTTGTCGAGCGAGCTTCCGGGCGGCACGCCGTACTCGGCGGCCATGCGGAAGTCCTGCGGCAGGAAGCGCCAGGCCTGGGCGCCGTAGACGCGGGTGCCGCCGCCCACCGTCATCGCGTTGTTCTGGTAGGGGCCCTCGTGCGGCCGGACCACGTGCTTGGCGCCGCGCTGGTCCACGACGACGCGCGGGTTGCCGTCGAGCTCAGGGCCGGTGTTGTGGCCGTAGAGCGAGAGCCGGTGGTTACGCAGGTGGTCGCGCGGGATCTGGCCGTAGCTGAGGTCGCGGCCGCGCTCGATCAGCAGCACGCGCTTGCCGGCCTCGGCCAGCACGCCGGCCACCACGCCCCCGCCGGCGCCCGCGCCGACGATGATCACATCGTAGTGAGACATTGAGCTTGCTTTCTTCTGCCGAAGAGGCCGCGGGGACACCTACCCGCCGCGGCTATCGCTATCTTACCCCCGTACCTCGAAGCCGATCATGCGCCACGCGACGCCGTCGCGGTTGCCCCCGTTGCCGGGGTCGCTGTAGAAGCCCTCGGCGGCGTGCTCGCAGAGGGTGTGAAAGAACTGCTGTGAGTCGGTCGTCCAGGGGACCTGGGCCTCGCCGCGCTCGACGCGGGCCAGGAGCGCGTCCTGGGCATCGGGGCCGAGCTCCGCGAAGGGGCGGCCGGAGGCGGCGAGCGCCTCGTAGTCGAGCGAGTCCAGGCCGGCGCGGTAGGTGCCCAGCATGTCGGCGAGGTCGCCGCGGAGCTGGAGGAGGATGTACTCGCCGGCGCCGGCCTCCCACGCGCCGGGGGCGTCGTCGGGCGGGATGATGCGGTCGAGCGCGGCCTGGAGGGTGGCGAGCTGGGTGTCATTGAGCATGCGAGGCCTTTCGAGTGCTGAGTGCTGAGTGCTGAGTGCTGAGCCTTGAGTCGTGAGTGCCGAGTGCCGAGTGCCGAGTGTGCTGTACGCGGAGGGCGTGCTCAGTGAGCCGAGCGCAGCAGGGCACGGCCTCAACTGGCGGCTCCAGGCTACAGGCCGGCGTCGGGGCGTTCACGGCGCACGGCGCTGGCGAGCTCGGCGAGGCGGGAGCGGTGCAGGATCAGCTCCAGTGCCTTGGTCGGCTTCGTGTTGCCCGGCAGGTTATCGTGGTCCACGCCGAGGTCGAAGCGGAGCGTCCTGATCTCACCGAGGCTGAACCAGATTGCAAGCACACCCTCGTTCTTCATGGCATCGCTCTGCGCGTGGAACTCCTCTGCGAGGGCCTCGCGGCGTCTCTGGAGCGCCAGCCGCTCCAGCTCGGCAACGGTGCTTATCGGGCGATCCTTTCGGTGCTCTGAAGCCGCTGGGAGTATTGTACACGCTCCTGGGAGTGCCGAGTGGCCAGGATCGGCTGCGTGGCCGTTGTGCGAGCCGCGCGGTAGCGCGAAGCGCACATTACCGAAGGCCGGGTGAATCGTGCTCTGTGATGAGACAGAGCCCACCATCAACCGCGTTGCGCGCACCGCGCAGCCGTGCTACACTCGCCGCCCTATGGACGACATCATACACGCTCACCTGCCCGCGCCGATCCGCGGCGCCGAGGCCGGGACCTTCGCCCACGACACGGTGGTGCGCCGCATGCCCGCGATCGTGCGGCGCGTGGTGGCCGAGAACGCCCTGGCGCCCGCGGCCGCGGCGTCGCTCGCGGCCCTGGCCGACGAGATCCTCGGCGGGGCGATCCGTCCGCTGCGCGACACCCACGCCCCCGACGCGGCGGCGTGGGCCGCGTATGTGGCTCCCCACGCGGGCTGCGGCTGGCTCGACGTGCCGTGGTTCTTCGCCGAGACCTACATGTTCCGCCGCATCCTGGAGGCGACCGGCTACTTCGGCGACGGCCCCGGCGCCGGGCTAGATCCGTACGCGCTGCAGAAGCGGGCGGGGCTCGCGCTGGCCGGGCGGGACGAAGGGCCGACGGCCTGGCTCCAGAGTCCGGCGGATGAAGCCTCGCCCTCGGCCCTCGGTCTCTCGCGCCTGATCCACGGCTCGCTGTGGGGCAACCAGGCCGACCTGAGCCTCTGGCCGGCGGAGGAGGGCGGGCGCCCACAGGGGGACGCGGCGCCCAGGGCCGAGCGGCTGCTGGCCGACGACACGGCGGCGCTGGCGGCACACATCCTGGCGATCGGGGGCGGTGGCCGCGCCGACCTGGTGCTGGACAACGCCGGCCTCGAGCTGCTCGGGGATCTGGCGCTGGCCGATGCGCTGCTCTCAGTTTACATACACGTGGTGCTGCACGCCAAGCCTCATCCGACCTACGTCTCGGACGTGACTCGCGCCGATCTGACGGAGACGCTGGCCTGGCTTGGGGAGCGTGCGGATGGGAGCGCACGGGCGCTGGGCGAGGGGCTGGCGCTGGCCGAACGCGACGGGCGGCTGGTGGTGCGGGCTGACTGGTTCTGGACCTCGCCGCTGGCGGGGTCGGAGATGCCCGCCGAGCTGCGCGCTGACCTGAGCCGGAGCGGGGTGATCATCAGCAAGGGGGACGCCAACTACCGGCGCTGGCTCGGCGACCGCCACTGGCCGTACGACACCCCGATCGACCGGGCGCTAGGCTACACCCCGGCGCCGCTGGCCCTGCTGCGGACGTGTAAGTCCGAGGTGGCGGCGGGGATCGCGCGCGAGCGCATCGGGGCGGCCGTGGCCGTGGACCCCGAGTGGCTCACGGCCGGGCGCTGGGGCGTGATCCAGTTTGTTCCTACAGGAGCGAAAAACGCATGACTTCCACACTACTGAAGCGGTCCGAGGTGCCGGTGGAGCGCACGTGGGACCTGGCGAGTATCTACCCGACTGTGGCCGACTGGGAGGCGGCGTTTGAGGCCGCTGAGGCTGAGCTGCCTTCGCTGGCGCGCTTCCAGGGCCTGCTGGCCGAGTCGCCGGCCGCGCTGCTCGAGTGGCTCGAGACCTCGAACCGGCTGGGCGCCGAAGTGGCGAAGGTGTACGTGTACGCGCGGCTCGGCTTCGACGTGGACACGACGAACCAGGCACAGGCGGCGCTCAACGGCCGGGCGCAGGGGCTCGCGGCACGCCTCGACGCCGCCACCGCCTTCGCGGAGCCGGAGCTGCTGGCGGCGGACCCGGCCACGCTCGACGGCTTCCTGGCATCTGAGCCGGCGCTGCAGACCTACCGGCACTACCTGGACGACCTGCGCCGGCAGGGCGCGCACGTGCGATCGGGCGAGGTCGAGGAGCTGCTGGCGATGGCCGGCGAGCCGCTCAGCACAATGTGGAACGCCTTCTCGGCCCTGGCCGACGGCGACCTCCAGTTCCGGCCGGCGGTGGGCGCGGACGGGCAGGAGCAGCCCGTGGCGCGCGGCACGATCACCGGGCTGCTGCACAGCACCGACCGCGAGCTGCGGCGCTCGGCGTACGACTCCTACGCCGACGGCTTCCTGAGCGTGAAGAACACCATGGCGGCGCTGCTGGCGGGGAACGTGCGGGCCGGGGTGTTCCGGGCGCGGGCGCGGCGCCACCCGAGCGCGCTGGAGGCGAGCCTCGCGGCCAGCAACATCCCGACAGCGGTGTTCGAGAATGTGATCGATGCGGCCAACCGCCACCTGCCAATCTGGCACCGCTACTGGGAGGTGCGGCGGCGGGCGCTGGGGCTGGAGAAGCTCGAGCCGGTGGACATCTTCGCGCCGCTGACGCAGGGCGGCCCCGAGCTGCCGTACGAGCAGTCGGTGGCGTGGATCTGCGAGGGCATGGCGCCGCTGGGCGAGGAGTACGTGGCGGTGATGCGGCGCGGCCTGCTCGACGAGCGCTGGGTAGACATCGATCCGAACCAGGGCAAGCGCGGCGGGGCCTACTCGAGCGGCACCTACGGCACGCACCCGTTCATCCTGATGAGCTACTCCGGCGGCCTGAGCAGCATGAGCACCCTGGCGCACGAGATCGGCCACTCGATGCACTCGTACCTGTCGCGCAGGCACCAGCCGCGCGTGTACAGCGGCTACACGCTGTTTGTGGCGGAAGTGGCCTCGAACTTCAACCAGGCGCTGGTGCGCGGCCACCTGCTGCGGCAGAGCGAGGACCGCGACTTCCAGATCGCGGTGATCGAGGAGGCGATGCAGAACTTCCACCGCTACCTGTTCGTGATGCCGATCCTGGCGCAGTTCGAGCGCGAGATCCACGCGCGGGTGGAGCGCGGGCAGGCGCTGACGGCGGACGGGATGACGGAGCTGCTGGCGGGGCTGTTCCGGCGCGGCTACGGGCCGGGGGCCACGATGGACGACGCGCGCGAGGGTGTGCAGTGGTCGCAGTTCCCGCATATGTACATGAACTTTTACGTGTACCAGTACGCCTCAGGGATCGCTGCGGCGAACGCGCTGGCGGATACGATCCTGGCAGGGGAGGCGGGCGCGGCCGAGCGCTACCTGTCGTTCCTGCGCGCGGGCGGCTCGATGTACCCGCTGGACGCGCTGAAACTGGCGGGGATCGACATGACGTCGGCCGAGCCGATGGACCGGGCGTTCGGCGTGCTGGAGCGGTTCGTGTCGCGGCTGGAGGCGCTGGTCTAGGCGTGCTGCGCCCCGCCCCCTGCTTGGTGGGCAGCCACCGTGTCCTGCCTCAGCGGCGGGCGCTGCGCCCCTCATCTTCAGTAGCGGGCGTTGCGCCCCGCCCCTCTGGGCGGGCGCTGCGCCCCGCACCCCGCCCAGAGGGGCCCGCCGCGGCCCCTCTGGACTCCCCCGGCGGGGGCTTCGCCCCTCGACCCCAAAAGGGTGCAGCAGCGTATCGGATATGCCGAAGACGCTGCACTGAGCACGGCCCTGTAGATCAACCCCGGGCGATAGGCCTTGAGCACCTGTACAGCAGGTGGTAGTGCAGGGGCGTGACAGCCCGTGCTCGTTCCGTCAACTTCGGGATGTCGGTCTGGTAGGGCACACATTGCGGGGGAGGTTCGGAGGGGGCGCCAGCGCCCCTCCGACGGGGGAGAGCATGAGAGGGGCCGGTGCCCCTCTCGTAGAAACGCACGCTGTTGAGGGGAAGTGGGCGCAGGCACAGACCCGCTACTCCCGGGGAAGAGCAGGAGAGAGGCCGGTGCCCCTCTCGTAGAAACGCACGCTGTCGAGGGGAAGTGGGCGCAGGCACAGCCCCGCTACTCTTTGCGGGCAGTTGTTAGGAAGCGGGCGGTGAGCTCCGGCAGCCGCTTCACCGAGCCCGAGCGCACCATTGCAGGCGGCAGCGAGTCCAGGAAAAGCTGGCCGTACTTCTTCGTCACCAGGCGCTTGTCGAGCACCGCCACCACGCCGCGGTCCTCGCGCGAGCGGATGAGGCGCCCGAAGCCCTGCTTGAAGCGCAGAATGGCCTGCGGCACCGCGTAGGCGTTGAACGAGTCCGACAGGCCCTCGGAGCGCGCCGCGAACACCGGGTCGTTGGGGACGCTGAAGGGCAGCTTGGCGATCACCAGCACCGAGAGGGCGTCGCCGACCACGTCCACCCCTTCCCAGAAGCTGGTGGTGCCGAGCAGGACCGTGCGCGGGAACTCCTTGAAGCGCTCGAGCACCGAGCGGCGCGAGCCGTCGATCCCCTGGCCGAGCACCGCGATCCCCGCGTCCTCGAGCGGCTCCTGGATGGCGCGGTAGGTCTGGCGCAGGGCGCTGTTGGCGGTGAAGAGCGCCAGCATGCGCCCGCCGCTGGCCTTGGCGAGGTCCACGATCGCGTCCTCGAGCATGCGCTGGTAGCCGTTCTGGTTCGGCTCGGGGATATCGCTCGGGATGTACACCAGCGCCTGGCGCTCGTAGTCGAACGGCGAGTCCAGGTGGAGCTCCTCGGGCTCCTCGAGGCCGATGCGCTGCTGCACATAGCCGAAGCCGCCGGCCACCGAGAGGGTGGCCGAGGTCATGACGGCGGCCTCCTTCTGCTCGAACAGGTTGGCGCGCAGCAGCTCGGCCACCGAGAGGGGCGCGGCCGAGAGCTTCAGCGCGTCCTTCATGCGGTCGTGGCTGATCCAGGTCACGAGCTGCTCGTCCCCGCCCACCACGATGTGCCCGATGTTGATGCGCGCCTCAGTGGCGAAGCGCTTGAGGGCCTGCACACGGAGCAGGAGCGACTCGTACTCGGGCATCTCGGCGTCCTTGAGCCCGTCGAGCAGCGCGTCGAGCCGCCCGAGCCCGTCGCCGATCGCCGTCAGGTGCAGCGCGAGGTTCTCCCAGGCGCGCTCGACCGCGCCCCAGGTCTCCTGCTTGCGGATGGCGGGCGTGATCCGCAGCCGCGAGTCGTACTGGGTGGCCTCGGCCTCCTTCAGCACGTAGGCCGTGAGCTGGTTGAAGCAGTCGTACACCGCATCGCGCGCCTTGGCCACCGCCGGCCGGATCTGCTCGCCGATGGCGACCGCCTTATCCATATCTCCCTGGGTGGCGGCGCTGTCGCGCAGGTGGGTGGGCAGCTCCGAGAGCAGCCCGGACACGATGCTGGCGCCGCCCTCCTGGTGCAGGTCGTTCAGAAAGGTGATCAGCCCCTCCTGGTCGACGTTGAAGCTGAACTGGTCGGTGGCGACGTCCTCGAGGTTGTGGGCCTCGTCGAGTACGACGTGGTCGTACTTCGGGATGACGTCGGTCTCCACGATCAGGTCGGCCAGCAGCAGCGCGTGGTTGACCACCACCAGGTGGGAGGCCTCGGCCTGGCGGCGGGCCTTGAAGAAGAAGCAGTCGTTGAAGTCGGAGCAGCGCGGGCCGGCGCACCCCTCGAAGGCGGCGTTGATGCGGCCCCAGGCGGCGCTCTCGCGGTCGGTGAACGAGACCTCGGCCTTATCGCCGGTGGTGGTGACGGGCAGCCACAGCTGGACCTTCAGCAGCGCGCGGACCTCATCGGAGAGCAGGCGCCCGTCGCGCCGCAGGTCCTTGTAGCGCTTGAGGCACAGGTAGTTGCCGCGGCCCTTGAGGAGCGCGGCGGTGAAGGGCAGGGCAGCGTCGTGAGCCGTGAGGCTTGAGTCTGGAGCCTTGGGGGCATCCTTGCCGCTGTCCCGCGCCATGATGCGCTGGAGGGCCGGGATATCCTTGAAGAAGAGCTGGTCCTGCAGGTTGATGGTGTTGGTTGAGATCACCACGCGCTGGCCGCGCTGGGCGGCGAACATGGCGGCGGGCACGAGGTAGGCCAGGCCCTTGCCGGTGCCGGTGCCGGCCTCGACCATGAGCGCGTCGCCGTTGTTGAGCGCGGCTGCCACCGACATCGCCATGTCCACCTGCTGGTCGCGCTGCTCGTAGCCGGGGAAGGCGCGGCCGAGCGGGCCGTCTGGGGCGAAGAAGGCGCGCACGGCGCCGATATCGAGCGGGTGCTCGTCGCCGGTGGGCTTGAGGGGGGTGGGGGCCTTCGGCTTCTGGAAGGCGTCGTCTTCGTCGTCCTCGGCCTTGGCCCTGCCAGCCTCAACGAACACCAGCTTGGCCTTGGCGCGCTGGGCCTCCTCGAACAGCTCGCGCAGCGGCCACTCGATGCGCTGCGTCAGCCGGATGATGTCGGAGATTTCGTCCAGGCTGAGGGCCTCGATGCGGCTAAGGAGGTGCAGGAAGACCGCGCGGGTGGCGTCGGCGTCGCTCAGGGCACGGTGGGCCTCATCGTGCTGGACGCCGAGCCAGCCCGCGAGCGCGCCGAGGCGGTAGGCCGGGGCCTTGGGCATCAGCAGCGTCGCGAGCTCGAAGGTGTCGAAGGCAGGTTGCGGCAGGCGCATGTTCTGCGCCTGGAGCATACGCAGGTCGAAGTTGACCGAGTGGCCCACGATCGGGTAGCTCTTGAGGAAGCGCGCCAGGTCGGGGGCCACCTCGGAGAACTTCGGCACATCGGTCACCATCTCGGGGGTGATGCCGGTGAGGCGGGTGACCTTGAGCGGCAGGGTGTGGCGCGGGCGCACTAGCTGCTGGTATGTCTCGAGCACCTCAGCGCCGCGGAACTTGACCGCGGCGACCTCGATGATCTCGTCGACGCCGGCCTCCAGCCCGGTGGTCTCGACGTCGATGGCTACGTAGATGCGCTCCATTCCCTGCCCTTCGCTCATATGTTCCTTATTATTCCTCTATTATACCGCATCAGGTCGGGCGCGGGCATGGTGCGCACAAAGCGGCGCGGCGGGCCAAGCCCGCCGCGCCGCGTCACCGTGCTGAAGGCTAGCTCTGGTCCTCGACGCGCGGGCGGGCGCCGAGCGTCACCTGGAGGTCGCGCTGCTGGCCGTCCTCGCCGATCAGCGAGAGGGTGACCGTGTCGCCGGGGGAGGTGTTGAGCTCAAGGTAGGAGATCACCTCGGCGTCGGAGGTGACGGCCTGGCCGTCGATCGCCGTGAGGATGGCGCGGCCGTCGAGGCCGGCCTGGGCCACGGGGCTGTTGCCGCCGTTCGGCTCGATCAGCACGCCGGCGCTCGGCAGGCTGTTGCGCTCGGCCTCGAGCGTGGTGACGGTGACGAGGCCCACGCCGAGGTAGGGGTGCTGGTACTCGCCGCGCTCGATCAGGGCGGGCGCGACCTTGCGGATCAGGTTGATGGGGACGGCGAAGCCGATGCCGGAGCTGGTGCCGCTGCGGGAGAGGATGGCGGTGTTCATGCCGATCACGCGGGCCGCCGAGTCGAGCAGCGGGCCGCCGGAGTTGCCCGGGTTGATCGCGGCGTCGGTCTGGATGGCGCCGCCGATCGAGTAGCCGCCCTGCTCCTCCTGGATGGTGCGGCCGAGGGCGCTGACGATGCCTGTGGTGACGGTGCGGTCCTGGCCGAGCGGGTTGCCGATGGCGATCACGAGCTGCCCCACGCGCAGCTGCTCCGAGTCGGCCAGCTCGACGGGCACGACGCCCTCGGGGATCTGCGCCGCGCGCACCACCGCGATGTCGCTGTCCGGGTCGGTGCCGACCACCTCGCCGGTGGTCTGGAAGAGCCCGCTGAAGGAGATCAGCACCTCGCCGCCGGAGCCCGCGACGACGTGGTTGTTGGTGACGATGTGGCCGGCGGTGTCGATCAGGAAGCCGGAGCCGAGCCCGTCGCCGGTGTCGATGCGGACGACGGCGGGCGCGGCGCGCTCGAAGACCGAGGCGACGATCTGCTCCTGCTCGCCGACAGTGGGTGCGCCGGGCGCGGGCTGCTGGACCTGCGCGGGGATGCCCTGGGCGCCGCTGGGGGCCGCGCCGCCCTCGAGCTCCACGGGCTCGGCCGCGGCGACGACGGCGGTCGGGACGGGCGCAGGGGCGCTGGTGGGCTCCTGGAGCAGGCTGCCGACCTCGTCGCTGCTGCACGCGGAGAGGGCCAGCATCAGGGCTGGGATCACCACGCCGCGCAGGTAGAGCCGCTGTATGTTCATAGAAGGCCTCACACTTCTCTTGGCGTCACTGCCGCTGGCATATGCAATAGCGGTGCCAGGAGGGGGCGCAGCACTCTTCTGCGGCTCGGGGGAGTGAAGGAGAGCTGACTCGTCGCTCGGCCGCCCGGGGCCCGTTCGCCTGCTACCGCTCGCAGGCCAGCTCGGCGTAGTCCAGCATGAAGAATGGCGGCAGGCTGAAGGCCCCCACGTCGAGGTTCGAGATGCTGACCTCGTTCTCCCCTTCGCGCAGCAGGCTGCCGTCGAAGGTGAAGGCGTGCGTGTCCCACGTGCCCGTGTCGAGCGGGATGTCGTCGTCGGGGAGCGGGTTCGGCCCCTGGTAGACCTCGGTGCCGTTGACCGCGACGCTGATGTTGGTTTTCGAGGCGCCTTCGGAGTCCATGCCCATCACGTAGAGCCGGGCAGCGCAGCCGGGGGCCTCGGTGAGCTCGAACGTCGCGCGCATGCTGCTGTACTCGGTGGACGTGCCGTAGATCCAGGTGGCGGTGCGCCCGCCGTAGCTGGTGACGCCGCCCGCGCGCCTGAAGCCGCCCTCCCAGGCGCTGTCCTCGAGGCGTAGCGGGAGCTCACCGCCGGCTGATGGAGCCGGATCAGGCGCTTCTCCAGGCGGGCCGGGCTGAGCGGCGGGCGGGTCGGTCACTGCGCTCCCGCTGCCTGTTCCCCAGCCTGGCGCCAGCGCGAGCCCCGCGCCGATCGCGACGAGCAGCGCCAGCCCGACGAGCAGCGGGATCGGGGGCAGGCGCCGGGGGTGCTGGCTGGATGGGCCGGGGCGGGGCGACACCGGACGCCGCGTAGGGGTGGCTGTGGTTTCGTGGGGAACGGGTGCTCCGGGAGGCACACCAGAGCTGTGGATAGCCGACAGCGCGCTCTGGAGGGCAGCGGCCATCTCGGCGGCGGTCTGGAAACGCTCGGCGGGATCCTTCGCCAGCGCGCGGAGCAGCGGCGCCTCGATGGCTGGCGGGAGGTCCGGGTTGAGCAGGCGGGGCGGCGGGGGTGGCTGGTTAACGTGCTGGGCGACGACGGCGATAGCGCTCTCGCCGCGGAACGGCACCTGCCCGGCAAGCATCTCGTAGAGCATCACCCCGGCCGAGTAGATATCGCTGCGGGCGTCCACGGGGCGGCCGGTGGCCTGCTCGGGCGACATGTAGTCCGGCGTGCCGATCGCCTGGCCGGCGATCGTCAGCTGCCGCGTGTCGGTGCCGAGGCGCGCGATGCCGAAGTCCGCCAGGAGCGGCCAGTCGGGCGCGGGGAGCAGGACGTTGCCGGGCTTGATATCACGGTGGACCACCCCGCGGGCGTGGGACTCGCCGAGGGCGTCGAGCAGCCTCACCATCAGGCGCAGCGCGTCGGCGGGGTCCAGGGGGCCGGCGGCAAGCGCGTCGCGCAGGGTGCGGCCGCCCTCGACGTAGCGCATCACGAGGTACTGGAGGTCGCCGTGCTCGCCGAAGTCGTAGACCGGGAGGATGTTGGGGTGCTGGAGCGCGGCGATGGCGCGGGCCTCGCGGGCGAAGCGCGCCGCGAACTGCGGGTCGGCGTCGCGGCGCAGCACCTTGACCGCCACATCGCGCCCGAGCGAGGTTTGGCGGGCGCGGTAGACGGTGGCCGCGCCGCCGCGCCCGATGACCTGCTCGAGCAGGTACGGCCCCAGCTGCGTGTTCACTAGCGTGTCAATCGTCTCCATTGGCGCTCGTAGAGGCAACCGGCGTGCCAGCGGGGCGCGCGTGAGGGCATGCTCCTCCCGCGTGTGGCGCTCAGCGGAGGCTCAGCGCAGGGCGAGCGGCAGATACATGCGGCCGACATCGAACGCCTGGGGCGCGCGCTGGCTCCATGCGGGCCGCCGCGATGGCCTGTACTGATGGCGCGGCAGCCCGCGCCCTGAACGAAGGGAGGCCAACGATGGCCCAGCTCGCGCTGGCCCGCAGCGGCCAGCGCGGGGCAGCCCTCGCCCACTATGAGCGCTGCCGCCGCACGCTCCAGGCCGAGCTCGGCGTAGAGCCGGAGGCCGCCACGCGCGCGTTGCACGCGGAGCTGCGCGACGCCGGGCGGAGGGGCTGGGGATGAGTAGCACAGTGATCGCGTGTCCGCCAGCGTCGCCGAGTGGCTGCGCACCCCACTAGATCAGATGGAACAAGGTCTGGCGGCCGTCGAGCCAGCGCATCGCCCCGCCGGCCATCACAGCGTCCTCCTCGAGCGCGATGCGGACGTCCTGGCCCCACTCAGGCACCTCGTGGAGCGTGTTGAGCTCGATCGCGTAGCAGGTATCGTCGAAGATCGGGTAGTCGCCGCGGCCGGGCACACCGCCCTGCTGGTCCCACAGGCCGATGGTAGGGCCGGCGGCGTGGCCGTGGTAGCCGAGCGGGTGGCTGTAGATGCTGGGGCGGAGGCCCTCGGAGCGCGCCCGCTCGAGCGCCAGGCGCAGCACCTCGTTGCCGGTGCGTCCCAGCGCCATCGCCGCCATGTGGATGTCCTGGACGCGGTTACCGGCGGAGAGGGCGGCGCGCAGCCCGGCGGGGGCCTGCGTCTCGCCGGGGCGGAGCACGTAGGCGTGCTGCTGCTGGTCGGTGCAGAGGCCCAGGTAGGAGAAGCCGACGTCGCAGTGCAGCAGGTCGCCGGGCTGGATGAGGGTGCGGTGGCCGTCGGGGGCGTCGTAGCGCTGGCCGGGCGCCTGGATGTCGACCGTCGGGTGGAACCAGGCCTGGACGCCCATATCGAGCATGGTCTGGCGGAACCACCAGACGACGTCCTCGGTGGTGGTGGCGCCGGGGGTGATCACGCGGCGGGAGAAGGCCTCGGCGATCAGGGCGTGGCAGGATGCGACGATCGCCGGGTAGGCCTCGAGCTCGGCGGGGGTGCGGCGCTCGAGCCAGCCGATGGCCAGGCGCTCTGCGCTGCGGGCGCGCGGCAGGTAGCGGTCGCCGAGAGCGTCGGCTACCAGGAGGTACTCGCCGTGGCTGAGGCCGTCGCCGAAGGAGAACAGCTCGGAGACGTTCAGGCCGATGCTGCGCGGGTCGCGCTCGCGCACGATGCGGGCGAGGCACTCGAGCTGGTCCTCCGAGGCGGGGTCCCACGCGCGGGCGTAGAGGTCGCCGAAGCCGTAGCGGTCCAGCGTCAGGCGCTCGACGGTCCCATCGGGGCGGCGGGAGAAGACCAGGATAGTCCGGCGGCGTGCGGCCATGGACGGCTCGGGGAGCAGCGTCATGATCACCGGGTCCTCGTTGTACTCGCGGGCCGCCACGACCCACATGTCGAGGTCCTCGCGCGCCATGACTTCGGGGAGGACGGTGTCGAGGCGCTGGCGCAGCCAGGCGTTGCGCACCTCGGCGCGCTGGCGCAGGGGCCGGATGCGGCCGCGGAGGCTGGCGGGCTGGGCGGGGGAGGCGGGTGCGCCGACGGCAGGCTCGATGCTCATGAAGACCTCTCGTGTGGTGGGTTCGCCGAGTGTCGGGCGAGTATAGCATAGGTGGGGCTGCGCCGGGCTTTTGTGCGAGGGCGCGCCCCCGCGCTCCCCTACTCGCCTGCGCGGCGCGGGTGGTGCGAGAGGGCACCGGCCCCCTCGCGCTCCCCCGTCGGAGGGGCGCCTGCGCCCCCTCCGAACCACCCCCGCAGTGCGAGCACTACCAGAGCGACATCGTGCTGACGCGAGACTGAGCACGCCCCTCACCAGGATCGTAGCGGCACGCTCCCGATCCCAGAGGCAGGGGTCTCAGCCCTGGTGCCGACCGATATCGGTCCGGTAGTGCACCGCTTGCGGGGTCCAGGGGCGGCCGAGCCCCTGCGGGGGATGCAAGGGGGTAGGCCCCCTTGCCCGGGGGGCAGGGCGGAGCGCCCGCAGAGGCGAGGGGGCGGGGCGGAGCGCCAAAGTGGAGTATAATCACCCCATCGCCAGAGCCCTGCAACAAGAGAACCCTATGGACAAAGCACTCGCCATCCGCGCCATGCTCGGCCGCGGCGCCCCTGAGAAGACGCTCGTCATCCTTAACCCCTGGGCTGGTCGTGGCGTGGCCGGCGAGCGGCGACCCGAGCTCGAGGCCAGTCTCCAGCGCGCCCGCGTCCCGTTCGACGTCGTCACCACCCACGCGCGCGGCGGCGCCACCGAGCTCGCCTGGCAGGGGGTTGAGCAGGGCTACGGCCGTGTGGTGGCGGTGGGCGGCGACGGCACGATCAATGAGGTGGTCAACGGCATCAAGGGCGCCGAGGAGTCCACCGGCCGCCGCGCTCAGCTCGGCATCATTCCGCTCGGGACCGGAAGCGACTTTATCAAGGCGCTCGACGGCGTGTACGCCAACGATATCGGCGGGGGCGTGGAGCGGCTTGCGCGGGGCCGCGTGCGCCCGGTGGACCTCGGGCGGGTGCGAGTGGGCGATGCGCCGCCGCGCTTCTTCGTCAACGCCACCGGCGTGGGGCTCGATGCACAGGTGGCCGCCGAGTCGCTTAAGATCACGCGCCTTAAGGGGATCGCGGTCTACTTCCTCGCGATCATCCGCGCGCTCGCCAGCTACAAGGCGCACCCGATGACGGTGGAGTTCGACGGGCGACGGGTGAGCAAGCGGCTGCTGTTCGCGGCGATCGGCAATGGGCGGGCGCAGGGCGGCGGCTTCCTGCTCACCCCCGACGGCCAGATCGACGACGGGCTGCTGGACCTGTGCCTGGTGGATAACCTGCGGCTGGACGAGATCGTGCGG
This sequence comes from Chloroflexota bacterium, assembly GCA_039805565.1. Lineage (GTDB taxonomy): Bacteria > Chloroflexota > Chloroflexia > Chloroflexales > Roseiflexaceae > CALJIC01. The sequence goes on along the minus strand of JBDLTZ010000120.1, from coordinate 7,889 downwards.
TACATCCCCAAGGTGCTGGAGGGCACGCACACCGAGCTGCGCCAGGTGACGATGGCACGCGCGCGTAAGGTGACGATCTCGTGCGGGGCGCCGATGCCGGTTCAGGCCGACGGTGAGGTGCTCTCCACCGACGCGCGCCACCTTGATGTGGAGCTGCTGCCGGCGGCGCTCGAGGTGATTGTGTAGGGGGCGCCCGCCCCCAGACCCCCTGCAACAGAGCTCTGCTAGACCGACATCGCGGTGACGCGAGACTGAGCACGCCCCGGTCGCCAGGGATTCCGGAGGCGCGCTCCCGGTCGCGGAGGCCGGGGCCTCGGTGATCGTGCCGACCGATATCGGTTCGGTAGTGGTCGCCTTTGGGGTTCGAAGGGGCGAAGCCCCTCGCCGGGGGAGTCCAGAAGGGCCGCGGCCGGTCCCTCTGGTCGGGGGGCGGGGCGCATCTCGCCGCACCTCGCCGCCTTCATCGCGGCCGACGTCCTCGGCATCGAGGCGCTTGAGACGGACTACGTCGACGTAGTTCGCTCTGAAGAGGTCAGCCAGAAGAGCTAGCACCGGGCTGGGCGCCGATGATGTCGCCCCTGCCCCTTTCTCCGGCCCCCTCGCCGCACCCGCGGCCGAGGGGGTTCTGCTTTTCTAGACAGGCTTCAACCCTGGTTCTACCGCAACCTGGGACTAAAGTCGCAGTGAAGAGTTCTTCCCACACAATAATGGCTTCTTTTCACCTTTCTGAGACTTGGTCGACTATCATCACGCCAGGCAACTCCGTGAAGCCGCGTACAAAGACGTTTCGCCGGCAACCCACCTGCGTGTCGGCGGCGCTGTATTTTCCAGGGAGGAGCGCGCGATGCCAGTCCTGGACACCGAGACCCTCGACATGGTCCTCTCGACCCTGCACGAGTATGCCGAGCGCAAGCTCAAGCCCGAGTACCTGCGTGACCTCGACCACAGGGACGAGTTCCCGGCCCAGGTCCTCAAGGACCTCTACGACCCCAACAAGTTCGGCCTGCACCTGATCTTCATCCCTGAGGAGTACGGTGGGATGGGCGGCGGCGCCTACGATATCTACCGCGTGTCCGAGGCCATGGCCGCGATCGACCTCGGCATTGCCACCGGCGTGCTCGCCACCTTCCTCGGCACCGACCCGATCACTGTAGGCGGCACCGAGGAGCAGAAGGCGCTCTGGATGGGCCGCATTGCTGAGGAGGGCCTGCTGGTGGCCTACGGCGCCACTGAGCCCCAGGCCGGCTCCGACCTTGCCACCCTCACCACCAGGGCTGTGCCGGTGGAGGAGGACGGCGTGGTCACCGGCTACAAGATCACCGGCCGCAAGCAGTGGATCAGCAACGGCGGCGTGGCGATGATCTACACCGTCCTCGCCAACGCCCCGGGCGGCATCTCCTGGTTCGTCGTCGAGCACGACGCCCCCGGCTTCACCAAGGGCAAGCCCGAGGACAAGCACGGCATCCGCGCCTCGAACACCGCCGCGCTGTTCCTGGACGACGTCTATGTCCCGGCCGACCGCCTGATCGGCGGTGTCGAGGGGCGCGGCCTGGCCCAGGCGGCGGCGGTCTTCGGCTACACTCGCCTGATGGTCGGCTCGTTCGGGCTCGGCGCCGGCTGGGATGCCGTGAAGCGCGCCATCCGCTACGCGCAGACCCGCATCCAGGGCGGCACGCCGCTGAGCCAGCGCCAGGGCCTGACGCACAAGCTGATCGTGCCGAACGTCGCCAAGCTCGAGGCAGCGCGCCACTACATCGAGTGGGTCGCCGAGACGATCGACGGCGGCAACGACCAGCAGCAGACCGAGGGCGCCGTGGCCAAGTACATGGCCACCGAGGGTGGCAACAAGGCCGCCGAGGACGCCATTCAGGTCCACGGCGGGTACGGCTACACCAAGGAGTATATGGTCGAGAAGATCAAGCGCGACGTCCGCATCACATGTATCTACGAGGGCACCTCGGAGATCATGGAGTGGACGATCGCTCGCGACCGCTGGCAGCAGCATCTCAAGACCCGTGGCGCCTTCTACAGCGACTGGGCCGCGCGCCTGGAGGCTATCCACGCCCGCCAGACCGAGAACGGCGCTGGCGCGGCCGCCCTGGCGATGCGCGCCCTTGCCACGCTGCTCGAGCGCGCCCGCCTCGACCGCCTGACTCGCAACCAGCACGTCCTCTTCCGTCTGGGTGAGCTGATCGCCTACGCCGAGACCGCCGCGATCTACAGCGAGCGTGTGGTGGACAAGACCACTGTGGCCAGTGGCCTTGACCTGCCCACCGAGCTGGCGCTGGCGCGGATCTTCGCCCGCACTGCCGCGCTCAAAGTGGCCGCCGACGGCCTGTCCTGGGCGATCGGCGCTGGCCAGACCGACCCGAACCTCGCGGGCAGCCTGGGCCTCCCGGCGATCTACGCCGCCCAGGAGGGCATGATCGCCGACATGGACCTGGTCGCCGCCAAGCTGGTGGAGGCGTTCCCCGCCGCGTAAGTGGGGGCTTGGGCCCCGTAGGCCCCCGAGAAACTTCTTCCCCGCGCGTAGCGCGGGGGCCAACCGTGGGGAGGACCGCCTCCCCACCCCCCTCCGAAGGAGGAAGGGTGACATGACAGACACCTCAGACAGAGCGGTCGCGGTGGTGGGCGTGGGGGCCATCCTCCCCGACGCCATGGGTGCGCCCGCCTTCTGGCAGAATATCGTCGGCAGGCGCTACAGCATCAGCGAGACCCCGCCGGACCGCTGGAGCGTGACCGACTACTACGACCCCGACCCGCAGGCGCCCGACAAGACCTACTCCAAGATCGGTGGCTGGGTGCGGGGCTTCTCGTTCGACTGGAAGCGCTTCAAGATCCCGCCGCGCGTGGCCGCCGCGATGGACGAGAGCCAGCAGTGGGCCGTGACCATCGCCGCCGAGGCCCTGGCTGACGCCGGCTTCCCCGACCGCCCGCTCGATACCGACCGCACCGGCGTGATCCTCGGCACCGCCATGGGCGGTGAGCTGCACTACATCACTCACCAGCGCGTGGTGTTCCCCGAGTACGCCCGCGCCCTCCAGCACTCCGACGCCTTCCGCCAGCTCCCCAGGGATGCGCAGCAGCGTATCCTAGCCCAGTGGCACGCCCAGCTCGACCGCGAGCTCCCGCCCATCACCGAGGACACGATGCCCGGCGAGCTGGCGAACATCGTCTCGGGGCGCGTGGCCAACGTACTCAACCTGCGCGGCCCTGGCTTCATTACCGACGCCGCCTGCGCCTCGGCCCTGGCGGCCGTGGACGCGGCCGTGGCGCAGCTGATCGAGCGCCAGTGCGACGCCGTGATCACCGGCGGCGTGGACCGCAACATGGGCGCGTCCACCTTCGTGAAGTTCTGCAAGATCGGCGCGCTCTCGGCCACCGGCACCCGCCCGTTCGGCGATGGCGCCGACGGCTTCGTGATGGGCGAGGGCTCGGCCGCCTTCCTGCTGAAGCGCCTGGCGGACGCCGAGCGCGACGGCGACCGCATCTACGCGGTGATCCGCGGTGTGGGCGCGAGCTCGGACGGCAAGGGCAAGGGGATCACGGCGCCTAACCCGCAGGGGCAGGTCTTCGCGGTGGAGCGCGCCTGGAGAGACGCGGGGCTGGACCCGGCCACCGCCACGCTTGTGGAGGCCCACGGCACCAGCACGCGCGTCGGCGACGTGGTGGAGGTCGAGAGTCTGTCGAAGTGCTTCGGCGGTGCGGAGCGCGGCAGCATCGCGCTTGGCTCGGCCAAGAGCAATATCGGCCACCTGAAGGCCGGCGCGGGCGCGGCGGGCCTGCTCAAGACGGTGATGGCGCTGCACCACAAGGTGCTCCCGCCCACGCTGGGCTGCGAGCGGCCGAACCCGACCATCGACTTCGCCGCCACGCCGTTCTTCCTCAGCCGCGAGGCGCGCGAGTGGCAGCGGCGCGGCGACATCCCCCGGCGCGCGGCGGTCTCGGCCTACGGCTTCGGCGGCACGAACTTCCACATCGTGCTCGAGGAGTACGTCCCGGGCATGCTGCGGACCGAGCCGAAGGTGTACGCGGGGGCGACGACCGACCAGGGGCCACAGACTACCGACCACAGACCACCGACCAAGAACCAAGGCGTCGGCTCGCTTCCGGCTTCGGCGGCGACTGGCGAGGCTCTTTCGTCTTCGGTCATTCGTCCTTCGTCTGCTGCGCCGAAGACACCCCTGCGCGGCATCCTGGCCCTGGGCGCGGAGACGCCCGTGGCGCTCAAGGACAGGCTCGACGTCACCTACCGCAAGGTCGAGGAGGGCTGGACGCCCGTCGTGGCCCCGCCCGACCCGGCCGAGCTGCGGCAGCCTGAGCGGCTGGTGGTGGACTTCGGCTCGCGCGAGGAGCTTCTGGAGCGGCTGGCCAAGGCGCGCAAGGCCGCCGGCTTTGATAACCCGCAGGCCTGGAAGGCGCTCCAGGCGCAGGGGGTGTTCCGCGGCAGCGGCAAGGCCCCAGGCAAGCTCGCCTTCCTGTTCCCCGGCCAGGGCAGCCAGTACACCAACATGGGCCGCGAGCTGCTGGCCGAGCCGGCCTTCGCGAAGATCATCGAGGACGGCGACGCCGTGATGACGCCGATCCTCGGCCGCCCGCTCTCTCGCTACATCTACATTGACGCCAGCGACCCCGACGCGGTGAAGAAGGCCGAGCGCGACCTGATGCAGACGGCGATCACCCAGCCGGCCATGCTCACGCTCGACTCGGCGCTCTCCACGCTGCTCGGCGAGTACGGCTTCCGCCCCGACATGGTGATGGGGCACTCGCTCGGCGAGTACGCGGCGCTCAACGCCGCCGGGATCATGCCGTTCGCCGAGGCCCTCGAGGCCAGCGCGGCCCGCGGCGCCGAGATGAGCAAGGTCAGCATGGACGACAACGGCTGGATGGCGGCGGTGATGGCGCCGATCGACGTGGTCATGGCGACCCTCGCTGAGGTCGACGGCTACGTGGTGGCGGCTAACATCAACTCCAGCAACCAGGCGGTGGTGGGCGGCGCGAGCAAGGCGGTGGAGCGGGCGATCGAGCTCTTCACCCAGAAGGGGTTCCAGGCCCAGCGCATCCCGGTGAGCCACGCCTTCCACACCCGCATCGTCGCCCCGGCGGCCGGGCCGCTGCGCAAGCAGCTGGAGCGCTTCCACATCGCGCCGCCGCGCATCCCGCTGGTGGCCAACGTTTCCGGCGAGCTTTACCCCACCACGGTCGAGGGTATCAAAGATATCCTCGAGCAGCAGATCGCCTCGCCCGTGCAGTGGGTCAAGGGCCTGGAGACGCTCTACCGCGAGGGGGTGCGCTGCTTCGTGGAGGTGGGGCCGAAGAAGGCGCTCAAGGGGTTCGTGGACGACGTGCTCGGCGGCAGGCCGGACGTGGTCTCGCTCTTCACCAACCACCCCAAGACCGGCACGCTCCAGAGCTTCAACCACGCGCTCTGCGGGCTGTACGCCGCGGGATATACCGGCAGTGCTGAGGAGCGAGCGCTGAGTGCTGAGTCGCCAACCTCGGCGCTCGCCTCGCAGCAGCTGACGTCTGCTTCTCCCATCCCGGGATCCATCCCGGAGGAACGAGTCATGACAAACGGTAACGGCCACTCCGCCGACGCTCTGAGCACGCTGCTGGCGCAGGCCTTGCAGCAGCTCGCCGGAAGTAGCGCGAGCACCCAACGCAGCGAGAGCGGCTCAGCGTTCAGCGTTCAGCGTTCAGCGTTCGACCGAAACGATGTGCCGCTCGGCTCGGTGGTGATCACTGGCACCGGCCTGGGCCTGCCCGGCGCGGGCAAGCCAGTGATGGACGAGGAGAACGCGCTGCGTATCTTGCGCGGCGAGCAGTTCATCGACCTGATCCCCGAGCGCTTCCGCCGCGCCATGCTGGCGAAGAACGTCACCCGTGTCCGCAAGGGCGAGGACGGCGGCGGCAGCTTCGAGGCGATCGGCGACCCGTCGGAGGTCATCCGCCTGGCCGGCCGCCCCGGCCCATTCGACCTGACGGCCGAGTACGGCGTGCCCGAGAAGCTGGTCGAGGCGCTCGACACCACCACCCAGCTCGCCATGGCCGCCGGCCTGGATGCGCTGCGCGAGGCGGGCGTGCCGCTGGTGCAGACCTACCGCCGCACCACCACCGGGCGCGACCTGCCGGACCGCTGGATGCTGCCCGAGTCGCTGCGCGATGAGACCGGCGTGGTCTTCGCCTCGGCCTTCCCCGGCCTGGACCGCATCGCCGACGAGTTCGAGCGCTACTACAAGGACGAGGGCCGCCACCAGCAGCTGGAGGCGCTCGAGGACCTGCGCCGCTACACCACCGACCCGGCCGCGCTGGCGGAGATCGGGCGGCGCGCGGGCGAGCTGCGCGACGCGCTCGAGCGAGAGCCGTACGCCTTCGACCGGCGCTTCATCTTCCGCATCCTGGCGATGGGCCACAGCCAGTTCGCCGAGTACATCGGCGCGCGCGGCCCGAACACCCACGTCAACGCGGCCTGCGCCGCCACCGCCCAGGGCGTGGCGCTGGCCGAGGACTGGATCCGCAGCGGCCGCTGCCGCCGCGTGCTGGTGATCGGTGGCGACAACGTCACCGGCGACCGCCTGATGGAGTGGATCGGGGCGGGCTTCCTGGCCACCGGCGCCGCCGCCACCGACGATGTGGTCGAGGAGGCCGCGCTACCGTTCGACCGCCGCCGCCACGGGACGATCCTGGGCATGGGCGCCTGCGCGATTGTGGTTGAGAGCGAGGACGCCGTGCGCGAGCGCGGCATGCGCGGCATCGTCGAGCTGCTCAGCAGCGAGACGGGCAACTCGGCCTTCCACGGCACGCGCCTGGATGTGAGCCACATCGGCCAGGTGATGAACAGCCTGGTCACCGCCGCCGAGCGCCGCTTCGGCGTGGACCGGCGCGCGATGGCCCCGCAGACGGTCTTCGTCTCGCACGAGACCTTCACCCCGGCCCGCGGCGGCTCCGCCTCGGCCGAGATCACCGCGCTGCGCGAGACCTTCGGCCCGGCCGCGAGCCAGGTCGTGATCTCGAATACAAAGGGGTTCACCGGCCACCCGATGGGCGTGGGTGTCGAGGACGTGATCGCGGTCAAGATCCTGGAGCACGGCGTGGTGCCGCCGGTGCCGAACTTCCGCGAGGTGGACCCGGAGCTCGGCGAGCTGACCCTCAGCCGCGGCGGGCGCTACCCGGTGCAGTACGCCATCCACCTGGCGGCCGGCTTCGGCTCGCAGATCGCGATGACGCTCACCCGCCGCATCCCCGGCAGCCTCGACCGCGTGGAGGACCGCGCGCGATACGGCTACTGGCTGGATCAGGTGACCGGATACGACCGCGTCGAGACGGAGGTGGTCAAGCGCGTGCTGCGGGTGAAGGCCAGCGGTGCGCCCTCCCGCCGCCCCGCCCCGAGCACGTGGCGCTATGGGCTTGGCCCGGCGCAGCGCGCGACGGCCCCCGGGGATGGCCTGGCTGGCTACCGGCCGCTGCCGCTTCAGACGAGCCGTGAGCCACGAGCCGTGAGTCGTGAGCCGGCAACGCCAAGCGCTGTTGCCTCAACGCCGACAGCGCAGCCCGCTCACGACCCACGACCCACGACTCGCGACTCCGCGCCCACGCCGGTGACGAACGGCAAGCCCGTCGCCGACCTGAGGCCGAGCCTTGAGCCACGCGCCGCGAGCCTTGAGCCGGCCGTGCCCACCGTCGCCATCTCAGCGCCTGCAGCGCAGCCCGCTCACGACTCCGCAGCGCCGGCAGCAGAGCCCGCTCACGACTCGCCACTCATCACGCACGACCCTGTGGCCGAGAAGGTGCTGGCGATCGTGGCCGAGAAGACCGGCTACCCGCCGGAGATGCTGGACCTGGAGCTGGACCTGGAGGCGGACCTGGGGGTGGACACGGTCAAGCAGGCC
>JBDLTZ010000119.1:0-3590 GCA_039805565.1 Chloroflexota bacterium | reverse complement strand
TGAATGTGATAGCATCCATGCTGAACACCTCGCTGTCCTGATTGTGTGGTTGGCGCCCCAATCATAGCAGCGCGGTGTTCTCCTGTTATTCTCCTCTAGTCCGACTTTGCATTAGCCCTGGTTCCTCAGCCTCGGCGTTTGACATCTCGGACGGAGGGTGGTATAGTTTCTGGCAAGGGCGATTAGCTCAGTTGGTTAGAGCGCCACGTTGACATCGTGGAGGTCACTAGTTCGAGTCTAGTATCGCCCACCATCATCCCGAGAGCTGGGAATAGGTTATTGAGAAGAGAGCGCTCCGGCTGCATCTACTCAAGGCCTACACCCAGCTCTCGGTTTTTCATCCACCTGGCCTCACCAGACCTAGAAGGCACACCGATGGGCCGCATCCTGCGTGTCCTCAGGCAGACGATCTGCCTGCGCTGCCCAGCCTGCGAGCACGGCCGGATGTTCCGGTCGCTGTTTACGATGAACGTCCGGTGCCCCGTGTGCGGTGTGATCTTCGAGCGCGACGCCGGCGAGGTCACCGGCGGCATGGCGATCAACTCCGTCGCCACATCGTCAGTCGCGGTGGCCGGCGCGACGCTGGCGTTCGTCTCCGACGTACCGGTGTGGCCGCTGATCTTCGTCCTGGTCGTCATCTCCACGCTGTTCGCGGTCGGCTTCTACCGCCACGCGCGCGCCCTCTGGGCCGGTATCCTCTACCTCACCGGCTCCATGTACGAGGACTGACTCCGCGCCGCTCTGCAATCCAGGTATACTGGCCATGACGCCTACACGCATCATCAACGCCGTCGCGCCCATCCGCATCTGCGACAACGGCGGCTGGACGGACACGTGGTTCGCCGGCCGCGGTACGATCTTCAACATCGGCGTCTACCCGTACGTCGAGGTGCAGATCGCCGTGTACCCCCGCGCCACCAGATCGCACTGGATCACGCTGTACGCCGAGAACTACGGCGACCGCTACACGATCGAGGGGGCTGGCCCGGCGCGTCACCCGCTGCTTGAGGCAGCGATCGCCGAGGTGCCGATCCCCGACGACGTAGCGCTGGAGATCACGATCTACTCATCGGTGCCGGCTGGGGCCTCCACCGGCACGTCGGCGGCCGTCAGCGTCGGGCTGATTGGCGCGCTCGATGCGCTCACCCCCGGCCGGATGACCCCCCACGAGGTGGCCTACGCCGCGCACCGCGTCGAGACGGAGCGACTAGGGCTCCAGAGCGGCATCCAGGACCAGCTCTGCTCGGCGTTCGGCGGGATCAACTACATTGAGATGTTCGACTACCCGCGGGCCACGGTGTCGCAGATCCAGGTGCCGAACGCGATCTGGTGGGAGCTCGAGCGGCGCCTGGCGCTCGTCTTCCTGGGCCGCACCCACAGCTCCTCGGCGGTGCACGAGGCGGTGATCGCGGGGCTGGAGCGCGAGGGCACGGCATCGCCGCGCCTCGAGGCGCTGCGGCGGGCGGCCTCGGCCTCACGGGACGCGGTCTACGCGGGGGATTTCGTGGCGCTGGGGCGGGCGATGGCGCAGAACACCGACGCGCAGCGCGAGCTGCACCCGTCGCTCGTGAGCCCCGAGGCGGAGCAGGTGATCGCGATCGCGCGAGACCACGGCGCGCTTGGGTGGAAAGTGAACGGCGCCGGCGGCGAGGGGGGCTCGCTGACGCTGCTGTGCGGGCCTTCCACAAGCGCCGGCCGCGCCATGCTCCGCGCCGTGCGCGAGGCAAGCCCATTCTTTCAGCCGATCCCCACCTACCTCAGCCGGGCCGGCCTGCGCGTGTGGGAGAGCAGCTAGCTCAGTCGCCCAGCGGCACCGCACCGCCGCGGCGCATCCAGGCAAGCAGCACTCTGTCGCGCAGGAACAGCGCTCGCCGCACGGTGTAGTACACCCGCCGGTAGAGCCGCCCCTTCCGCACCAGGTCGTAGTCGATCAGCACCACCGGCCGGCTCGGGTCTTCCGTGAGCATCAGGTTGTGGGAGCGCAGCAGGTTGCGCCGCACGAGGAAGCTCCAGAGCCGGCGCGGGAGCATGTGGGGCCGGTTCAGCCGCGCGCGCTCCTCGCTGCTGGTGCTGCTGCGGCCGTACAGGTCCGGCATACTACCCGTCTCCCGGTAGAACGCCACGGACCGCCGGATGATCGCCTCGAGCTCGGCGGCGATCTCCGCGCGCTCGGCGGGAGTCAGCGCCGCGTAGTCCACCTGGCTCAACGGCCGCGCGCCCTGCACGAACGGCTGGATCACCAGCGCGTGCGCCCGCCCCGTCGTATCACGCGCCACGAGGTAGTAGCTGGCGATGCTGTTGCGCGGGCCGAGGCAGGCCACGTACTTTTCGGCCGCGGCGCGCATCCGCCGGGCCCACTGCAGCGCGCCCGGCACATCCCCAGCCAGGTCATCCTTCACCTTCACCACGTAGCGCTGGTCGTCCGTGCGGTACACCTCGGTCTCGTTGCCGCCGGCGATGCGCTCGAGGACGTGGTCGCGGTCGAGGGGGGCGAAGACATCATCCGTGTAGGTCACCATACTGTCGCTCTCACCTCAAGGTTGGGGGAAGGCTGGCATGCTCGCTGAGCCCCGTGCGTTCGTATACGATGAGCCGCTCTTTAGACGTCGGGGCACCGGCTGCGGTTGCGGCTCAGCCCGCGGTGGGTCGGCCTCGGACAGCTCCTCGACCAGCGCCTCGACCACCCGCGGGTTGAAGTGACGGCCGGCCTCGGCGCGGATGTGGGCCAGCACTCGCTCGCGCGGCCACGCGGCTCGGTAGGGGCGGTCGGCCAGGGCGTCCCAGACGTCGGCGATAGCGAAGATGCGCGCTGCGAGGGGGATGGTCTCGCCGCTGATGCCGCGCGGGTAGCCCGCCCCATCCCAGCGCTCGTGGCGGCCGACCTCATCGAACAGCAGGCTGTTGGAGATCGCCAGCACAGCCTGATCGGCCAGGCCCTGCGGCAGCGCCGTCTCCCCGGGCGCCAGCACGCGCGTCTGGCCGAGCGACACAGCGACGAGTACGCCGATGGCGCGGTCATCACGCTGAGGCGGGTGAACGCCGCCGAGCGCACCTCCGGCGTGGCCAGAAGACCTGGGTTGGGCAGATCCCGCAGCACGCCGGCATCTGGGAGAGCGGCTACCGGACCCTGCGCCTGGAACAGCGTGGCGACGAAGGAGGTGATAGCGATCACCGCCGCCTGGCGGGCGTAGCGCCAGCGGCGGCGGTGCGCCACCAGGAGGGTGCTGAGGACAACCACAGTGATGAGTGTGGTGGCCTGCGCCCCGGGGGGTAGCCGACGGCGATCAGGAGGGGCACGATGAGGGCGGCTGTGGCGATGTGCGGCCCGAGGAGGAGCATCGTCACAGCCGCCAGCTCACAGAGAGGTCGTCTTCGTCTATGTGTGTCCCTGCTTCGCTGGCCGCTGTGCGACACGGCGGAAGCCCGAGTGTGTCAGGTGGCCCGAGTGGCTCAGCCGTAGCCCTGCCTTTCTAGAGCAGTTCCCAAATAGGTTGAACTGATGGTAGACTGAGGGCATGCGAGCTTACTCAGTCGATCTACGTGAACGGGTCGTGGCCGCACTCGAGCGGGGAATGAGCCGCAGCGAAGCG
>JBDLTZ010000118.1:0-17749 GCA_039805565.1 Chloroflexota bacterium | reverse complement strand
CGACCCCCTCTCTGTGCCTCAGGAGAGGGGGTGATACGGCGACGGAGAGCACTCAGCGCTCAGCGCTCAGCGCTACCTCCACCCCCAGCCCCAGGCGCGCGGCCTCGGCAAGCGCCACGTGACCCACGGCCACGTCCTGCGCCGCGTTGCCCACCGACTTAAAGAAGGTGATCTCGGCGGCCTCGGCGCGGCCGGGGGCCTGCCCGGCGATCACGGCGCCGAGCTCGACGATCTGCTCGTCGCTTAGCAGCCCTGCCTCGCGTGCGGCCACCAGATCGCCCCCCTCGGCCCAGGCAGCGGCGCGCTGGTCCACCACCACCCGCGCCCGCCCGACCGTGGCCGGCGGCACCTCGACCATATGCGCGGTGAAGGAGCCGACACCGTTGATGTGCGTGCCCGGCCGTACGTCGGCGTCGTCGAAAACCGGCGTGCGCGCGCTGGTAGCGCAGCAGACGACGTCGGCCTCGGCGAGCGCGGCCCGCGACGACTCCGCGACGGACACCTCGGCGGCCAGCCCGCCCGCCCTGAGCGACTCGGCCAGCTGCTCGGCGCGCTGGCGGCTGCGGTTGACGATCAGCACCCGCTCGATCGGGCGCACGGCGCAGACCGCGTGGACCTGGTGCGGGGCCTGGGCGCCGGCGCCGAACAGCGCCAGCACGCGCGAGTCGGGGCGGGCCAGGGCGCGCGTGGCGGCCCCCGAGGCCGCGCCGGTGCGCAGGGCCGTGAGGTAGCGGCCATCCATCGCCGCCAGGGGCCGCCCGGTCTCGGCGTCGATCAGCACCACGAGCGCGTGGATGGCCGGCAGGCCGTGGCGCTCGGCGTTGTGCGGGTAGACCGAGACGACCTTCATGCCGAGGCCGCCGGTGGCGCCGAGCAGCGCCGGCATGAAGAAGGTGTGCGAGTCGTGGCGCTCCTGGCCGATCGGGGTGCGGAGCGGCACGGTGGCCTGCCCGGTGGAGATCTGGGCGAAGGCGGAGGCGCAGGCGTCGATCGCGGCGGGCATGGGCACGGCGCGGCGCACGTCGTCGCCGGTGAGGATGCGCATAGGTCTCCCTCTCTCTACTCGTTGTCCCAGCTGAATGTTTGTGCCAGCGTGCGGTCGGTGAGGCGCGGGAAGAGCAGCCCGGCCAGCACGGTGAGCCGGTCCTGCCACGAGGTGTAGGCCACGCGCGGCTCGCGGCGGGCGCCGCGGAGGATGGCATCGGCCACGCGCTCGGGCGGCGCCCCGCGGCGGGAGACGGCGCGCCGCTCACGGCCGCTGCCGAGGCGCCGCTCGGAGAAGCCGGTGTCGGTGGTGCCCGGCCGCACCAGGGTCACCGCCACGCCGGTGCCGCGCAGCTCGACGCGCAGCGACTCGGTGAGGCGGTCGAGCGCAGCCTTGGCGGCGGCGTACCCGCCGAGGTAGGGCAGCGCCCGCAGCCCCACCACCGACGAGACGAAGATCAGCTGGCCGCGCCCGCGGTGGCGCATGTGCGGCAGCGCGGCCTGGGTGAGCGCCAGCGGCCCGAGCAGGTTCACTGCCAGCGCCGCGCGCAGGTCCTCGGCGCCGAGCTCGGCCACGGGTGCTGCGAGGCCCACGCCGGCGTTGCTGATCAGGATGTCGATGCCGCCGCGCTCCTGGACCGTGCGCTCCACCAGCGCGCGGGCCTGCGCCTCGTCGGCGACGTCGGCGGGGAGCGCCAGGGCGCGCGGCACAGACCGGGCGGCCTCGTCGAGGCGGGCCTGGCCGCGGGCCGACATCACCACCAGGGCCCCGGCGGCGGCAAAGACGCGGGCGGTCGCCAGGCCGATGCCCGACGACGCGCCAGTGATCAGGACAACTTTTCCGGCTGGGTCCACGCTTCCCGCCTTTACACAGGCCACAGAGAGCACCAAGGAGCTGTGTCGGCCGTCCAGGCCTTCACCGCCTATCCGCGGCCCAGCAGCTCGCGGGCGATCGACTCCCACTCGGCGCCGAGCGGCTCGCTCGTGGCGGGCCTGCCTGCGCGCCGGTACCAGTAGCCGGCATTGGCCACGTCGCCCTCGACGCGGTGCAGGTAGGCGTGGACCCACGCGCCGGCTGCGTCCTCCTGGTCCTGAGCGCAGGTGTGGGCGGCGTCCCAGTCCCCCTTTGCGTCGTGCCAGAGCGCCTGGAGTGCCAGGCTCAGGCCGGCCGGTGGCGCGTCGGCCGTGAGCGACTCGCGAAAGCTCGTGAGGTCCATCTTTTGCACCTCCAGCACAGAAGGCCGGCGCATCGCGCCGGCCTGAAGCGGCTCGGTGTCTGCCGCGTCGATTGTACGGCAACTTGGCAGGTTTTGAAAACGGGCTCGCGGCGCGCGGAGAGGTCGCGCTGGAGCGACGCGTTCTCGCGGCGGAGGCGCAGGCGGAGGAACACGATCGGCAGACTGAGGTACTGGTCTTGCTGGCGGATCACTGCCGCGAGCTCGACGCCGGCCATGAGGGCCGCGGGGGAGCGCGAGGCTGTGGCTGGGGCAAGCTGCTCCGGTAGAGACACGTGGCTGGCATCGCAGCCGAAGGAGCTGAGCTACCGGGCCAGGTCTGCTCTGGTCTCGGGGTTGGCGTCGAGGATGAGCACCGAGGGGCCAGCAACATGCGTGGCGGACCGCTGGCGGTCAATGAGACGGATGGAGCCGCCGGAGCCTAGTTCCTCCGCGTCCTGGCGGGCTGCGCTTCAGGGCCGCGGACTACAGGGAGCATCACAGCGCGGCCGCCGACGTACACTGCGGCGCGGAGAAGCCTCACGCGGGCGCTCGCCTGGCCGGTGTCGTCGCCGAGGAAGATCAGGTTGGGTGTCTCGTACGGGTCGATCGGCGCGACGAACGGCCGGTAGTCGCGCAGCGGCCCGCTGAGCACCTCCTCGCCGCCCACCAGTAGCGTGTAGGCATCGTCGCGGACGCGTAGCTCGTACGTGAGGAGCCGGCTCGTGTCGAGCGCTGCGCCCTCGGCCTGGGTGAAGAGGTCCTGTGCGCCGGTGCGGTCGTCGGCCTGCGCCCAGACTCTGTCGGGCCAGAAGCCGACTTCGATGCCGCGCACGTCGCTGCTGAGCGCGATCAGGCTGAACCCGGCGCGGTCGGCCACGCCGTCGCCGTCGCGGTCGCTCTGCTGGTGGCGCTCCTCGAGCAGCTGGAGGGTCACTTCGAGGCTGTAGCCGGCGGCGCGGTCGAGTGGCGGGACGAGCGCGGCGCTGGCGAAGTAGCCGGCGGACTCAGATTGGACGGGCGTGCTGTCGAGGATGGTGCCGCCGTCGGCGTAGGTCTGCCCGGAGGAGGCGCCCACGAGCGGGACGGTGAGCAGCGTGAACCCCTGGCGGCTGGGTGTGGTGCCGCGGGCGCCGTCGTAGAGCAGGGCGGCGCTCGGGAAGGGGCGCGCCTGGGCGGCGACCGACGCGGCGAGGGCCAGGGGGACGAGGGCGAGCAGAAGCAGCAGTCGCACGGTTCCTCCTGTGGTTAGGGCGGGCTACGTGCCGGGCTCCCCAGTCAGGTACACGTGGAGGGTGGCGCCGGAGCCTGGGGGACTGTTGGCGGCGATCCAGCCACCGTGAGCTCGGTCAGGCGGCAGGCGACGGCCAGGCTCATGCCCGCGCCGCCGTGCCTGCGTGTGGTGGAGCTGTCGAGCTGGGTGAAGGGCTCGAACACCTGCTCGAGCCCGTTGGGCGGGATGACTGGGCCGGTATCAGACACCTCAACAACGAGCGTGTCGTGAGCCGTGAGTCGTGGGTCTGGCGTGTCGTGGGTCTGGCGTGTCGTGAGACAGGCTGTGCACGTTGGGCTCACGGCTCAGGGCTCAAGGCTCACAACTCACGCGCAGCGTTACGGCGCCGTTCTCGGTGAACTTGCAGGCGTTGTCGAGGAGCTGGAGCAGCACCTGACGCAGGCGGCTGGGGTCGGCACGCAGTTGGATATCCGGCTCGGCTCAGCTCTTCAGAAGTGACCGGTATCGTACCACGGCCGGCGCTACACGATCACCGCCACCTCGAAGTGCATGCCGTCGACGAAGGCGCCGCTGAAGTGGCCGCCCCAGTAGAAGCCGTAGTGGTTGGCGAGCGGCACGAGCTCGCGCACGCTGGCGGTCTGGCCGACCAGCGGCGGGAGGACGCCCTGGCCGTTCTGAGGGGCGTTGATGTCGAAGGCGGTGCCCCAGGCGTGCGAGCTGAGCTGGTCCAGCTTTCGCATCAGGCGTGGTGCGAAGGTGCCGTTCCAGCTGAGGATGCGGTCTAGCAGGCCGGCCTGCTCCCACGCCGCGAGCAGCGCCTGGAGCTGGGCGGCGGCCTTCTTGTGGAACTTGACGCTGGTGACGCGCAGGCGGGCGAGCTGCGGCGTGGGCACGTCGACGATATTGGCGGCAACCCAGCCGTCGGTGATGGTGACGGTGCGGTCCGGGTTGACCCGGTAGGCGTACCTGCCGAACAGCCGCTCGCGCTCCGCGGTGGAGAGGAAGCGGAAGCCGGGGGGTGGGGGCCAGGCGGGGCTGGCGCGGTCGCCGGCCGGCGGGGCGGGGGGCGGCGTGGGACGAGGTGGCGCGGGCGGCTGGGTGGGCGGAGCCGGCCGGGCGGGCTTCCACCCGGTCACGGCGGGGGGCTTGGGCAGGGCTGAGGCGCGCGCCGGGGGCTCGTCTGGGGAGGCGTAGAGCGTGTCGAGCGCCCATACCTGCGCGTCGTAGGGCTGGCCGTCGGAGGTGACGCGTACCACGGGACCGAGGGGCGCGCCGAGCTGCTCGCGCTCGCCGGCCTGGTGGAAGGGCGAGCCGGGCTGGTAGGGCGCGCCGCTGGCCCTGTAGGTCTCGACCCACAGCGCGTCGCGCAGCGGGCCGGGGGCCTCCTGGCTCAGCCGCCGCACCACGCTCCAATTCGTCTGCTGGCCGGCGGGCGCCACGGGGGTGTAGAGGGTGTCGCCGGCGAAGACCTGTACGGCGTAGGAGGAGCCGGCCACGCTGATGCTGTAGTTGCCGCTGAGGGCCGGGCCGAGGCGCTCCTTCAGCGCGAGCTGCGGCATGGCCTGGCGGGGCTGGAAGCCGACCTTTCCGGCCGGGGGCTGCGGCCCGGCCGCGATGGTGTCGTCGTAGCTGGCCTGGAGCATCAGGAAGGGCAGTGTACCAGGCGCGGGCACGCCGCTGGTCAGGAGCTGGCTCAGGTTCTGTACTGCCGTCCAGCTGCGGCCCTCGTTGAAGATCGTGTCGCGCGCGAAGGGCTGGTAGCCGTAGCGCTTACCGCCGGCGCTGATCCAGCGCGGCTCGGGGGAGCTGGGGGCGAGCGGCGCGCCGAGCTCCTGGCTGGCGGCGTGGAGGTGGAAGGCCCAGCCGGGCTGGAAGCCGATCCCGCCGCGCCGGGCGAAGGTCTCCTCCTGGAGCGCGAGCCAGAGCCGCTGCGCCGCTGCCGGGTCCTGCGGCGCCCCGAGCACCGCAGGCTCCTCCTCCTCGAAGCCGAGCACCGGGGGGCGCGGCAGGGCCTTGGGCATGAGCGCCGGCAGGTGCACCGGGTCGAGCTCGCCGACCCGCTCGCCGGGCTCAGGTGGGCGCCACGCCACCAGCGCGGCGGGTGTCAGCGCGTGGCGGGCCAGGATGTCGGCGGCGAGCGCGCCGAGCGCGTCGGTCTGGGCTCGGGTGTAGGGCGTCCCCGGCGCGCCCTCGAGCGTGATCCCCACGCTGATACGGTCGATGCTGCGGCGGTACTCGCGCCAGAGGGCCAGCCCGCTGTGGCGCGCGGCGCGCTGCTCCTCGACCAGACGAGTCACCGCTCCGCCGGCGGCCACGTGGTAGTGCGGTGCCCACACGCTGGCCGGGGCCGCGTAGGCGGCGAGCGCCTCTGCGGCCGGGCGCGGGTCGCGGTGCAGGACGACGAGCTCCACGGACGTGCCGCGCCGCGATGCGCTGGCCGTGCGGGGCGCTGGGAGCTGGCTAGTCTCTGGCGGACGTGTCATCGTGCCTCCTGCGCTGAAGTGGTACCATGCACGAGATACTGTACCGCATATTGGGAGCTCTATGTACGCCGTGATCGTCGCGAACGCACCGAATCTGGACGCCGAGCCGTTCCTCGACCGCATCCGCGCCGCGGATCTGCTGGTGGCCGCCGATGGCGGTGCGATGCCGCTGCTGCGCGCCGGGGCGCCGCCCCACCTGGTGATCGGCGACCTGGACTCGCTCGATGCGGCGAGCGAGGGGCAGCTGCGGGCGCTGGGTGTTGAGCTACGCCGCTTCCCGCGCGCCAAGGACGAGACCGACCTGGAGCTGGCGCTGCTGCTCGCGGTGGAGCGCGACGCCGAGCGGATCGACGTGCTGGGGGCGCTGGGTGGGCGCTGGGACCACACCCTTGCGAATGTTGCGATGCTCGACATGCCGGAGCTGCGCGGGCGGAGCGTGCGGCTGCTGGATGGCCAGCAGACGCTGTTCGTGGTGCGGGACGCCGCGGTGATCGAGGGCGCGCGCGGCGACACGGTCTCGCTGCTCCCGCTGACCGGCGAAGCGCGCGGCGTGACGACGGCCGGCCTGCTCTACCCGCTCGAGGACGCTACGCTGCGCCACGAGCGGGCGCGCGGGGTGAGCAATGTGCTGCTCGAGCCGCCCGGGCGCGTGTCGCTGCGCGAGGGGCTGCTGCTGGTGGTGCACCACGACGACGGCGGTGCGCTGCAGTGGCGAGTGAGTGCTGAGTGCTGAGTGCTGAGTGCTGCGTGCTGCACCGTGACGTAGAAGGGTGCGGCGCACGAGTGGGGTTTGGGGGCGCAGCCCCCGAGAGACAACCAGTTCTTGGAACGGCAGGTCCTGGGACGGCGCAGCCCTCCCAGCGGCGTAGCGTGCTACAATGAGCCCACGGGCGGTCGGTAGCGGTCGGGGGTGCAGCCATGTCTGAGAAGAAGGGTCGGGGCGCGGGCTGGAGCTCGGCGATCGGCTGGGTGATCTTCGTGCTAGTGATGGCCGGCGGGCCGATCCTGCGCGCGGTGCAGAACGCGCTCGGCGGTGGGGTTCAGCTCACCAACCTGCTGCCGTACATCGTCGGCGGCCTCGTGCTGCTGAGCTTCGTAGCGTCTGCGGTGAAGGCGCTCGGGCGGCGCGGAGGCGATGCGGGCCCGCGCATGCCGGACCGGGTGGGGCCGAGCCTGCCGGAGCGCGCCGATATGTCGCCGCCGATCCAGCCGATGCCGCCGTTCGGCGGTGAGCTGGGCCTGCCGCAGATGCCGCAGCTGCCGCCGTCGCCGTCCTACCCCGCGCGCCGGGTGGCCGAGCGCGAGTATGTGCCGCAGGTGCCGCGCTTCGAGCCGGTGTTCTCGCCCGGCGTGCTGGGGATCGGTGTGCTGGGGCTGATCGCGCTGGGCGGCGCCGCGCTGCTGGTGCTCGGGGGGGGGACGCCGTGATCATCTACGATGCGCTGGCGCGCTACTACGACGCCGACCACGCGGCCTTCGACGACGACGTGCAGCTCTACCGGGAGCTCGGCCGGCGCGGCGGGGGGCGGGTACTGGAGGCGATGTGCGGCAGCGGGCGCCTGATCGCCCCGCTGGCCCGCGCCGGCCTGCGCGTCACCGGGGTGGACTCCTCGGCGGCGATGCTGGAGCTGGCGCGCGATCGCCTGGGCGCCGCTGGCCTGATGGGCAAGGTGACGCTGTGCCGGGGGGACGTGCGTGAGGCGCTGCCGGGCGGGCCGTTCGACCTGGCGATCGTGGCGCTCAACTCGTTTATGCACCTGACTACTGTGGCGGACCAGCTGGCGGCGCTGGAGAGCCTGCGCGCGGCGCTCGTACCGGGCGGGCTGCTGGCGCTCGACATGTTCAACCCCAGCACGCGCGGCCTGGCGGAGCTGGACGGCTCGATGGTGCTGGATCGCAGCTTCACCCTTGCGGACGGAACGCGGGTGCAGAAGTTCGTGGTGCAGCGCGCCGACATGGCGCGCCAGGTCAACCACGTGACGTTCATCTATGACGAGCTGGACCGCGAGGGGCGGGTGCTCCGCACGACGCGCGCCTTCCCGATGCGCTGGCTGTATCGCTTCGAGCTGGAGCACTTGCTGGCCCGCACCGGCTTCGAGGTCGACGCGGTCTATGGCTCGTACGACCTGGACGAGTACGAGGCGGACAGCGAGCTGATGCTGACGGTGGCGCGGCAGGTCTGACGGACGACGGACGACGTGCTGGTTTGCCGGCCGTTGGCCGTCTGCCACGCGTCCTACCTGTCGCCGCGCCTCTCCGCCACGTAGGCCACGACCTCAGCGCGGGGGATCTTCAGCGCCTCCCCGCCGCGCGGCTTCACCTCCACCACCCCCTCGGCGAGCATGCGGTCGCTCACCAGCAGACGCAGTGGCAGGCCGATCAGGTCGGCGTCGTTGAACTTCACCCCGGCCGACTCCTCGCGGTCGTCGTAGAGCACGCGCACCCTGGCCTCCTCGAGCTCGCGCAGCAGCGCCTCGGCCGCCTCGCGCGATGTATCGCCCTTGCCCAGCCGCACGAGGTGCGCGTCGAGCGGGGCCACCGCCGCCGGCCACACCACACCCGCCGCGTCGTGGTGCTGCTCGAGGATCACCTGGAGCAGCCGCTCTAATCCGATGCCGTACGAGCCCATCACCACCGGCCGTGCGGCGCCCGCCTCGTCCAGGAAGGTCGCGCCGATCGCCTCGGCGTAGCGCGTGCCGAGCTGGAAGATGTGGCCGATCTCCACGCCGCGCTCGAGGGCCAGCGGCGCGCCGCAGCGGGCGCACAGGTCCCCGGCGCGCACCGCGGCGATATCCGCGACGCGCGTGGCCTGCCAGTCGCGCCCGTAGACAACATTGCGCAGGTGGTACCCCTCGCGGTTCGCGCCGGCCACCAGCGGCCCGGCCTCGATGACGGACTGGTCGGCCAGGACGAAGACGCCGTCGAGCCCCACGGGCGAGGCGTAGCCGGGCACCGCGCCGGCGGCGGCGATCTGCTCCGCGGTAGCGGGGGCCAGCGCCGAGACGCCCGCGGCGGCCAGGAGCTTGGCCTCGCTCACCTCCAGGTCGCCGCGGATCACCGTGAAGACCAGCCCGCGCTCCGGGGTGTCGAAGAAGACCGCCTTGGCGGTGGTGGACTCCGGCACGCCGAGGAAGGCCGCGAGCTCGGCGATCGTCTTGCAGGCCGGTGTGGCCACCTCCGCGAGATCGGCGTCGTGAGCCGTGAGCCGCGAGCGGACGTCGCTCGAGTCGAGCGCCCCCTCGGCCGCGAGCTCTGTGCCCTTGGGGGCGAATCTCGCCGTGGCCACCTCTACGTTGGCCGCGTAGCCGCAGCCGGCGCAGATCGCCAGCGTGTCCTCGCCGGCCGGGGAAAGCGCCGTATACTCCACCGTGACGCTGCCGCCCATCTCTCCGCCGCCCGCCTGGACGGGCACGAACCACACACCGCAGCGCTCGAAGACGCGGCGGAAGGCGGCGTCGACCCGGTCGTAGGCGCGCGCCAGCCCGGCCTCGTCGGCGTCGAGCGAGTAGGCGTCCAGCATCGTGAACTCGCGCATGCGCATCAGGCCGCCCTTGGCGCGCGCCTCGTCGCGGTACTTGGCGTGCACCTGGTAGACCAGCGCCGGGAGCTGGCGGTAGGAGGAGACCTCGCGGCGGGCGAGCTCGGCCACCGGCTCCTCGTTGGTGGGCGCGAAGACCAGCGGGCGCTCGGCGCGGTCCGTGAGGCGCAGCATCAGCGGGCCGTAGGCCTGGTAGCGGCCGCTGAGCTGCCACGGCTCGGCCGGCTGGACCAGGGGGACGCGGATCTCCTGCGCGCCGATGCGGGCCATCTCCTGGTGGATGATCGCCTCGATGCGGCGCACGGCGGCCATACCGAGCGGCATCAGCGCGAAGCTGCCGGCCTGGAGCTGCCGCACAAGCCCGGCGCGCAGCGCGAGCTGGTAGCCGATGTGGTCGGCCTCGGCCGGTGCCTCGCGCAGCGTCCGGCCGAAGAGGGTCGAGAGTCGCACCGTGTTCTCCTTTTTGCTAGTCGGGCGCTGGGCCGAGCTCCACCAGCGTCGCGAAGTAGTCGTCGAGCGTCTCGGCGCGCCGGATGAGCCGGATGTCGCCGCACGCGCGCAGCAGCAGCTCGGCGCAGCGCAGCTTGCCGTTGTAGTTGAAGCCCATCGAGCGGCCGTGTGCGCCGGCGTCGTGCACCAGCAGCACGTCGCCGGGGGTCAGCGCAGGGAGCGGGCGCTGCACCGCGAACTTGTCGTTGTTCTCGCAGAGCGAGCCGGTCACATCGTAGGTGTGGTCGGCGGGGAGGTGCTCCTTGCCGAGCACGGTGATGTGGTGGTAGGCGCCGTACATCCCGGGGCGCATGAGGTCGGCCATGGTCGCGTCGACGCCGGCGTAGTGGCGGTAGGTGCGCTTGGTGTGCCGCACGCGGGTCACGAGCAGCCCGTGCGGGCCGGTCAGCAGGCGGCCGCACTCCAGGTGGATCGCCAGCGGGCCGAGTCCGGCGGGCGCGATCAGCTCGGCGTAGGCGGCGCGGACCCCCTCGGAGAGCCGCGCGAGGTCCACCGGGACCTGCTCCGGGCGG
This sequence comes from Chloroflexota bacterium, assembly GCA_039805565.1. Classification (GTDB taxonomy): domain Bacteria; phylum Chloroflexota; class Chloroflexia; order Chloroflexales; family Roseiflexaceae; genus CALJIC01. Next base: position 7,274 of record JBDLTZ010000118.1, on the reverse strand, counting down.
TAGGGGATGCCGATGCCGCCGCCGAGGTTGACGAACTCTAGCCGGATGCCGAGCTCGGCGTGAATCTCAACTGCCAGCTCGAACAGCATGCGCGCGGTGGCGATGAAGTAGGTTGGGTCGAGCTCGTTGGAGGCCAGCATCGTGTGGAGACCGAAGCGGGCGACGCCGCGCGCGCGGGCTTCGCCGAAGCCCGCGAGGAGCTGCGTGCGGGTCATGCCGAACTTCGACTCCTCGGGGCGGCCGATGATCGCGTTGCCCTCGCGCAGCGGGCCGGGGTTGTAGCGCAGTGAGAGGAGCTCCGGCAGGCCGGCGTGCTGCTCCAGATACGCCAGGTGGCCGGGATCGTCAAGGTTGATCACCGCGCCGAGGCGGCAGGCGGCCTGGAACTCCTCGGCGGGGGTGTTGTTCGATGTGAACATGATCCGCTCGCCGGAGAGGCCGATGCGCTCGGAGAGGGCCAGCTCGGCGAGCGAGGAGCAGTCCATGCCGCAGCCCTCGTCGGCTAGAATCGACATAACTGAAGGGTTCGGCGTCGCCTTGACGGCGAAGTACTCGCGGAAGGCCGGGGCCCAGGCGAAGGCGCGCTGGAGCGCGCGGGCGGCCTCGCGGATGCCGCCCTCGTCGTATAGATGAAACGGCGTCGGGTGAGCATCGAGGGCGGCACGGATGCGGTCGGCGGGGATGGCGAGCGGCTTCATGGGACTCCCGGCGGGCGTCTACTTCAGCGTGCGGTGCACCACCAGCGCCGCGAGGCACAGCACGACGGCAATCACGAGGCGCGTCGTGTCGTCGAGCGGAGACGTGATGACCATGAGGGTCAGCGTCACGATCGCGCTGGCGGCGATCAGCTTCGGGTCAGGCTTGAACATAGGCGAACGTAAAGGGTGAGAGGTGATTCCGGCACGCATGATAGCAGAAATGGAGGGGCAGAGGTTCGCACTATAACCCCTCGCCGCCCCCTCTCCAGCGGCAGGGAGAGTGAGTGGCGAGGAGTGAGGGCAAGAGGCTATGAGAGCGTGACGCCGTATGTGGCAGGACAAGCGACTCAGGTTGCGGGGAAGCCGGGTAGCCGCATGACAGCGTCCACCTGCGCGAGGTGGCGGCGCGTGTGGACGACGATGATGCGGCAGGCGTCGAGGGCGCTGTAGGTGATGACCTTCGACGCCGGGGACGCGATGATCAGCCGGCGTAACTCGGCCTCGCCGTGCGCGCCGAGGAAGTCGATCAGCCGCGTGTAGCCGTCGAGGAAGCGCCCGACCACCGCGGTGTCGATGTCGCTCGAGGTGGGGCGGAAGACGGGTGGCGCCTCGACGTGGCCCTTGAACTCGGGGTTGAGCGTGCTGACGAGCATGCGGCCGAACACACCCGGGAGGAGGGGGAGTCGCTCCCATGCAGTCGCGCCGCGCCGGCCGCTGAGGCGCTCCTCGAAGGTCGGGACGTACGAGCTGTTTGCGATCAGCATGTGCTCGAAGCACTGGCCGACGCTCCACGCCTCGGGGTTAGGCTTCCAGTTCAGCTGCGCGTGCGACAGGCCTGCGTACGATGAGCGAACCTCGGCGGCGATGTCGCGTGCCTGGTCTGCGAGGGCGGCCGGCCCCGCGCGGCGGATGACGTCGATCATGCCTTCCTCCTGATGTTACTGAAGGTACTGCTCGACCAGCGCTGCCTGGACGTCGTCGAGCGGATAGTGCGCCGGGTCGAGCACGTAGTGCTGCGCGACGCCGTCGATCACGGCGAAGAGCACCGCGGCCTCGATCCTTGGGTTCGGCGCGCCCGCCTCGCGCAGGTAGCGCTCGAGCGTCGCGTGGATCTGGGCGGCCCAGCCCTGGACGTCGTCGCCGAGCGCGGCGAGCACCGCCGGCTGCATGCGGACGCCGTAGGAGAGGCGCCAGAAGCTGGTGTTGCGCCGGATGAGCGCGAACGCGGCGCGTATGAGGCCCGCGACGCGCTCGCGTGGTGCGCCGGAGGCCTCGGCGAGCGCGAAGGACTCGCGGACATCGGCCATGCTGCGCTGGAAGATCTCCGCCAGCAGGTGCTCCTTGCTCGTGAAGTAGCTGTACATCAGTCCCTGGGAGACTCCGGCGGCCTGCGCGATCATGCGGACGGATGTCTGGCCGTAGCCGTGCTCGCTGAACTGCGTCAGGGCGGCCTCGATGATCTTGGCACGCGTCTCGGCGCGGATGGCCTCGTTCTGGTCTTCGGTGCGTGGGGACATCGGCGTCTTTTTCTTTGAATGAACGTACATTCAATTTAACACGCGGGCAGGCGCATGTCAACACCTCCGTGGTGCGCCAAACACCACGCTCGTGTCTTGTCGCTGCGCCCCCCGAGCTGCCGTGGGAGAGAGGGCCGGCTTCAGAGCACGCGCACGCCCACGAGCGGCTGCTCGGCCTCCACGCGGAGCGGGTTGCGGAGTGGGCGCCCGAACAGCGGCGCCTCGACCTCGAACAGGTCGCCGTCCTGGGTCTGGACGCCGGCGCCGAAGCTCACGCCGTTCGCGCCGAAGAAGTGAACGTGGACATCGCCGGGGCGCCGGAAGAGGTCGTACTTGAAGTTGTGATGCTCCAGGTTGGCGATCGCGTGGCACATGTGGGCCTCACCGCTCTCGAACGGGCTGCTCCAGACGATGCCGTCGCCGCGGCGGATACGGACCGTGCCGCTCACGACCTCGGGCAGCTCGCCGAGCAGGAGCTCAGGGCCGAAGGAGCACTGCCGCAGCTTGGAGTGCGCGAGGTACAGGTAATTGCGGCGCTCCATCACGTGGTCCGCGAACTCATTGCCGAGTGCGAATCCTACGCGCCAGGGGGTGCCGTCGTCCGCGATGACGTACAGGCCGGCGATCTCAGCCTCCTCGCCGCCATCCTCGGCATACGCGGGCTGGGTCAGCGGGTGCTCGGGCGACACGACGCAGCGGCCGTCGCCCTTGTAGGCCCACTCGGGCTGCGCGCCGATCTGTCCCGCGGCAGGCTTCCCACCCTCGACGCCGAGCTGGAACATGCGAATGCTGTCGGTGGCGGTGCCGGCGGCGATCGCCTGGTGCATCTGGTCGCGGGAGCGAGCGCTGCCGAGGTGCGTCAGGCCGGTCAGCGAGACGGTGCAGCGCGCCGGGTCGGGGGCGTCGAGCGGCGGCAGGAGCCGGCCCTCGGCCACGACGCGGTCGTAGTCGGTCTGCTCGGCCGTCAGGTGGGCCTGGGCGAGGGAGGCGAGCGGCAACCCGGCGCGGATCGCGGCCAGAGCCAAGTCGTAGACGCGGTCGTAGCCGGCGAGGAGCTGGAGCGCCCGCCCGTCTGCTGTGGGGGTGGCCACACGGCGCGCGCCCTGGGAGTCAATGAACTGCACGAGTCGAGTCATTGGAGCACCTTTTGCTTACCGCCCCGCACGGGGCGGCGTCGGAGGGATCCTCGGTGGGCGGCGATGGTACTGCCGCGGATCATGGCTGTCAAGCCTGTTGCTGCCGGGGATGTGCGTTTGCCAAAACGTCAGCGCCGGAGTATGATGATCGGCACGAGAGAATATATAATATCGTACTCTTCCTCCGCCCCAGCACGCACCAGGGACACCCTATGCGACACAGCGGACTGCGCTTCCTGCTGCCGTACATGCGGCCCTACCGGCGCCACCTGGCGGTCGGCACCCTGTACGCCCTGATCGGTTCCAGCGCGAGCGCCTTCAGCCCGACGGTGCTTGGCATGGCGATCGACGAGCTCCTGCGCGGCATCCGGCCGGAGGTGCTGCTGCTCTATGCCCTCGGGCTGGTGGGGCTGGCCTGCACGCTGGCGCTCTTCCGCTACCTGCTCCGCATGCTCACCGGCTCGATCGCGGCCGGCGTGAGCTACCAGATGAGCAAAGACCTGTTCGACCGCGCGCTGCTGTTCGACCAGCAGACGATGCAGGCCTACGGCACGGGCGAGCTGCTCTCGCGCGCCTCGAACGACTTCATCTATATCTGGCGATTCTACAGCGCTGGCTTCCAGATGTCGATCCACGCGCTGCTGCTGCTGCTGATCGGGACGGCTCTGATGGCGCTCACCAACGCGCCGCTGGCGATTATGGTGGTGGTGCTGCTGGCGCTGAGCCTGTCGGCGCAGATCTTCCTCGGGCGCGTGCTGGAGCAGTCGTTCGACAAGGTGCAGTCCGAGATGGCGCACCTGTCGGGCTTCGCGCAGGAGCACCTGGGGGCGGCGCGCATGGTGGCCGCCTACGCCCAGGAGCAGCCGACGGTGGCGGCCTTCAAGCACGCCAACGAGATCTACGCCCGACGCAGCCTTGACTTCGTGCTGCGGAGCAGCGCCATCTCGCCGCTGCCGAGCCTGGTGGTGCGGCTGGCGGCCACCCTGGTGCTCGGCGTGGGCGGCGCGCTAGTGATCGGCGGGCAGCTGACGCTCGGCCAGTACGTGCAGTTCATTGTCTACCTGGGTCTGCTGAGCAGCGCGGCGCAGCAGCTCTCCCAGGCCTTTGAGCGCCTCCAGCAGGGGAGCGCCGCCGCGGGGCGTGTCGGCGAGGTCCTGCGGCGCCAGCCGCGGATCGTCGATGCGCCCGACGCCGTCTCGCCGGCCGTGCGCGGCGACGTGCGGCTAGAGGGCGTGGGGGTGCGCGCTGAGGGCAAGGGGCGCTGGGCCCTGCGCGACGTGACGCTGGATATCCCCGCCGGCACGACCCTGGGGATCGTGGGGGCTACCGGCGCGGGCAAGAGCACGCTGCTGAGCTTGCTCGGCCGCGTGCGTGACCCGGACGAGGGGCGGGTGCTGGTCGATGGGGTGGACGTGCGGCAGGTGCGGCTCGAGGCGCTGCGTCAGGCGGTGTGCTATGTGCCGCAGGAGACGCTGCTGTTCAGCATGCCGCTGCGCGACAATATCACCCTGGGACTGGAGCGCGTGCCCGACGAGCGGGTGCACGAGGCGGCCCGCAGCGCGCGACTGACGAACGACCTGGCGCAGCTGCCGAAGGGGCTGGCGACGGTGGTGGGGGAGCGCGGCGCGACGCTCTCGGGCGGGCAGAAGCAGCGCACGGCGATCGCCCGGGCGCTGGTGCGGGACCCGCGCATCCTGCTGCTCGATGACGCGCTGGCGAGCGTGGACCCGGCAACTGCGGCGGAGATCATCGGGGAGCTCGGGGACGCGCGCGCCGGGCGCACCTGCCTGGTGGTGAGCCAGCGGCTGGCCTCGGTGCGCGATGCCGATCAGATCGTGGTGCTCGAGGATGGGCGGGTGGTGGAGCAGGGGACGCACCAGAGCCTGCTTGCGCTGAATGAGCGCTACGCGGCGATGTACCGGCGCGAGCTGCGGCAGGCCGAGGAGGAGGGGGCGGCGCTGTAGGTGGTGTGGTGGGGCTGTGCCCCACACCCCCCCGACTTGGTGCACGTCGAGTGCTGGGGCGGGCGCTGCGCCCCGCACCCCGCCCAGAGGGACCGGCCGCGGCCCCTCTGGACTCCCCCGGCGAGGGGCTTCGCCCCTTCGAACCTGAAAAGGGTGCAGCAGCGTGTCCGATATGCCGAAGATGCCGCAACGAGCACCGGCCCGTATAAGAAGATCAACAGCGGCTCCGGCAAGCTCATTCTGCCAACTTCGGGACGTCGGTCTAGTAGTGCTCGCATTGCGGGGGAGGTTCGGAGGGGGCGGAAGCGCCCCTCTGACGGGGGGGAGCGGGAGGGGGGGCGGAGCCCCTCTCGCAGAGCACACACCCTGCGGAAGCGAAGAGCCATTGCGGGGGAGGTTCGGAGGGGGTGGAAGCGCCCCTCTGACGGGGGGGAGCGGGAGGGGGGCCGGAGCCCCTCTCGCAGAGCACACAGGCTGCGAAGGCGAAGAACCATGATCAGCGAATCTCGACGAGGAGAACACACATGCACGTCCTGATTATCGGCGGCACCGGCACCATCAGCCGGGGCATCGTCCAGTCGCTCCTCCAGCGCGGCCATGAGGTGACGCTCTTCAACCGGGGCCAGCGCTCCGACCCGCCGCGCGCCGAGGTGCGCGTCATCCACGGCGACCGCAAGGACCGCGAGGCGTTTGAGGCCGCTCTCCAGAAGGAGCGTTTCGACGCGGCGATCGACATGATCTCCTTCACCCCGGAGGACGCCGCCTCCGCCGTGCGCGCCCTGCGCGGCCGCGTGGGACATTTCATCCACACCTCCACGGTGATGACCTACGGCCCGCCCTTCGCCGGCCTCTACCAGGACGAGACGGCGCCGCTCAACGGCCGCCACGACGGCGGCTATGGCGCGGGCAAGGTGGCGGCCGACGAGCTGCTGCTGCGCGCCCACGCCGAGGAGGGCTTCCCGGCCACGGTGGTCAAGCCGAGCTTCACCTACGGCCCTGGTCACCCGCTCTGGCGCCAGGTGGACTGGCGCACAGACTGGATCGACCGGCTGCGGAAGCGCAAGCCGCTGCTGGTGGTGGGCGACGGCCTCAATTACTTTCAGTTCCTCCCCGCTCCAGACGCCGGCGAGGCCTACGCCGGCCTGCTCGGAAACCCGGAGTCCCTCGGCCTGGTGGTCAACATGGCGCACCCCGACCCGATCACCTGGGCCGAGTGGCACCGCGCCGCCGCCAACGCGCTGGGCGTCGAGGCGGAGCTGGTGGGCGCACCGGCCGAGCTGCTGATCGCCGTCAACCCTGAGCGCTACGCGAGCCTGCGCGCGAACTTTGCCCACACCCAGGTGTTCCGCAACGCGGCCCTGGAGCGCCTGCTGCCGGAGTGGCGCCCCACCACCGACCGCAGGTCGCATATCGCGGCGACGATCGAGTGGATGGACCGCAACGGGCGCGTGGCGAACAGCGACGAGGATACGCTCGAGGACCGGATCATCGCGGCGCTGCGGGATGTGCCGGCGCGCGTCGGCGCCGAGTAGGGTGGGGCTGCGCCCCGCACCTCGCTGGCTCGATGCGCGTCGAGTGGTGCGGCGGGGGCTGCGCCCCGCACCCCGCTGGCTCGATGCGCGTCGAGTGGTGCGGCGGGGGCTGCGCCCCGCACCCCGCCCAGAGGGACCGGCCGCGGCCCCTCTGGACTCCCCCGGCGAGGGGCTTCGCCCCTTCGAACCCCAAAAGGGTGCAGCAGCGTGTCGGATATGCCGAAGATGGCGCAATGAGCACCGGCCCGTATAAGAGGCTCAACAGCGGCTCCGGCAAGCTCACTCCGCCAACTTCGGGACGTCGGTCTGGCAGGGCTCGCATTGCGGGGGAGGTTCGGAGGGGGCGCAAGCGCCCCTCCGACGGGGGGGAGCGTGTGGGGGGCCGGAGCCCCTCTCGCAGAGGCACACGCTGCCAGGTGTACGGCAG